>JAOPUT010000254.1 GCA_025963385.1 Mycobacterium sp.
GCGGTTCCGAGATGCCGTCGGCGACGAACATCGGCAACACCAGGTGCCGCGGCTCCAGCGACGTCTGCGCGACCAGCCTGCGCATGGCCGGTGTCGACCGCAGGCGGCGAGGTCGGTGACGGATGGATGACCCGCTTGCGGGAAGACCGTCGGGGACAGTGGGCATGCGGGCTCCCGCTACCTCCGGCGACTCTTCTTGCGGGGCGGGGGCAGTGCGCCCTCGGCGCGCAGTCGCGCAGCGTGCTCGGCCAGCGCCTCGACCAGCGGACCCACGGCTGCGGTCTCCGGCTGGACGTCGACCCTGAGCCCGAATTCGGCTGCGGTCTCGGCGGTCTTGGGCCCGATGCACGCGACGATGGTCCGCGCGTGCGGCTTGCCCGCGATGCCCACGAGGTTGCGCACCGTCGAGCTCGACGTGAAGCACACCGCGTCGAACCCGCCGGTCTTGATCATCTCGCGGGTCTGCGCCGGTGGCGGTGCCGCGCGGACGGTCCGGTACGCCGTGACGTCCTCGATCTCCCAGCCGCGTTCACGCAGGCCCTCGGCCAGCGTCTCGGTGGCGATGTCGGCGCGCGGCAACAGCACTCGGTTCACCGGATCGAAGATGTCGTCGTACGGCGGGAACTCGTCGAGCAGCCCCAGCGAGCTCTGCTCACCGGACGGCACCAGCTCGGGGTTGATGCCGAACGCGCGAACCCGGTCGGCCGTGGCCTGCCCCACACACGCGATCTTCACGCCGGAGAACGCACGCGCGTCGAGGCCGAACTCGTTGAACTTCTCCCATACCGCACGCACCGCGTTGGTCGAGGTGAACACGACCCACTGGAAACGTCCGTCGACCAGACCCTTGACCGCGCGCTCCATCTGCGCCGGGCTGCGGGGCGGCTCGACGGCGATGGTCGGCACCTCGATGGGCAGCGCGCCGTGGCCGATGAGACGGTCGCTCATCTCGCCAGCCTGGTCCTTGGTGCGGGGCACCAGCACGGTCCAGCCGTACAGCGCCCGGCTCTCCCACCAGTTCAGCTTGGCGCGATTGGACACCGTCTTGCCGATGGTGGCGACCAACGGCCCGGCCAGCGGACCCGCGGGATCGGCGCCGGCGAGGGTCGCCTTGTCGAGCAGACCCGCGAGCGTGGACTCCACCGAACGCTGTTGGCACGTCGTGCCATTCGCGGTCACGACGCACGGGGTCGTCTCGGTCAGCCCGTACTCGATCAGGGTGCGCGCCGCCTCGGGGAGGTGGGTTGCGGTGGCGTGCAGGATCAACGGGCCGGGAGCCGCCGCGAGGGCGGCCCAGTCCACGTCACCACGGACGTCGGCGACGGTGTGCGACGAGCCGAGCGGCAGCCCGGCGTACGTCGGCACCGCGGTACCGGGGGCAAGCCCTGGCACGATCTCGAAGTGCGCCTGCGTGCGCGCCAGCGCGCTCACCTCGGTGATGACCGAGTCGACCGACAGCGGGTCGCCCGCCACCAGTCGCACGACGTCGACGCCGGTGCGCGCCTCGTGCACGAGCAACTTGGCCACCTCGGTCGGATCACCAAGTGCGGGGCGCACATCGGCGCCGCCGGGGATGGTGGCCGCCGCGGCGGCCGCTTCGGCCGTCGCCCCGTCGGCCCCGTCATTGCTGGGTGGTGCAGCCTCCGCCGGGCCTGACGTCGGCGGCAGCTCGGAGCCAACTATGGCGAGCACCGCCTCGGGTACGTCAGGGTCCGTGAAGACCAGTGCCGCGTTGGCCAGAACCGTGCGCGCCCTCGTCGTCAGCAGGCCCGGGTCACCGGGGCCTGAACCGACGAACGTGATGCGGCCGGGCTTGCTCTTGCGCCCTCGGGTCGTCATCCTTCACTCCCGCTCTGTCGTCCGCTGATCCAACAGTTCCCGCGCTCCCAGATCGAACAGTTCCGCCGCGACCGAGAGGCCAAGCTCCCGGGCCCGATCGGGTGTCCCGATTCCGGACGCACGGATCACATCGGATCCGTCCAGCGTCGCCACGCAGCCGCGCAGCGACAGCTCCTCGAAGATGTTGCCCTCCTCGTCGATGGACTCGACCACTTCCGCGATCGCACCCACCGGCACGGAGCACCCCGCCTCGAGTTCGGCGAGCAGGATTCGCTCCGCGGTGACTGCGACGCGCGTGTCGGAATGGTCCATCTCCGCCAGCAGCGCAACGAGTTCGGTATCGCCCGCGCGACACTCCACCGCGAGCGCACCTTGAGCTGGTGCTGGCAACATCTGCACCGGCTCGAGAGTCTCGGTGACGTCATCTTGCCGTCCGATGCGGACCAGTCCCGCCCGGGCGACGACGACGCCGTCGAAATCACCGTTGCTTACCCTGTTCAACCTGGTGTCTAGGTTGCCTCTTAGGGGGCGAATTTCCAAACCGAGACCCAGTGCTCTAAGCTGCGCTGCCCGCCGCGGGCTCGACGTGCCGATCACCGAACCGGCTGGCAACTCCCCCAGCACGAGGCCGTCGCGCGCCACTAGGGCGTCCCTGGCGTCCTCGCGTGGCGGGATGGCCGCGATGACGAACCTGTCGTCGACGGCCGTCGGCAAATCCTTGTAGGAGTGCACGGCCACGTCGACCCTTCCGTCGGCGATCGCGTCACGCAGTGCTGCGGTGAACACTCCGATACCGATGTCGGCGACCGGTTTCTGCGAGCGATCCCCCGCGGTCGAGATGATGACGAGTTCGGCGGCGTGGCCCTTGGCCAGCAGGGCATCCCTGATCAGGCCGGCCTGGGTAGTAGCCAGCAGGCTGCCCCTGGTGCCGATCCGGATGGCCGTATCGCGCGTATGTGCCAAGTGATTACTCGGCCTTGCCGATATCCAGCCGCACGTCGCCTGCCGCCAAATCTGTTGTGATGATGGGTAGTTCGCCGCCGGAGACCGCGTCGACGGCCTGTGGATCGAGCTCGAACAGCTCGCGGAGCGCCTCGGCGTAGCTGTCACCGCCAGGCGCACTGGCCAATTGCTTGACCCTCACGGTCGGGGCGTGCAGCAGCTTGTCGACGACACGGCGCACGGTCCGCGCGACCTCGTCGCGGTGTGCCGCTTCGAGCTCGGGCAGCCGGTTGTCCAGCCGCAGCAACTCCGCCTCGACGACGTCGGCGGCGCGCTGCCGGAGGGCAGTGACGGTGGGGGTGACCTCCGCCATCCGTTGTCCAGCAAGGTAGTTGGCAACCTCGGCGGCAACGATCGAGCGGGCCGCTTCGGCATCCGATGCGGCAGCGCGGGCGGCCGGCTCGCGCTGGATCCGTTCCATGTCGACCACGTAGACACCGGGCAGACCGGCTACTGCAGGGTCGACGTCACGGGGCATGCCGAGATCGCAGATCACCAGCTGCTTGGGCTCCTGGCCGTGCGCGAGACCGCGGTGCACGTCGGCGAGCGAGACCACCGGCCGCACCGCGCCGGTACAGGACACGACGACGTCGGCGTCGGCGAGCACGGGCTGGATGTGGTCGAACGGGAACGCGTGCGCATCGACGCCCTGGGCCCGCAGGTTCTCGACGAGTCGCTCGGCGCGTGGTAGCGAGCGGTTGACGACGTGGACCCTGCCGATGCCCGCCCGCACCAGGTGTGCGGCGGCCAGCGATCCCATCGACCCGGCGCCGACGACGGCGGCGGACCGCCCGGCGAGGCCGGATCTACTCCCTGAATCGCGTCCCCCGTCAGCGGGGGGACTCCCAGCGCCGCCGAGCTTCCGGTCGGCGATGTCCAGCGCCACGGACACGACCGAGGCGCCCGCGGCGTCGATGGCCGTCTCGGAGTGCACCCGCTTGCCGACCTGCAGCGCGCGCTGCGCCAGCTCGTGCAGGGTGCGCCCGACGGTCTGATGTGCCTCGGCGGAGGCGTAGGAGCGGCGGACCTGGCCGAGCACCTGCTGCTCGCCGATCACTGCCGAGTCCAGGCCGCTGGTCACCGCGAAGAGGTGCTCGACGGCGGCCTCGGCGTACCGGACGTAGGCGTACTTGGTGAGGTCGCCCAGCGACATGCCCGAGTGTTTGGACAGCACCTGCCCGATGACCGAGAGTCCGCCGTGGAACGCCTCGACCACCGCGTAGATCTCGACACGATTGCAGGTCGACAGGACCATGGCTTCGGTGACGAGGGCGGATTGCAGCACCTCGTCGACGATCTTGGCCTGATCGGACTCGTCGGTGCTCAGTTGTTCCAGCACGGAGACCGGGGCACTGCGATGGGAGACGCCGAAGAGAAGAACGCTCATGGCTTCGTCACCATCCTGCCTCTCCCCGTCGCTTCGCTCGCCCAAGGAACGTCATCGAAGATAGCCGTGTACCAGCCCGCCCACCAAATTAGCGCTGCTCATCCCCCGGTCGCTGCGCTCACGCCCGCCGGACGCTCAGATCGGCCCGCAGCCGCGGCTCGTCGACCTCCCAGTAGCTGTGCTGAACGCCGTCGAGAAGCACGACGGGCAGCAGATCCCCGTACTCGGCACGTAGCGAACCGTCCCCGGCCGCCGCGGCGGCGTCGACGTCGGTGCTCGACAGCTCGAAGCCGAATTCCTCGGCCAGACGGTCGAGCACCGACCTCGCCTTCTCGCAGAGGCTGCACCCGGCCCTCGTCAACAGCAACACCTGGCGAGTCCCCGGTCGCTCCGGTTCTGCCCTCCGAACATGGTTCACGACTCCGAGTATCCCGTGCCCTACTGTTGAAGGGTGTCCGAGTCAGGGGCTGAGGCAGATCGCGTGGCTGGTCCCGCTATCGGTGAAGAAGCCGAAGCCGTCGACCAGATACTCGACGACGAGGCGTCGGACACCCAGCCTCCGCCGCCCGATCTGACCGCGGCCGCCTTCTTCGACGTCGACAACACCCTGGTGCAGGGTTCCTCGCTGGTGCACTTCGCCCGTGGTCTGGCAGCCAGGAAGTACTTCACGTACGGGGACTTGGCGCGATTCGGGTACGCGCAAGCCAAGTTTCAGCTCACCGGCAAGGAGAACAGCGACGACGTCGCCGCCGGGCGCACCAAGGCGCTCGCCTTCATCGAGGGCAGGCCGACGTCCGAGCTGACCAAGGTCGGCGAGGAGATCTACGACGAGATCATCGCCGACAAGATCTGGCAGGGCACGCGAGCGCTCGCCGAGATGCACCTCGATGCGGGCCAGCAGGTGTGGCTCGTCACCGCGACGCCGTACGAACTGGCGGCCACCATCGCGCGCAAGCTCGGGCTGACGGGAGCGCTCGGCACGGTCGCCGAGTCGGTCGATGGCGTCTTCACCGGTCGCCTCGTCGGCGAGATCCTGCACGGCGCAGGCAAGGCGCACGCCGTCCGCTCGCTAGCCATCCGCGAGGGGCTGAACCTGCGCCGCTGCACCGCCTACTCGGACAGCATCAACGACGTGCCGATGCTGTCGCTGGTGGGCACCGCCGTCGCCATCAACCCAGACGCTGCGCTTCGCGACCTTGCTCGCAAGCGGGGCTGGGAGATCCGTGACTTCCGCACCGCACGCAAGGCCGCACGCATCGGGGTGCCGTCGGCGTTGGCGCTCGGCGCGGCGGGCGGCGCGCTGGCCGCGGTCGTTTCCCGTCGTGGAAATGGCGGCTGAGCGCGCGCTGATAGGCTCGGCGCCGCTGGAATCCAGGGACCGAGCGGGGAGCCGAACCGACCATGAGCATCGCCCAAGACATCATCGGAACCCATTTCAGGTACCCCGACTACTTCACGGTGGACCGCGAGAAGGTGCGTGAATTCGCACGTTCGGTCAAGGACGAGCACCCCGCGCACTACGAGGAGGCGGCCGCCGCGGAGTGCGGCCAGGGCGCCCTCATCGCGTCGCTGACGTTCGTGGCCGTGGCGGGGCGCCGGGTCCAGAACGAGATCTTCAACCAGTTCGACGTGCCGATCAACATGGAGCGGGTGCTGCACCGCGACCAGAAGCTCGTGTTCCACCGCCCGATCGTGGTCGGCGACAAGCTGTGGTTCGACTCATATCTGGATTCGGTCATCGAGTCGCACGGCGCCATCATCACCGAGGTGCGCGGCGAGGTCACCGATGACGACGGCAACCCGGTGCTGACCAGCATCGTGACTCTGTTCGGCGAGTCGACCAACACCGACGAGCACGACGAGGTCACCGCGCAGATCGCCGCGGGACGTGATGCCGCGATGAAGCGGATGATTGCCGGGCAAAGCTCGGCGGCCACTTCGTAGTTAGCCGAGGAAGGGATTCCTGCGGTTGGCGAGCAGCTGGTAGAGCGTCTGCTGGATGGTCTCGCGCACCTGGTCGGTCAGCTCGAACGTGACCATCGGATCGTCGGCGGCTGACTCGTCGTAGTCCTCGGTCGAGATGGGCTCGCCGAACTGGATGTGCCACTTCGACGGCAGCGGCACCAATCCGAGCGGACCCAAGAGCGGGAACAGCGGCGTCACCGGGAAGTACGGCAGGCCGAACAGTCGGGCCAGCAACTTGACGTCGGTCATCATCGGGTAGATCTCCTCGGACCCGACGATCGAGCACGGCACGATGGGCGCGCCGGCGCGAAGTGCCGCGGAGACGAACCCGCCGCGACCGAAACGCTGCAGCTTGTAGCGGTCCCGGAAGTTCTTGCCCAGGCCCTTGTAGCCCTCGGGGAACACGGCGGTGAGCTCGCCTGCGGCCAGCAGGCGGTGGGCGTCCGCGGTGCAGGCCATCGTGTGGCCGGCCTTGCGCGCGGCCTGACCCATGACGGGCATGTCGAAGACCATGTCGGCGGCGAGGAGGCGGAGATCGCGGTGGGCGGGGTGGTTGTCGTGCACGGCGACCGAGGCCATCAGACCGTCCAGCGGCAGGACGCCGGCGTGGTTGGCGACCACGAGCGCCGCGCCGGTTTCCGGCAGGTTCTCGATACCGCTGACCTCGACTCGGAACCAGTTGCGGAAGAGTCCTCTCAGCAAAGGCAGGAAGATAGCTTCATTGAGGTGCTTGTCGAACCCGAACTCGTCGACGACGTAGTCCCCGGACATCCGCTTGCGGAGGAACTCGGCGACCGAAGCGATGCGCTCGGCGACCTCGTTGGGGCCCTCGTCGACGGCGGACCCACCGCCCGCGGCGCCGCGGCGGTGATCGATCTCGCGGACGACGGCGGCGATCTGTTCAGCCGACGCACGACTACCGGGGTCCTCGAGCAGCGACGGATGTCGACGTGCACCCTCGGTACGTGCCGCTGCCCTCCTCTGAGCCGATGCCCGGCTCGAATTCGAGTGCAGCGGAATAACTTTCGCCTTGGACTCGCCCGCCACGTCGTCTACCTTCTCCCCGCCCTAAAGAACAAGACTAACGCCCCCAACGCTCCGCCGCTGAAATGGCCCGACTCTCGAGCGAGCGTACCCACCGCGGATCGAGGATCGGCTTCAAACCTCGACCGCGTACGTAATCGTCAAAAGCCTCCGCCGTCGTCCACTTCGGGTTGTAACCTAGGTCCTTCCGCATCCTCGCGGTATCCATCACCCTGCCGTAGCTGACGTAGTTCAGCTGCTCGCGGTCGAGCTCCGTATAGCGGGTGGCGCGCATCAGCGAATCAACGGCAGACAATGCCGATCTCGGTACCGGAAGCGGCACCCGACCCGATCGGCGGATCGCCTGCGACATCATGATGATGCCGGTGGCGCCCACGTTGAACGTCCCGGAACGGCCTGCCACCGTCGCGCGCTCGAGCACACCGAGCGCGTCCTGCTCGTGCAACAGCTGCAGGCGCGCATCGTGGCCGAGCACCGACGGCACCACCGGCCCGGCGAGGAACCGCGAGAGGGCCGTGTCCATTGCGGGCCCGATCATGTTGGCCAGCCGCAGGATGGTCACCGCGATGTCGGGGCGCCGACGGGCCAAACCGCGGGCATAGCCCTCGATGTCGATGCTGTCCTGGGCGAAGCCCTCGCCGGGAGGCCGGCGTGAACTGCCGTCCTCGGTGAACAAGACGGGGTCGCGTGGACTCGATCCGTACACCTCGGAAGTGGACTTCAGGATCACCCGACGCACCGACGGCGCCTTCTGACAGGCCGCGAACAACTGCATCGCGCCCATGACGTTGAGCTCCTTGAGCGCTGCCCGGCCGCCGGCCCGAGGCGCGTACGACGCGGCAGCGGCGTGCACCACCGTGTCGACGTCGCCGTTGCGGATCACCTTGGCGATGAACGGGTTACGAATGTCGGCGCGCACGAACTCGGCGCGCCCCATCCGACGAAGCAGATCCTTGCTCGGCGTCACGGCGTCCACCGCGATGACGTGGTTGATCATGGGGTTCTGCGCGAGCCTGGCAGTCAGATAACCGCCGAGGAATCGGCATGCACCGGTGACCAGCACCACCTTGGGGTACTGCACCACGTCCTGGGAGTCGGCGGCTCCGGAGTCCTGTCCGGCGCCCTGCCCGGGCTTCTGAGGAGGCCGACCCGTCGAATCCATCGGGCCAGCCTAGCGGGAGAAGCCTGGGGCTACTTACCGAGTTTTCTGCGCTGCACCCGTGTGCGACGAAGCAGCTTGCGGTGCTTCTTCTTCGACATGCGCTTGCGCCGCTTCTTGATGACTGAACCCATGAACTCCGCTACCTATGACATCTCCGGGCATTTGTGCCCAGAGAACCGACTCGTCACCTTACCCGGCTGGCCCGGAGGTACGAAAACGGCTGGATGGTCGACCCCGAGCCGACGCCCCTAGCCTGCGTCGAAGTACGAGGTCTCCAGGAGGTCGTGCACGGCCTTGGCATGCACGCGGAAGGACCGGCCCACCCGCACCGCGGGCAGCTCGCCGTTGTGAACGAGTCGGTAGACCGTCATCTTGCTCACCCGCATCAGGCTCGCGACTTCCGCGACGGTGAGGAATTGCTGGCGTGGAGGCTCACCGCCGGAGCCATCGCGCGCCGATTTGCCGCCGGCGGAATCCCGCGAAGATGGCCCGTTCATAGACGTCATCGCAACCCAATCAATCAGGCACGCCTTGTCCAACGGCTTCCCCACCGCTGGCGCAGGAGCGCGCATACCTCAGGGAGAATAGCGTGGCCATTGGGGTTATTGCGACGGGTGTGGGCTAATCCGTTAGAAATTCTTGAACTACTCTGATGTAATTCCTAGCTGCTCAGAGCGTGTTTTTGCGGCCACGACGGCCTCCGCTACCGCGGCGCGCAGACCGCCCCGCTCCAATTCCCGCAGACCAGCGGCGGTAGTGCCGCCGGGCGACGTCACGGTGGCGCGCAGCTGAGCAGGGCTGGTGTCCATTGCCGTGCC
The DNA here is from genome assembly GCA_025963385.1 of Mycobacterium sp. Classification (GTDB taxonomy): domain Bacteria; phylum Actinomycetota; class Actinomycetes; order Mycobacteriales; family Mycobacteriaceae; genus Mycobacterium. The sequence continues at coordinate 9,218 of JAOPUT010000254.1, forward strand.
CGCTGCGCCGTCCCCCGACGGGGTGGCGTGGTCGAGGGTCTCCAGCAACATCGCGGCAGAGCCAGCCATCGTCTGGGTCGCCAGCTCGGTCGCCACGGCCCTCGGCAGTCCCACCGCGACGCCGGCGTCGACGAGCGCCTCGACCATCAGGAAGAAGTAGGCAGGCCCCGAGCCCGAGACCGCCGTGACCGCGTCGATTTGCGACTCGGGCACCGTGAGGACCCCGCCCACGGCATCGAAGATCGCCGAGACCTCCTTGAGCTGCTCAGGCGTCGCGAAGCGGCCCGGTGCCAGCGCGCTGACCCCTCCGCCAACGACCACGGGAGCATTCGGCATCACCCGGATGACGGGAGATCCCGCCGGGAGGTTGGCTTCGTAGTAGGCGGTGGTGACGCCTGCCGCCACCGTGACGAACACCTGCTCCGCGCTGCTGTTCTCCGCCCGCGCGGCGGCCGCCGAGATGTCGCCGATCACCTTCTCGACGTCCGACGGCTTCACCGCGACCACGACGTACGCCGCGTTCTCGGCGGCGTCGGCGACCGTCGTCACCAGCACGGAGTACGTCTCTGACAGGTACTTCGCCCGGTCCGGATGCTTCTCCGCAATGACCATGTCCCTGGCCTGCCTGCCCGAGCGCAGAAGCCCGGAAAGCAGTGCCTCGCCGATGCTTCCGCCACCGATGATCGCAATTCTCGCCACGGACGCAAGCATTGCACGCCCGGCAGCGGGAGCTACGACTGTGCCTGCGGCACCAGAGCGAGCTGGCGGGACTGCACGATGATGCGACCCTCGCAGTCGACGACGAGATGGTCCTCGTCGAACCAGTCCTGGCCGATCTGCATCGTCGTGCACATCACCCGCAGCCAGCCGTCCGCAGGCATGCCACGGAGGTAGGCGGTGAGCTGAACCGTTGGCGCCCAGCCGAATCGGTTCACCGCCCACGTCACGGGCGCCGAGATGTCCCCGCACAGCAGCGCGAACAGCACGTCGGGCGTGCCCACCTTCGGCCGTACCCAGTACTCGATGACGGGCGCCCCTCCGTCGGCGCGCGGGCCCATCGTGCCGACCGACGGCCTGATGTCGCAGCCGTGGGCGAGGTGCACGATGTCGGCCATCGGATGCCCCGGCCCGATCGGGTCGAGGCCGGGCGGCGGTTCCGGCGTCATCAGGGGCACCACGGGGTTGACCGACAGCAGCGGAGGGACGTGGTGCTCGGGATCTGCGAGCGTGATCGCCGCGCGCACGGCTGTGCGCTCCCCCTGGTTCAGCTCCACGTCGACCAGGCTGACGCGGCGCCCCCGCTTGCGGACGGTGGTGACCACCGTCAACCGTCCCGGATCGGGCGCCCATAGAAAACTTCCCGACACTGCGATCGGCTGCATTCCCGCGTCCCCGCCGAGTGCCGTCCGCGCCGCATTCGCGCACAGCGCCAGCATCGCCCCACCGTGCACCTTCGGCCCGATCGTCCAGTGCTCGTTGAGCTCGGCGCCGAAGACGCCGCGAGCCCCCGCGGCGTCGTCCGACGGCACGGGTGTCAGCACCATCGCATCGGTGAACGACGTGGATCCGGTCAAGACGAAATCTCCAATTCCCTAGCGCAGAAGGTTGGTTCGCGCGAACTCGAGCGACTCGGTCAACAACTGTTCGCGTTCGGCCGCCGTCCGCGCGCCCGACGTCGTGACCTCGAGGATGACGTGGCCAGCGAAATTGCCGGCCGCCAGCATCTGGCAGATCTCGACGGTGGGCTGAGTGCCGCGACCCGGCACCAGGTGCTCGTCGGTCGATGCGCCGCTGCCGTCGCACAGGTGAAGGTGCACCAGGCCGTCCGGCCCGTCGACGCCCATCCGGCCCGCCATGTCGATGGCGTCGGTCCCCGCGGTCGCGGAGTGCGACAGGTCGAGCGTGTAGTGCGCGTGATTGCCGTCCAGCGGGTCGTAGGACGGCGCAAAGGCCGACACGGCTATTCCGGGGGTGCCACCGCGCTTGCGCATCCGTGAGATGGACGGCTGGCCGGTGCCGAAGATGCGGTCGGCCCGGAACGGGAACATGTTCTCCACCGCAACCATGACGTCGCTCGACTCCTCGAGCGCGGCGACCTGATCGGAGAAACCCTCGGCGTAACGCCGCTGCCACCTGAACGGCGGGTGCACGACGACCGTCTGCGCTCCGAGTCGTTCGGCGGCGCGGACGCTTCGGTCGAGCTTGGAGATCGGATCGGCACCCCAGACGCGTTGCGAGATGAGCAGACACGGCGCGTGCAGGCTCAGCACCGGCATGGAGTACTTCTCGGACAGCCGCTCGATCGCCGCGATGTCCTGGCTGACGGATTCCGCCCACACCATCAGCTCGACGCCGTCGTACCCGAGACGGGCGGCGTACTCGAAGGCTGCCTCGGTCCTCAACGGGTATACCGAGGCAGTCGAAAGACCGACCTTGATGGCGGGGCGCACTGAGGGATCAGTTTGACGTGTCAGTGAGACTGCAGCAGTGCCAGGGGTCCCAACGTGACCAACGCGCCGACTGCCACCGCGATCAACGTGCTTCCGATGTCCTCGGTCTTGCGCACCACACGCACGCCGACCACCAGACCGAGGATCACGAGCACCGACAGCACCAGCGCGACGATCATGTTCCAGCGCCACAGCTGATCGAATGCGATGAACAGACCGGCCCCGAAGGCGACGGCCAGCACGCACTGCACGACGACCCAGACACCCCTGACGAAGGCCGAGCCCTCCGGTGCCGTCGGCTCGGTCGCCTTCCTCGGCTCCTCCGCCTCGTCGTCGCCGAGATCGATGTCCTCGGGCCCTGGCTGGAGTCCGCGCCTCGCCAGATCGTCGGCGACGGACTGGCCGCCGAACAGCGTGTCCGAGCTCGACCGTAGGTAGGACGGCACGTCCTGGCGCTGCGTGCCCTCGTCGTCCGAGGCGTGCTTGTCGAGCACCTCGTTGAAGTCGACGTCCGGCCCGAGGTCCAGCATTCCGTCCTCGTCGTCGTCGATCACGGGGTCGGGGCTCATCTGCTCGGCCCCGCCCGGCTGAGCCGCGAACCCCGTCTGGGGCCGACGCGGTGGCGGGGTGAAGTCGATGGGGTTCGGATCGACGTCGCGCTGCTCGAGGTGGGCCTGGTAATCCAGCTCCGCCTCGGTGAGTTCGGGTTCCGGCTCGGTTTCGGCTTGGGCTTCCGGTTCGGCTTCGGCCTCCGGTTCGGCCTCCGGCTCCGCTTGGCCCTCCGGTTCCGCTTCGAGCTCCGGTTCTGGTTCCGGTTCCGGTTCGGCCTCTTCGGCCTGCGGCTCCTCGACCGGTTCCTCGATCGGCGGCGCAAGCGTCTCTTCGACGGGAGGCTCTTCGACGGGAGGCTCCTTGACGACCCGCATCGAGCCGGTGTTGATGATCGGTATCTCACCGGTGAGCTCCGCGACGGTCACCGCATCGCTGTTGCCGCGCCGACGCCTGCGGCGACCGCCGGCCGGCGGCGCACCGATGGTGCCGTTCTTGGCCAGCAGCTCCGCCACCGAGATGGGTCGCGTGTGCGTGTCGTCTGAATCAGTCATCGTCTCGTACCTCTGGCTGCCGCTTTGTCGATTCGCGCCAGACCTGCCGACGTGCCAACCAGGGCGGTCCCGTCGGCTTCGCTGTCGAGTTTCCGCAAGATCAACCCTTCTCGCAACGCCCAGGGGCAAATGTCCACGGTATCGATCCCAAGGGCCTTCATACTCGCTTCAGCTACCAACGCGCCCGCCACGATCTGCGGCGCCCGCTCGGCGCTCACCCCTTCCAACTCCGCTCGGTCAGCCGTCGTCATCCTAGAGATGAAGGCTATGAGCTGACGAAGCCCTGCAGCTGTCAGTGTCCTCTTCACCCGCGGTCCTGCGCCGGAGGGAGCCGCTCCGGTGAGTCGCGCCAGCGATCTGAACGTCTTCGAGGTCGCGACGGTCAGGTCGGGAGCGCCCGCGTCGAGCACCTCGGCACCCGCCTCGGCCATCTCCGTCGCCAGCCAGTCCCTGAGCATGGCCACTCGGCGACGCCCGGGAGGATCGTCCTGCAGCCACTCCCTGGTCAACCTGCCTGCGCCCAGCGGCAGCGACAGCGCCACGTCGGGCTCCTCGTCGACCCCGCTCGACAACTCCAGCGAGCCACCGCCGATGTCGATGTTGATGATCCGGCCTGCACTCCAGCCGTACCAGCGACGGACGGCGAGGAACGTCAGCCGGGACTCGTCGACACCCGAGAGCACCTTGAGCGCCACGCCGGTCTCCGCAAGCACCCGCGCCAGCACCTCTTCGGAGTTCTTCGCGTCACGAACCGCCGACGTGGCGAACGCCATCAGCTCCGCGCATCCCGAACTGGCGGAGATCTTGGCGAACTCGTCGATGGTGTCGATGAGCTTGTCGGCGCCCTTGCGGGTCAGCTTTCCCGAGCCGTCGATCGCCTCGGCGAGGCGCAGCGACGCCTTGGTCGAGCTCATCGGAGTCGGGTGGCCGCCTCGCCGGGCGTCGACGACGAGCAGATGCACCGTGTTGCTGCCCACGTCGAGAACGCCCAATCGCACGAGACCCACGTTATCGGGTCTACCGTTGCATTCCGTGAGCGGATCGCATCGAGGTGAGGTGGAGCTGGACTTCGCCCGAGAATGGGTTGAGTTCTACGACCCCGACAATCCCGAACACGTCATCGCCGCGGACATCACCTGGTTGTGTTCGCGGTGGACGTGCGTGTTCGGCACGCCTGCGTGTCAGGGCACGGTCGCGGGCCGTCCCGACGACGGCTGCTGCAGCCACGGCGCCTTCATGTCCGACGACGACGACGTGGCCAGACTCGACGACGCGGTCAAACAGCTCACCGACGACGACTGGCAGTTCCGCGACAAGGGCCTGGGCCGCAAGGGCTACCTCGAGATGGACGAGTAAGACGACAAGCCCAACCTGCGCACGCGAAAGTACAAGGGCGCCTGCATCTTTCTGAATCGGCCTGGATTCGAGGGCGGCATCGGCTGCGCACTGCACTCCAAGGCGCTCAAGCTCGGCGTGGAACCCCTGACCATGAAACCCGACATCTGCTGGCAGCTGCCGATCCGGCGCAGCCAGGAGTGGGTGGAGCGGCCCGATGGGACGCAGATTCTGCGCACCACCATCACCGAGTACGACCGGCGTGGGTGGGGCGAGGGCGGCGCCGATCTGCACTGGTACTGCACCGGAGACCCCCACGCCCACGTCGGTGCTCGTCAGGTCTGGGAGTCCTACGCCCCCGAACTCACCGAGCTGCTCGGCGAGAAGGCGTACGGGGAGCTCGCGGCGTTGTGCAAACGCCGCAGCGTCCTAGGACTGATAGCGATTCATCCCGCTACCCGCGCCGCGGAGTAACCGCGGCGCGGCAGTGCGGCGCAGCGCAGGCGCCACGGGACGCCCCTCGAGCAGTCCGTCGGTCGACCCAGCGTCGATGGCTTGGCGGTAGGCGGGCAGTGCTCCGCGCACCGCGGCCACCGTGGCGTCGACGTCGACGTCGGTGTGCGCGGCAGACGTGACGAAGGACTGGCCGAGCACGCCGCGGCGCAGCATCTCCTGCAGGAACAGCGTGCGGTACGCCTGCGACGGCGCGCCGTCGGGACCGCGAGTGATGAAGATCATGCACGACGGCCGGCCCGCGACGGACACGTAGTCGTCGAGGCCGAACTCGGCGACCGCCTCCTCGACGCCTAGGGCCAACAACCGTCCGGCGTGCTCCATCCTTCCGATGGGGTCTTGGGTCCGGTAGGCGTGCACGACGGCACGGAACGCAGCCAGTGAGGCCGTCTCGGGGCCGTGCGTGGTGGACAGCAGGAAGACCCTGTCCCGTTCGGTGCGCAGCCCGCCGAGTTCCATGTGCTCGCGCTTACCTGCCAGGGCCGACAGCGGAAATCCGTTGGCCATCGCCTTGCCCCAGCACGACAGGTCGGGCTCGACGCCACTGAGGGCCTGGATGCCGCCCGCCGACCAGCGGAACCCGGTGATCATCTCGTCGAAGACCAACAGTGTGCCGTGCCTGTCGCAGAGCAGGCGGGCGCCCTCGAGGAACCCGGGCGCCGGTTCGGCGAGCGCGGTTGCCCCCTCCATGACGACGCACGCGATGTCGTTGCCCGCCAATGCCGTCGACAACGACTCGAGATCGTTGAAGTCGAAGCGTGCGGCGTCGGTGCAAGGGATGCCCGCGTTCATCGGCGTGGTGCCGATGAACCAGTCGTCGGTGGAGAAGAACGGCTGGTTGCACACGGCGACGCGGTTGCGCCCGGTGACCGCCCTGGCGAGCCGCACCGCCGCGGTGGTGACGTCGGATCCGTTCTTGGCGAACTTCACCATGTCGGCCGCCGGTACCAGGCTCAGGAAGTCCTCTGCGGCAGCGAGTTCCAGTATCGACGGCCTGCTGAAGTTGACCCCGTCGGCGATCGTCCTGGTGACGGCGTCCACCACTGGTTGATACCCGTGCCCCAGCGTGACCGACCGCAGGCCCATGCCGTACTCGACATATTCGTTGTCGTCGGCGTCCCACACCCGACAGCCCCGGCCACGCACCAGCACCGGCGTGATGAACTCCGGAAACTGGTCGGAGCCACGGGCATACGTGTGGGCGCCCCCGGGGATCAGCTCGTGCAGCCTGTCCTGCAATCGTCGGGACTCGTCGAAGGACGGCTCCCCCGACGAGGTCACGTCGGCCCCGTCGTCACCGCCGGCACGGCTGCGGGGCGAGTCCGAGTCCGAGTCGATGGCACCTCCGCGCCTGCGCGTCTCGGTGCGGCCGGATTGGCCGCCAGGATGCCGAGGAGCATGACCACCAGAACGGTGAACTGCGGTGTGGAGAAGGTGTTGTCGGTGAACGAGTAACCCATGAAGCCGACGGCGAAGGTGGCGATCACCCAGCGCACCGTGCCGCGGTGCGCGCGGGCGGCGAGGAAGAACAGCACGAGCATGATCGTCATCATCGCGATGAGCAGGAGGACGCCGCCGTCGAGCAGCAGGTGGATGTATTCGTTGTGCGGGGCGAAGAACTCCTTCTGCACGTGCGGCGGCGCGTACATCTGGACGGCGATGGTCGCGAAGCCCAAACCCTTACCGGTGGTAGGGCTTTGACTGGCCAGGCCGAAGAAGAAGTCCCACGCCTGGTCGCGCCCCGAGGTGTTGAACGTGCCCTCGTAGCTGTTGCCCATGCTGCGTCGGATCAGCTCGGGTGCGGCCACCATCATCGCGATGATCGCGATCGCGGAGGCCACCCACGCACCCTTGCGCGCACGGTTCGACGTCGACCGGCTGAACAGCAGTGCGTGCACGATGAAGACGAACACCAGCGCGACGCCGACGCCGATCCCGCCACGGGTCGCGGTGGCCGTCAGGATGACGAGGTTCAGGCCGACCCAGAGGTACGTCCGCGGATTCCGGTCGACGCCGGGCAGGCCGAGCAGGCACAGTCCCGCGGCGAGAGCAGCGAGGGACAGGAACGCGAGGTGCGCCGGGATCGAGGCACCCTCCAGCCTCGGCACACCCGTGGCCTCGACGGTGAAAACGGTTGACACCCCGGCGATCTGGAGTGGTATGCCCGCGACCACGCAGAGCAGCGGAAGCTTGGTGATGAAGCCGAGCCCCCGCGACACACCGACCTTGCGCCAGTCGACGAAGAGGAACATCCAGGGCAGCGAGTAGCCGATGAACGCACGGCTCGCGAGGGCCGCGCCGACGTCGATGGCACCACCGATGTCCAAGATCGACACCAGGAAGGCGACGCCGAGCGCCGAGACGGCGGCCGCGCCCACCCCCGACCACCGCAGACCGGCGGTGAACACCAGGCAGCCGAGCGCGATGATCAAGAGCACCTTCTGGACGGCATCCCCGTTGGGGAGGGGTTCGCCTGCCGCGTCGAGGAAGATCGCGGGCGAGATGACGAGAACGGTCAGCGGCGCGAGCTGCCAGCGGCTACCCGGATAGAGCAGGGCGGCGAGGACCATCAGCAGCAGCACCTCGGCGGCAAGGAACAGCGGGGAGACGGCGACTGCGGCGCCTGCGACCATTGCGGCCGCCAACCCGACGATCCATGGCGCGGCGCCACGCAGCTGCATCAACATGGGGTCAACTCCTCGGTTACTGCTGAAGTATGGTCCTCGGCAAAGAGCATGTCGCTGTCATGCCCCCGAGCCCGAAGGATCCACGTGACATCAGCCGACGCGCCGTCGCCTCGTAATTCCAGCGATGCCATCGGATTCGACAGGGGTAGGCGTGGACTCCTGATGGCATCGGCCGCAGCGGTCGGTGCGGGTGTCGCCGCGGCGGCTACCGCATGCAGCCGGGCCGACGCCGACTCGGTCGAGGTCGAGGTCAGCGCCAGGAGCGTGGTGGCCAAGCTGTCGGCAGGCGCCGGCCCGAAGGCCAACACCGACGCCCTGAATGCGGCGATCGCCGAGTCGGCCAAGGTGGGCGCCGACGTCGTGCTGCCCGGCGGTGAGTTCGGCTTCCTCGGGATGACGCTGCCGACGAAGGGCCGGGTCAACGTCCGAGGATCGGGACGCGGTGTCACCGTACTCCGCAACGAGGGGACGGAACCGTCCGTCACGGCCCACGGTGTGCCGGGCGGCGACGAGTACTTGTCCGATTGGGCCATCTCAGGTCTCACTCTCACGGCGACGAAGAAGCAGCCGGCTCTGGTGGGCTTGAGCGTCAAGCTCGCCTCGAGGTTCTCGGTGTCGGACATCTCGCTGCTCGGTCACGGCGTCGGCGTCCGGCACGAATCCGGCTGGGACGGCGGATACGACGGGGTGAGCGTGGGTAAGAACGGAACCGGCTGGCTGTTTCCCCGAAGCGACTTCGCCCCGACCTCGCCGCTTGGCCTGCGCAACTGCAGCGCGTGGGACTGTGACACCGCGGTGATCGTCGAGAACGGTGTCGAGACCATGGAGTGGGTGGGCGGCGACTTCTCCGGCTGTGGCCGAGGCGTGCTGCTGTACGGCAACGAGACCAGGTCGATTTCCCTGCACGGCATCAACTTCGAGCGCATCCGCGGTGAAGACCTTCTGATCGGCGACGGGAACACCGGGCCCGCGTCGGTGACCGTGAGCGGCTGCAGGTTCCTCAGAGTGGCCAAGGGTCCGGTTTCGGTGCGGTTCGTCCGCGGTGATGCGCTGACGATCAACAGCTCGCGATGGACCAGGTATCAGACCGCGGTGGATCAGGGCCCCGACTCCGGAGGGCTTGTCGTCAACACCAGCACGGGGTTCGAGGTCGATCGGTTCATCGCCGCGAATGGCGGCGTTCAGGACGAGGCGGTGCTGAACGCGAGCGCAGGCGCCTACTCGCTGCGATTGGCGCTGGACGGTCCGTCGATCTTTCCGTCCGTCATCGGAGCCGAAGGCGTTACCACCAAGGTGCTTTCGGGTCCGGGCCGTATCACGGCCAGCGATCGCGACTTCGCCGTGCCGCCGGGCGTCGGCTGCACGTGCGTGCTGCGCAACGAGACGGACGGGACGGTGCGACACGCCATCAGAGGTGTGACGGGGTGGTTCGTGTCGGCTCCGTACCAGGCGCCGCCGCGACCCTGACCACCCGTTCAGCTCGTCGTTCACCCCTCACCTCCCTCGCGTCTCGACCGCGCGTCCCGGCCCCCAGGCTGCTGACGTCGCTGTTAATAGATATTGCTGCTAATAGATATTGCTGCCTCCAGCGACCTCCCGCCGCCTCCGCACCGTAGCAAGAGTTTGCTAAATCTGCGATTCGAGGTAGATTTCTTAAAACATACCAGTGGTACGAATCACGTCGTAAGATCTGCGCTCGGATATACAGGCAACTCTTGATCGTGTATAAACACCAGTGAAGTAGTGCAAGAACAGGTTAATTCTGTGAGCCTGGCACACATTGACGTGAGCCGGTACCACACAACAGCTGAGGCAATCGGATCAGAAGCTCACCTTGCTGCGGTTCCGGCCACAGAGTTAAACAATTTGCGAGGCAGTAAAATGGCAAACGTCCACGAGGCCAAGGTGACTGACTTCAAAGAGCTCGACCTGCGAAGCCCCCGCGAGTCCGTCCTGATCGGCGGACTCCCCTTCGAGGTGACCGACATGGACACCGCCGTCCGCGACGTCATCACGATCGCGACCGAATCGTCCGACCAGAGCCTGGTGGTGCGCCTGTCCAACGCCTACTGCGTGGCGCTGGCCAGCCAAGATCAGGAGTACCGGCAGTTGTTCGGCGGCCCTGGTCTCACGTTTCCCGACGGCGCTCCCGTCGCGTGGGCGATGCGCAACCGCGCCAGGCACCCCCAGAAGGTGGGCCGCGTGCGCGGCCCCTCCTTCTTCGTCGAGGTCCTCGATCACGGGCGCAGCAGCGGCCTGCGCCACTTCATGCTCGGCGCCACCGATGACACACTGACCAAGCTCGTCGACGAGACCACCACCCGCTACCCCGGTGTGAATATCGTCGATGCCTACGCGCCGCCGTTCGGCCCCGTCGAGGAGACGGTGAACGACGAGTGCATCGAGCGGATCGCCAGGGCGAAGCCGGACATCGTCTGGATCGGTCTCGGCACCCCGAAGCAGGATTTCGCCGCGGCAGCCCTTGCCGAGCGGTTGCCGGGCGTCTTCGTCGGAGTGGGTGCCGCATTCGACTTCGTCGCGGGCTCCGTGCGCGAAGCGCCCAAGTGGGTGCAGAACTCCGGCTTCGAATGGGCCTACCGGTTGATGTCGGAGCCGAGGCGACTCTGGCGCCGCTACCTGTTCGGCAACGCGCGTTTCATCCTGGCGGTCCTGCGTGGCCGATGAGAGGGTCGCGCCCGTCGTCAGCGTGCTGCTGCCCGCATACAACGCCGCACGCACCGTCACCGCGGCCGCCCTCAGTGTCCTCGAAAGCGATTCCACCCCTCTCGAACTGATCATCATCGACGACGGAAGCACCGACGACACCCGCGAGGTCGTCGAACGGCTCGCCGACGACGACCGCGTCCGCATCATCTCGCGTCCCAACAAGGGGCTGGCCGCATCGTTGAACGAGGGCATCGCCGCCGCATCCGCCCCCTTCATCGCCAGGATGGACGCCGACGACCTCACCGCGCCTGGCAGGTTCCGCACGCAAGTGCAATACCTCGAAGCTCACCCGGACGTCGTGCTCCTCGGTGGCCAGATCCGGCGCATCATCGACGGTGCGCCCGAATCGGTGTCGCACCTTCCTCTCGAGCACGACGCGATCGTCGACGCCCTGATCCGCGGCCAGCACGCAATGTGCCACCCCTCCATCATGATTCGCCGATCCGCGCTCGACACCGTCGGCGGCTACTGGGACCACGGCGTCGCCGAGGACTGGGACCTGTTCCTTCGCGTGTCCGAGGCGGGCAAGCTCGCCAACGTCGACGAACACGTGCTCGACTACACGTTCCACGCAGGCGGCATCAACGCCTCCAGCATGCGGAAGGTTCGTACGAACATCGGGCTCGCGGTGTGCAATCACGACCGCCGGGGCAAGGGCCTTCCCGAGTTCGGCCCCGACGGCTACGCCGATCACCTCGACGTGCCGCACAAGATCAAGATCCGCGCCGAGAGCGCGAGCCTCGGGCTCTACCGCCGCTCGATGCTGGCGGGACAGTCGAACCGTGCCGCCAAGGCGGTGCTGCTCGCGGGCGCCGCGGTCAGTTGGCCGCCGTTCGCGCTGCGGCGGATCCGAGAGACCGTGCGGACCACATGAACGCCCAGTTCGCCTCGATCCTGTCCGCACGCATCCTCGCGAACGTGCTGCAGGCCATCAACGTCATCGTGCTCGCCAGGGCGGTGACGCCGTCCGACATCGGCATGACGTCGGCGATCATCGGCTTCTGCATGGTGCTGTTCACCGTGACCGACTTCGGCCTGTCCACGCTGATCTCGAAATCCTTTGCGCGCGAGGATCACGTGATGGTCGCCTCGGCGCTGCGCTACACCACCATCACCACGTGGGCCTTCGGTGTGCTCGCCTTCGCGGTGGGTGTCGGGCTCTCGGCGGAGAACCTCATTCCGCTGAGCCTGACCGCGCTGATCCTGTCGGTCGCGGTCGACAGATGCGTCGAGTACCGGCTCAGCGTGCCGATCGCGGCAGACTCCAAGATCATCCCGTCGTCGTCGATCCTCCTGCGGCGAGGGGTGCAGTTCATCGTCTTCATCGCGCTGGTGGTCGGCGACGTCCACGCCCTGTGGGCCTACTCGCTGGCCCAGCTGATCGGCGCGCTCGCCGGCTACCTGCAGAGCACCCACTTCCTCCGAAGCCGCGTCGTCCAGGTGTCCACCCGGTTGCCGTGGAAGACGGTGTTCCGCAACTCGTTCGCGTTCTTCGTCAACAACGTGACGGCTCAGATCTCCACCCTGGACACGTTCCTCGTCTCCGCGTTCGCCGGTGCTCACAGCGCGGGCCTCTACGCCGCCGCATCCCGAGTCACCAGTCCGTTGATCCTGATCCCCGGCACCCTGGCCTCGACGGTGCTGCCGCCCGCCGCGCGGGCCACCCCGCAGCAGGCCAGAAGGGTGGGGCTGCGTCTGGCCGTCCTGCTGCCTGCCGTCCTCGTCGTGGTCGCCCCGGTCGGCTTCTTCGTCGCCGAGCCGCTGTGCGCCCTGATCTACGGCGAGGAGTACCGCCACGCGGGCCGGGCACTGTCGGTGCTCGTGCTCGGCATTCCGTTCGCCGTGCTCGCCGCGGCCCTGAGCGCCGTGCTGCAGGCCCAGGGCGACGAGCGGTTCGTCGCCAAGGTCGGCGTGGCCTTCGCGCTCACCTTCATCTCGGCCATCGCAGTCGGTGGCCACGTCCACGGCGCCGTCGGAGCCGCCGTCGGAGGCTGCCTGGCCACGGCAGCCAACTGCATTCCCCTCATATACAAGGTGTTTCGCCTTCGCGACGCACCCCCTTCAGACCCAGTGAATCCACTCGGAACTGCGGACCTCGCCTCGACACCCGCGTCCGCGGACGGATAGGAGTACCCACATGTCCATGCATCGGAGTAGCCACGAATTGGCCGCGCCCGCGGGAGACGAAACGGCCAACCAGGCGGGACTGGTCGACTTCGCCCGGCTGATTGCCAGGCGCTGGCCGATCATCGCGATCGCCGTGCTGGTCGGCGTCATCGGCGCGGGCGCGGTGTCCGCGCTCAGCCCGCCGTCCTACCACAGCTCGACGCGCGTGCTCGTCGGCACCTGCGCCGAGGGCTCGATCGAACAGGCCTACCAGTGCGGCATGTTCACCAAGGACCGTGCCCTCTCCTACGCCGCGCTGGTGACGAGTGACGTTCTGGCCCAACGCGTCGTGGACGACCTGCAACTCAACGTCGCGGCCAACGACGTCGCGAGCAAGATCACCGCGACCGCCGAGCCCGAGACCGCGCTCATCGAGATCACCGTCACCGACCACGATCCCGACGAGGCACGCCGGATGGCCGACTCGGCCGGACGGCAGTTCGTCCAGATGGTCGGCGAGGTCGAGCTGCGCAACTCGGGTCAGCAGAGCAACCCGTTCACCAACCTGACGATCGTCGAGGCGGCCAAGGTCGCCGCCAAGACCGGTTCGAGCACCCTGATGAACCTGGTATTCGGTGCTCTCGCAGGGCTACTCGTCGGATTGATCGCCGCGCTGGTGCGAGATCGGTTGGACACCAGGGTGGGTTCGGCAGGCAGCATCGAGAATACCGGTGTGCCGGTACTCGCCGAGCCAACGCACGACGCGTCGGTCTCCTGGACCGACGGGGATCAGCGCGTCGAGGAGTTTCGCCGCCTGCGGATGTCGGTCGCCGAGAGCGGCCGCGTCGTCACGGTCGTCGGTGCACGCACCCCCGAGGCGGCATTCGCGACGGCGGTGGACCTCGGTCGCGCCGCCAGTGAGGCCGGCGCCCGGATGCTGCTGGTGAACGCGGACATGCGCACCGGCAAGGGTTTCGCCGCAGTGCCCACCAGCCATCAGGGCCTCGCCGACCTGCTGCGCCAGCCCGAGATGACCATCGCCGTCGCCGAGCGGCTGCCGACGTGGAACTCGCCGTCGATCCACATCCTCGGCGCAGGCACGGTGCCCGCGGGCACCACAGCCACCGCACTGCTGTCGACCGGCAACCTGCCCAAGGTCCTCGAAGGACTGCGCCAGGAGTTCGACATCGTGGTGGTCTACGCGGCCCCGATCCTCGACGCGGCGGATGCGGCGATCGTCGGTGCCGCCACCGACGGCGCCATCCTCGTGGTCGAGGCAGGCGAGACCAAGCTCGGCGATGTCGGCGAATCCGTTGCTACGCTTCATGCGGCCGGCGCCATCACGTTGGGGGCGGTCTTGACGACCAGTCGACGCACGGCCAGGCCATGGCACCGCTCGAAGCGATAGAGGCAGGCGAGGCGACCAAACGGGGGGAAAACGTGTCGACGAAGCGCATTCCGGCTGTCTCGCTCTGCATCCCGGCCTACCAGGCCGAGAAGCACCTACGCGAGACGCTGGACGCTGCCTTCGCTCAGACGTACCAGGACATGGAGATCCTCGTCCTGGACAACAACACCACCGACGGCACCCGCCGAATCCTCGACGAGGCGATGCAGGAGAACCGAGATCCCCGCCTGCGGGTGGTGCGCAATGACAGCACCCTCTCGATGCCCGACAACTGGAACCGGGTCGTCGAATTGTGCAGGGCCCCACTGATCAAGCTGCTGTGCGCCGACGACCTGATCGACAAGACCTGCGTCCAGGATCAGGCCGAGATCCTGATCAACAACCCGGACGTGGCGCTGGTCGCCTGCAAGGTCGACCTGCTCGACGACGCAGGCCACCCGCTGCGCCGCTCGACCGGTCTTCGCCGCCTGACGGGCAGGCACGACGGGCGCACCGTGGTCCGCCACGTGGTGCGCAGCGGCGGCAACCCGATCGGACCGTCTGCGGCAGTGACGTTCCGCCGCAACGACTTCACCGCGGTCGGCGGGTTCAAGGGTGATCTGCTCTACCCCATGGAGCTCGAGCTGTGGACCAGGCTGCTACAGCGCGGCGACTTCGTCGGTCAGCCGGATCCCATGGCGGCCTTTCGCATCTCGGCGGAGGGCGCGACGGCCTTCACCTCGGTGCGCGCGCAGTTCGGTCAGCAGGTCGAGCTGACCCGCAGGATCGCCCGTGACGGTGCATGGCGGATGGGCAACCTGGACAGGCTCATCGGCTGGCTGGGCGCCGTCACCATGCAGGCCCGCAGAAGCCTCGTCTTCACTCACTCCGCGTGGCGATACGGTCGTCGTCGGTCACCCAGCGACCAGCCAGCTCCGGGTAACGGTTCGACACCTCGGACAGAAGGTCCGGCAGCGTAAGCAGCACCAGATCGGGGTCGGCTGCCACCAGCTCCTCCGGCGAGATGATGGGCACGTCCGTACCCGGCATGCGGCGGCCCTGTTTGGCCGCCGAGGCATCCGCGACACCCGCGATCAGCGTGCGGTTCAGGCCTGCCATGGCGAATGCCGCGACCGCTCTCGATGCAGCGCCGTATCCGTAAACCCTTAGTTCCGAGCGCTGTTGGTCGGCCAGCCAGGACCGAAGCGCCAGCACGTGTGCGTCGGCCGCTGCCTGCAGGGTGCCGACCGTGGCCGGGTCCGCCAGCGCGGAGTCCGCGACCCGCGTGGCCGATACGATCGCATCGGGGACGTTCGCTCGCTCGTCGTCCCGGTGTACGGCGGCCAATAGCACCGTGCCGCCGTACAGGTCGAACTGCCAGCACGCGACGACCCGCATTCCCGCGTCGTCGAGCAACCGCGTCAAGGCGGGTAGCGAGTAGTACGCGAAATGGCCGTGCCGCAAGGCATTCCACTGACCCTGCCGGACGATCGCGGACAGCGAGTGATACTGCAACAGCAGCACTCCACCCGGCGCGGTGGCCGCGGCACGTCGCGCGAAGGCGTCCCGTTGATCGGGCTCGTGCATGATGCCGAAGCAGTCGAGCACGACCTCCGCAGTCTCCCCGGCAGGCGCGAAGCCGCGTTCGGCGAGCAGGGGCAACCACGTCCCGCCGTGGGGGCTACCGAACTCCCGCACGGTGGCACCGTGCAGCCACCCCGCGGCCTCGACTCTGCGCACCGCGTCCTCGGCTTGGTCGCGCAGCGCTTGCGGCTCCACGCCCCGTGGCTCCTCGGTGACGGTGTCGTCATCGGCCAGCTGTGCCAGACCGCACTCCTGACAGAGGTCCATCGCGAGGGGATGCGTGTCGTCGCCTCGGCCCACCGGCTGATCGGCGGGGGGAAAGTGGTCGGCGGCGGGCACGGCGCCCACGTCGAGCACGCGCCGCAGAGCCGTCCCTCCACACGCCCGACACGCGTTCATGGCAGCATGGCCGCGTGCGCATCGAGCAGTCGGGCCTGGCGGGTGTCGTCACCATGGTGCCCGAGACGTTCCGCGACGAGCGGGGTCTGTTCACCAGGACGTTCGACGCCGAGATCTTCGACGAGTGGATCGGCGTACCCGGCACTGCGGCCTCGTTCGTTCAGGACTCCCAGTCGCGTTCGGCCAGAGGCGTCATCCGCGGCATGCACGGCAGGGGGGGAAGAGGCGAAGCCAAACTGGTCCGGTGCGCCCACGGCGCGGTGCACGACGTGCTGGTGGATGCGCGACCCGATTCGCCGACCTTCGGAAGGCAGCAGTCCTTCCTCCTCGACGATGTGGACTTCCGTCATCTC
Source organism: Mycobacterium sp. (assembly GCA_025963385.1). Lineage (GTDB taxonomy): Bacteria > Actinomycetota > Actinomycetes > Mycobacteriales > Mycobacteriaceae > Mycobacterium. The sequence continues at coordinate 25,862 of JAOPUT010000254.1, forward strand.
TACGTCCCGCCCGGTCTGCTGCACGGCTTCCAGGCTCTCACCGACATCGCCGACGTCTGCTACCGGATCGACCGCCCGCACGAGGCGAGCGAGGACCTCGGCGTCTCCTACGCCGACCCCGATCTCGCGATCGACTGGCCGCTGCCCGTCGGTGTCGTTTCGGGCCGGGACGCCGCCGCGGGCAGCTGGGCTCAGCTGGTCAGGCAACTGCGCTGACACGGCGCATCGTCTCGTCGAGGGCCCCCTGCGCGGTCAGCCATTCCAGCCGCTTCAGCCGGGTGAACGACTGGTCGAAGGCGTTGCGCGTCAGGCCATTCGCCAGATATGCCTCGTAGAGCTCGGCTGCGCCGTCGGCGACCGACCACGTTGCCTCGAAGTCCAGCTCGTCCCGCGCGCGGCTGAAGTCGACGCGGTACGAGCGGGGGTCGGCCCCGCTCTCGCCGGTGATCAGCAGCGTCGAGCCCGGCACCGTGTCCACGACCGCGCTGGCGATCTCGGCGACCGTGACGTTGTTGGCCTCGGTGCCCACGTTGTACGCCCGGCACGACACGACGTCGGCGGGCGCGGTCAGACACGTCGCGAACGCGCGCGCGATGTCCTGGGCATGCACCAGCGGCCGCCACGGAGTGCCGTCCGACATCACCCGCACCACACCGGTGAGCACGGCGTGCCCGACGAGATTGTTCAGCACGATGTCGGCCCGCAGCCGCGGCGAGAATCCGAAAGCCGTGGCATTGCGCAGGAATACGGGCACGAAGTCGGCGTCGGCCAGCGCCGCGACGTCGCCCTCGACACGGACCTTGCTGATGGCGTAGGGCGTGATGGGATTCAACTCGGCGTCCTCGGTCACCAAGTCGGCGCCCGCGGCACCGTAGACCGAACACGTCGACGCGTACAGGAAACGCCCGACACCGGCCTCCTTGGCGAGGCGCGCGAGCCGCACCGACGCGTGGTGGTTGATGTCGTAGGTGATGTCCGGAGCCAGCGCACCGAGCGGGTCGTTGGACAGCGCGGCCAGATGGACGACCGCGTCGAAGCCACGCAACTGATCGACGGTGACATCCCGCAGATCGACTGCCAGACAGGGCGGTTCGGCTGGCGCGGCACCCAGGATGCAATCGGCGAAGTAGCCGTTGTCAAGGCCGACGACGTCGTGGCCCGCGGCCCGCAGGAGCGGCACCATGACCGTACCGAGGTAGCCCTGGTGACCTGTGACCAACACCTTCATGTGAGCGGATCCCTTCCGAATTGCAGTCGAGCCTTGTCCATGATGAATGCCTCGGCGTGCGGGCTGCGGCACTGCACACCGCGCAGCCGGGACAGGCCGAGGAAGGCGTCTTCGTCGAACCAGTCGTGGGCGAGCTGCGACGAGTAGTGCTCGTGCAGCAGTCGCACCTTCTCCCGCGCGGTCGCCAGATCGAGCGGGAGAAACACGGTGGGAGTAGGGGTGTCGGATTCCCACTTGAGGATCTCGTAGCCCAGCGTGAAGTGGTCGCGGAACTCGGTGGGGACCAGTTCCGCGAGCGTCCGGTGATCCTGGTGGGCGTCGTGGCGCTGAGTGGCGAAGACGACGTCCGGTCCACACGTCCTGCGAAAGGCGCTCAACGCGTTCTTGATTCGATCCCAATGTGCGGGAGCGCGACCGTCGGGCACGTCGTGAACCGTGACGTCGAGGTCGGCGCCCGGACAGAATGCCGACAGCGCGGCACGCTCCTCGGCCTCACGGGGGGTTCCCCCGCCGCTGAGCACGAGTGCGCGCACACGCAGACCTGGCACCGATCGGGCCAGGGTCAGCAGGGTGCCACCCATGCCGATCGCGATGTCGTCGCAATGTGCTCCAAGAACGGCGATCTCGCCGATACCTCCGGCACGCAGATCGATCACGGCGAGACGGGCTCCTTGGCGTTCTCCCACAGCATCCAGGGAGCGTCACCGCGCTTGTGGGCGTTGTCGAGGTCGGCGCGCTCCTTGAATGTGTCGGCCGGTTTCCAGAAGCCGAGGTGCTTGTGCCCGTACAGCTTTCCGCGCGCCGCCAGCGGACCGCACACGTCCTCGACGAGATCGCAGTCCTCGGTGAGCATGTCGAGGATCTCGGACGACAGCACGAAATACCCGCCGTTCTCCCAGATCGGCAGCTGCGACACCGGCGTGATGCCCGTGATGGCCCCGGTGTTGGCGACGTCGACGCAGTGGAAGGACGACTGCGGGGGGACGATCAGCATCGACGCCAGTGCACCCGCGGCCTTGACGTCGTCGATGATGTCGTTCATCGGGGCGTCGGTCAGCACGTCGGAGTAGTTGGCCAGGAAGTACTCCTCGTCCTCGACGAATTGTCGTACCCGGCGCAGTCTTTCGCCGATGGGCGATTCCGGCCCGGTGTCGACGAAGGTGATCGACCAGTCGCTGATGTCGGACTGCAGCAGTTCGACCTTGCCGCCGCGGATCACGAAGTCGTTGGACACCGACTCCTGATAGGTGAGGAAGTAGTTCTTGATGTGCGCGGCGCCGTAGCCGAGACAGAGGATGAAGTCCTTGTGCCCGAAGTGCGCGTAATACCGCATGACGTGCCAGATCAGCGGCCGCGACCCGATCATCTGCATGGGCTTGGGGATGGTGTCGTCGTCGCCGTTGCGCATCCGCATGCCGTAGCCACCACAGAAGAGAACGACCTTCATTTTTCCACCTTCGCTGGGTCGACGACGTGCAGTTCGGGCAACGGGTACACGAGCTGGGCGCCCCACTCGGCGGTGTACGCCAACTGGGCGGTGATCTCGGTCTCGAGATTCCACGGCAGCACCACGATGACGTCGGGCCGGTCCTTGTCGAGGCGCTCTATCGCGTGGACGGGCAGTCGCGCACCGGGCGTGAACTTGCCGTGCTTGTAAGGATTTCGGTCGACGAGGTACTCGATGAGGTCGGCACGGACGCCGCAGTAGTTGAGCAACGTGTTGCCCTTGCCAGGCGCGCCGTAACCGACTACCCGCTTACCTGCCGCGTGGCAGTCCAACAGGAACCGCAGCAGGTCGTGGCGCTGGCGCTCCACCCGCTCCCGGAGCCCGACGTAGCCGGTCACGTCGTGCAGACCTGCGTCGGCCTCGAGCGTCAGCACCTCGGCGACCCGAGGGTGGGGTTCTCCCGCGGCGTCCTCGGGGCGTGCCCACAGCCGGATGGAACCGCCGTGGGTGCCGATGAGTTCGACGTCGACCACCGCCAGGCCCGCGGTGGCGAGCGCGGTCGCCGCGGACGCCACGGTGTAGTACTGGAAGTGTTCGTGGTAGATCGTGTCGAACTGCGCCTGCGCCACCAGGTTCAGTGCGTGGTGCACCTCGATCGAGAGCCAGCCGTCGCCGGCGAGCAGCGTCCTGAGACCCTTGGTGAAGCCGATCAGATCGGGCACGTGCGCGTAGACGTTGTTGGCGACGACCAGATCGGCGGGGCCGTGTTCCTCGCGGACACCGCGGGCCGTGGACTCGTCGAGGAACGCCGTCAGGGTCGGCACGCCACTCTTGACCGCGGCGGCCCCCACGTTGACCGACGGCTCGATGCCGAGGCAGCGGATACCGGCGTCGACCACGTGCCGTAGCAGGTAGCCGTCATTGCTCGCGACCTCGACGACGAACGACTCGGGCCCCAGTGCCAGCTTGTCGACGGCGCTCGAGACGAAACTCCGCGCATGTTCGACCCAGCTGTCCGAGTACGAGGAGAAGTAGGCGTACTCGGTGAAGGTGTCCGCGGGAGTGATCAGGGCGGGAATCTGGAGAAGCAGGCAGTTCTCGCAGAGGCGCAGGTGGAGCGGGAAAGTTTGCTCGGGTAGATCCAGCGCATCGGTTTCGAGAAGCAGCTCACAGGGCGGCGTGGCACCGAGGTCAAGGACGCTGAGCAGGCGATTTGACGCGCATACTCGGCACTGCAGGGTCGAAGACAATTGGCTACTCCATACCGAAGGTACGATTTGGAGCTCAGCCTAACACGTCTGGCTAACGATGGTAGAATAGCTGAAATTGAACGTGCACGACGACTTACGTGCGCGTGGATTCAGCCCTCGAGCTTGTAGCCGAGGCCGCGCACCGTCACCAGATGGACGGGGTTGGCGGGGTCGCCCTCGATCTTGCTGCGGAGTCGCTTGACGTGTACGTCGAGCGTCTTGGTGTCACCGACGTAGTCCGCGCCCCACACCCGGTCGATCAACTGACCGCGGGTGAGTACCCGGCCGCTGTTGCGCATCAGGTATTCGAGCAAGTCGAACTCCTTGAGCGGCAACGTAATCGACTCACCGTTGACCGAGACGATGTGCCGCTCGACGTCCATCCGGACCGGGCCCGCCTCGAGCACGCCGTCGGCGATGCCCGAGTCGTCGTTGTCGGCGCCGCGGCGAAGGACCGCGCGGATGCGGGCGATCAGCTCACGCGCCGAGTAGGGCTTGGTGACATAGTCGTCGGCGCCGAGCTCCAGCCCGACGACCTTGTCGATCTCGCTGTCGCGCGCCGTGACCATGATCACTGGCACGCTCGAGCGCGAACGCAGTTGCTTGCAGACATCGGTGCCGCTCATCCCGGGAAGCATGAGGTCCAGCAACACGATGTCGGCGCCCGCCCGCTCGAACTCGGCGAGCGCCGAGGGCCCGTCCGTCACGACGGTGGCCTCGAAACCCTCCTTGCGGAGCAGGAAGGCCAGGGGGTCGGCCAGGGACTCTTCGTCCTCCACGATCAATACGCTGGTCACGACTTCCTCGTGCCTTCCGTCATGGTGTCCTCCGCCATCAATACGCTGGTCATCAGTACGACAGGTCCTCTCGTTCATCCGACTCGTCGTCGGGTTCGGAATGGGCCGGGATCGACAGGGTGAACGTCGAGCCGGTACCGGGCTGACTCCACAGCCGGATGGATCCGTTGTGATTGGCGGCGACGTGTTTGACGATGGCCAATCCGAGCCCGGTGCCGCCGGTGGCCCGGGACCGCGCCGTATCGACGCGGAAGAATCTCTCGAACACGCGCTCCTGGTCGTCGCGCGCGATGCCGATCCCGCGGTCGGTGACCGCGATCTCGATGTTGTCGCCGCGCCTGCGCCGGCTGATCGACACCGGAGAACCCTTGGGCGAGTATGCAATTGCATTGGAGACCAAGTTGGCGATCGCCGTCACCAGCAGCGGCTGATCACCCATCACGCGATAACCCGTCGGTGCATCGGTGGTGATCGCGATGTCGGCGTTGTCGGCGGCCACCTTGTACCGCGACAGCGCCTCGGCGACCACCGAGTCGACGTCGACCGACTCGAGGTCGGGAAGCGGTTCGGCACCCTGAAGCCGGGACAGCTCGATGAGCTCGCCGACCATGTTGGCGAGCCGGTTCGACTCGGTGACCATCATCTCGGAGAAGCGGAGCACGGTCGCTGGGTCGTCGGTCGACGCCTGCAGCGCCTCGGCCAGCACGCCCATCGCACCGACCGGCGTCTTGAGCTCGTGGCTGACGTTGGCCACGAAGTCCCTGCGGGTGGCCTCCATCCTGGCGTGCTCGGACTGGTCGTCGACGAAGACGACGGCGAAGCGGCGGTCGTCCTCACTCAGCAGACGGGTATGGCCACCGACCGAAAGGCCGGAGCGACCAGGGTTTTGACGCCGGACGGGGGCGAGGTCGAAGTCCACGTCCTGGCCCGTGGCAAGCGTGCGCTGCGCGGCGGTCCAGGCCCGATCGTCGAGCAGTCGGTCGCGGACCAGTCCGAGTTCGCGCGCCTGGTCGTTCATGTAGACGACGTCACGGTAGGTGTCGACGACCACGGTCCCCACCGGCGACAACGACACGATCTGCTGCAGCATCTGCGAGACGGTGATGCCGTCCTGGTCGACGGCCCTGCGCTGCCTGCGCGCGGCGATCCGCGGGGCCAGCGACAATCCGAGCACGACGCCGAGTGCCAACGCGAGAAGGGAAACGACTGCCACCGTCAGCAGCGCCGCTACCACACTCACGCGAAAATCGTACGCACTCGGTGAACGTCATCCCAGCAGCGTGCGGCCAAAAAGGGACATGTCACAGACGCAAACACAGGAGTTCGGGCTCCGTTCACCCGAGTTCACCCACTGTTTGCCTCGACGGTTCCCCCACTGGCTACTTGGCGCCCTGGGCCGCCACCGCGGCGGCGCCCGCCGCAGCGGCATCCGGGTCGAGGTACGTGCCGCCGGGCACGGTCGGCGCGAGCGCGTCGTCCAACTCGTAGACCAGCGGGATGCCGGTGGGGATGTTCAAGCCGACGACGTCCTCGTCGGACATCCCGTCGAGGTACTTGACCAATGCCCGCAGCGAGTTGCCGTGCGCGGCGACCAGCACGGTCTTGCCCGCCTTCAGGTCGGGCGCGATCGTCTCGGTGAAGTACGGGACGAAGCGGGCCACGACGTCGGCCAGGCACTCGGTGAGCGGGCCGCCGCCGATGTCGGCGTAGCGCGGATCGGCGTCCTGGCTGAACGGGCTGCCCTTCTCGATGGGCGGCGGCGGGGTGTCGTAGCTTCGACGCCAGGCCATGAACTGCTCTTCGCCGTATTTGGCCTTGACCTCGGCCTTGTCCAGGCCCTGGAGCGCGCCGTAGTGCCGTTCGTTGAGCCGCCAGTCGCGAACCACGGGGATCCAGTGCCGATCGGCCGCGTCGAGCGCCAGGTTGGCGGTGTTGATGGCACGCCGCAACAAAGAGGTGTACAGCATGTCGGGCAACACGCCCGCGGCCTTCATCAGTTCGCCGCCCCGAACCGCCTCGGCCCGACCCTTGTCGGTGAGGTTGACGTCCACCCAGCCGGTGAACAGGTTGAGCGCGTTCCATTCGCTCTCGCCGTGACGGAGCAGCACCAGAGTCGACATGGCGTCGATGCTATCCCGGGAAACTACGCGAGGTCGCCGTCGCTCGCATCATCGTCGTCGCTCTCATCGTCGTCGTCGATGAGGTGCTCGAAGGCCTTGAGGTTCTTCAGCGACTCACCCCGCTTCACCCGCCAGTCCCACTCCTTCTGGATGGACGAGTGGAAACCCAGCTCCAGCAGCATGTTGAAGTCGGCCTCGACGGCCTGGACCACCTGGCCGAGGATGCCGTCGATCACGTCGGGGGTGACCGACGACAGGGCGATCTTGCCGACCAGGTAGATGTCGCCGAGGTTGTCCAGGGTGTAGGCGACGCCGAACAGCCTGCGATTGCGCCTCAGCAGATAGCGGTAGACCTTCTCGAAGTCCTCGTCGGGCTTGCGGCAGATGAACGCCTCGATGCGCACCGAGTGGTCGCCGACCGTGAAGATCGTGTTGGTGATGAGCCTGCGCTCTCCAGGCACCTGCACCACGACGCCCGACGGAGCGCCGTCGGCGCCCTCGACGAATGCGTAGTCGAGCTCGGCGTCCTTGAGCGTGCTCTCGATGACCTCGAGCGGGCTCATGCGCGAATGCCCCGCCGAATCGAGAAGCGACGTCCATTGCGCCTGCTCGCTAGCTCGGCGCGCTGATGTCGGGCTCGGTAGTCGGTGATGGCACGCCCGTAACTCGCCAGCAGCCCGTCCACCGTGTGCGACCAGGAGAAGGTCGCCGCATGCGCGACAGCCGCCGCGCGCATGGTCTCCGGCCCGCGGTCGAGGAGACCGCCCATGGCGGCGGCCCAGTCGTCGGGGTCGTGCCCGTCGACCAGCACTCCGCTGACCCCGTCGCGCACCGCGACCGGGAGCCCGCCGACCGCGGCCGCGACGACCGGCGTTCCGCACGCCTGAGCCTCGACGGCGACGAGCCCGAAGGACTCCGCGTAACTGGGCACTGCCACCATGTCGGCGGCGCGATACACCCCGACGAGCTCATCACGGTTCTGGGGAGGTAGGAAGGTCACACGGTCGCTGATACCCAGGTCGTCGGCAAGCCGAACCAATCCGTCGGGATTGGCCAGTCCGCTGCCCGACGGGCCACCCGCGACAAGGACGCGGACCCCGGGCAGCTTGGCGGCCGCGCGCAGCAGCACGTCCGGCGCCTTGAGCGGCTGGATGCGGCCGATGAACGCGATGACCTTCTCGTCGGGGTGCAGCCCGAGGGAACGTCGGGCCGCCAGCCGGTCGCCGGGACTGAACATCGCAAGGTCGACCCCGGGATGCGCCACGTCGATCCGGTCAGGGTCGGCGTGGTGCAACGAAACCAGTTGCTGGGCTTCATATTCGGTGTTCACGATCAAGCGGTCCGCCTCGTCGACGACCTGTTGCTCGCCGACGGCCCGCAGCGGTGGCTCCGGCTGGTCACCGATCGCCAGCGAGGCGTTCTTCACCGCGGCCAAGGTGTGGGCGGTGTGTACCAGCGGCACGGCCCACCGGTCCCGCGCCAGCCAGCCGACCTGTCCGGACAACCAGTAATGCGAGTGCACGATGTCGTAGTAGCCGGGTTCGTGGGTGGCCTCCGCGCGCAGCACGCCCGCCGTGAACGCGCACAACTGCGTCGGCAGGTCGTTCTTGTCGAGACCCTCGAACGGTCCTGCCACGACGTTGCGGACCAGCACTCCCGGCGCCACCCTCACCACCGGGGCGTCGGCCGACGTGGTCGCCCTGGTGAAGATCTCCACCTCGACACCCCGCCGGGCCAGCTCGAGTGCGGTCTGCAGAACGTAGACGTTCATTCCGCCCGCGTCGCCGGTTCCGGGTTGAGCCAAGGGGGAGGTATGGACCGACAAAACGGCTACGCGCACACCCAATACTTACACCGGGTCCAACCGGCGCCTTCTTTGCCCTGCTCGGACGGCGTCAGGCGGTCTTGTCCCTGACCGCGCGCCGCATGGCCGCGATCGGATCGGCGTACAGGCCGCCGAGCGACACCACACCCGCGCCCGCTTCCTGCACGCGGTTGCCGAACGAGGTCAGCCTGATGTCGCGCGGAGCCAGCACCGACCGCTGCACGTACGCCGCCTCGACCTGGGCCATGCCCTCGGGATACTCGGTGAACGCCTGGCCGCCGACGACGAGGTCGTCGGGATTCAGCATGTCGCGCAACAGCGCGACCGCCCCGCCGAGCACCCTGGCGCGCTCGTCGAGCAGTTCGATGGCCTTCGCATTGCCCTGACGCGCCGCGCGCAGCACACCCGCGGTCGTCGACGACGGACCGTCGGCTGGCACGATCCGCAGTCTTCGGGCCGCGGTCAGCACTGCTTCGTCGCTCACCGTGGATTCCAATTGCCCAGTGCCACCGAGCAATTCAGACTGAACCGGCAGCGCCGCGATGGTGCCGGGACCACTGGTCGGCGAATGCACCCGACCGCCGATCGACAGTGCGTAGCCGACGGTCTCGCGCGCGTACACGTAGAGGCTGGTGGTCGGAGCCGCGCCGGCGGCGACATTCGACTCCGTCGGCGCGCTGAGCCGACGGGCACCCAGCAGCAGTTCGGCACCGGCCATCGCGTCGACGTGCGAGGCCAGCGACACCGGCAGCCCGAGGGTCTCGGCGAGCACCGGGCCGACGGGGGCATCGGTCCAGCCGAGCCGGGAGTGGTCGAGGTGCCCGGTGGCGCTGTCCACCACCCCGCCCGAGGCGACGCCCACCCACAGCGGCCTGCGGCGATGCCAGCGGCTCAGGTAGCGGCTGGCACTCCCCGCCAGCGCCGCCAGCGCGGAGTTCTGCGCGCCGCGCGGCGTCGGCGTCTCCACCACGTCGAGGGTGCGGCCGAACAGATCCGTGGCCACGATGCTGGTGGTGCGGGCGCCGATGTGGATGCCGAGCGTCAGGAACGGTTCGTGGTTCACCTCGACGGGCACGCGCGGCCGTCCGATGGCGCCCGAGACGGCGAGATCGGCGCGCTCCCGCAGGACACCCGCGTCGAGCAGGGCGGTGACCTGGCGATTCACCGTCGCGATGCTTAGGCCGGTGGTCTGCGCGATGACGTCACGGGCGATCGGGCCGCGCAGCCGCGCCGCCCCGAACACGGAGGCTGCCGCCGCCTCGGCCACCCGCAGCGAAGGGGCCACGATGTGGTGACGGGCGAGAAGCGCACGCTTGGCGTGGGCGGTGGAGGTGGCGACCGGGGTCTTGCGAATGGCGGTGGTGGCGCTCACTGGAGGTGTCCTTCGTTGATGTCGGCCGGTGGATTGGTTTCACACCTGGCGACTCAGCGACGAACGGGGGTCCGGGGTCAGTCAGGCGCGGCGCAGAGCGCGACAACAACAACACGCACGCCGGACGGCGATGCGGGAATCCTGACTTGCGAACACGTTGTGAACTTAGCACGCCAACTAAAGTTGGCGGTATGACGTCACTCGAATCCTCCCAGCCCGTCGCGGTCGTCACCGGCGCCAGTTCCGGCATCGGCGAGGCGACCGCGAAAACGCTTGCTGGACTTGGCTTTCACGTGGTCTGCGTGGCCCGCCGCGAGGACCGGATCAAGGCACTGGCCGACGAGATCGGCGGCACCGCAATTGTGGCGGACGTCACTGACGGCGCGGCGGTCGACGCGCTGGCCACGGGCCTGGACCGGGTGGACGTGCTGGTGAACAACGCGGGCGGGGCCAAGGGTGTGCAGTCCGTGGCCGACGCCGACCTCGAGGACTGGCGCTGGATGTGGGAGACCAACGTGCTGGGCACGCTGCGCGTGACGAAGGCCCTGCTGCCCAAGCTGATCGCCTCCGGGGACGGACTCGTCGTCACCGTCACCTCGATCGCGGCGTTCGAGATCTACGACGGCGGCGCCGGCTACACGTCCGCCAAGCACGCCCAGGCGGCGCTGCATCAGACGCTGCGCGGCGAGCTGCTGGGAAAGCCGGTGCGGCTCACCGAGATCGCGCCGGGAATGGTGGACACGGAGTTCTCCGTCGTCCGGTTCGGTGGCGACCAGGCCCGCGCCGACGCGGTGTACGAGGGCATGACCCCGTTGGTCGCCGCGGACGTCGCCGAGGTGATCGGCTTCGTCGCATCACGGCCGTCGCACGTCAACCTCGACCAGATCATCATCCGGCCGCGAGATCAGGCCACTGCGACGCGGAAGTTCACCCGCCAGGAGTCGGACTGACCGTGACCTGGCTCGGGGGCGTCGTCGTCGGCGTCCCCGAGAGCGTGGGGGCGTCGGTGGGGGTCGCGGGGGCGCTGCTCGGGATGTTCTGCAGAGGGGTGTCGGCGTTGAGCGCAGACATGGACTTCCACTCGTCCCAGCCGACGGCCCAGTCCCAGATGTCGCCGTCCGCGTAGGACAGCTGGATCGTCGTGCCGGTGACCTCGACCGGGTCGCCGTAGATGGCGGTGTTGAAGTACTGCTGCGCGTTCTCCGTCGAGAGGTTGATGCAGCCGTTGGTGACGTTGGTGTTGCCCTGGGCGCCCGCGCTCGACGGGTTGGCGTGGATGAACTCGCCGTTGTTGGAGATCCGCACCGCGTACCGCTCGTGGGCGTTGCTGTACCCCGCCGCCGGGTTCGACATGTAGAAGTCTTCGTACTTCTCCGTGACGACGTGGATGCCGCTGCGCGTCACGTTGCGCGGCAGGTCCGCCTCGCCGTAGCTGCAGGGCAGCGTCATGATCACGCCTTCGTCGGTGATGACCTCGATCTGATGCGACGACGCCTCGGCCTTCACCACCTGGCGCCTGCCGATCTCGATGTCCAGGGTGGAGTCGGCGGCCCCGAACGCTCCCTCGCCGAACGGCACGCCGTACAGCCGGGCGTCGACGTGGACCTTGGTGCCCGCCGGGTAGTAGTCCTTGGTGCGCCAGTGCAGGCGCGACCCGCCGACCTCGTCGGGCAACCAGGCCCAGCTGCCCTCGACGGGCGGGGTGGTGGTCACCGAGAGGGCGCGTTCGACGTCGGGCTTCGCGTCGTCGCCGATGGCCGCGTCGAACTGCATGATGATGGGCGCCGCCACACCGACCGTCTGGCCGTCGGCAAGCTGGAACTGCCCATTGACCTGAGTCTGCGGCGTCACGGTGGTGAAGCTGCCGCTCAGTGCGACCGCCTTGCCGTCACGACCGACCGCGGAACCGCCCCAGGTGTACTCGACGCCGTAGCCGAGCGGCTCGGCGGTGCTGAATGAGGTGCGGTCGGGATTCATGGTGCCCTTGACGGCGGTGCCCTCGGGATTGGTCAGCGCAACGCGCTGCAACCATCCGTTCTTGACCTCGACACCGACCGGGTCGGTGGGCGCAACGCCGGAGGCATCCTTGGCGGGTTTGTACTCGACCTCGGCCTTTAGCGGTGCCTCGGTGGCACTGGGTGCCGTGCTCGTCGACCTACCGCTACACGCGGCGAGCACGCCGGAGGCGCCCACGGCAATTGCGGTCAGCGCTTGGCGCCGATTGATGGTCACGTGAAGATACGGTACCTAGAGAACGCATCCAACCAGAATCGGCTCGGGTGTGAGCTCTATCCCGAACGCGGCACGGACGCCGTCTCGAACCGTCCTGGCCAGCGACAACAGGTCGGCCGTCGTTGCCGACCCCCGATTGGTCACAGCCAGCGCATGCTTGGTCGACAGGCGGGCAGCTGCCCCGTCGCCGGGGTAGCCCCTGCCGAAGCCCGCCCTTTCCACGAGCCACCCAGCGGCCAGCTTGACGCCATCTGGAGCAGCGTAGTTGGGTACCGGCCCGTCGACCGCCGCGCTCAGCCTGGCGAAGTCCTCCGCGGACACGATGGGGTTGGTGAAGAACGACCCCACACTCCAGGTGTCGTGGTCGCCGTCCGCAAGCACCATTCCCTTGCCGCTCCGCAGCGCCAGCACCTCCTCGCGTACCCGCGTCGACGAGGCCCGTGACCCGGATTCGACGCCGAGCGCCTTCGCCAGCTCGCCGTACCGCAGCGGCGCGCTGCGACCGCCGGGATCGAGGGTGAACTCGACCTCGAGGACGACGGCGTGCGACGAGTTCTTCAGCACGCTGGTGCGGTAGCCGAAGCGCAGCTCGTCGGGCGCCACCCACCGATCCTCGCCGGTGCGACGGTCCAGCAGGCGGATCCGGCTGATGACGTCGGCCACCTCGACGCCGTACGCGCCGACGTTCTGCACCGGGGTGGCACCCGCCGAGCCCGGGATCCCCGACAGGCACTCCAAGCCGCCGAGCCCGTGCGCCAGCGACGTGACGACGACGTCGTCCCAGGAGGCCCCCGCCTCGGCGCGGATCACGTCTCCGTGGACCGTGATCTCCGTGTTGGCCAGGCGCACGACGGTCAGGTCGGTCAGGTCGTCGGCGATGACGACGTTGGACCCGCCCGCCAGAACCAGGGTGCGGTCGGCGGGATCGTCGGCGGGCAGTGCGCGCAGGACGTCGACGACCTTGGCGGTGGTGTCGCACGTGACGAGCCTGCTGGCGACGGGCCCAAGCCTCAACGTGGTCAGCGGCGCGACGGGTACGGACGCCTCCACCGCAACGCCCCCGATATCCGAACCGGCCACGAGCCGTAACGGTAGCGTGGACGATTATGCCGCGTTCCTTCGACATGGCGGCCGAGTACGACGGCACCGTCGAACAGGTCCTCCACGCCTTTGCCGACGAGCGTTACTGGCTCGAACGACTTGCCCAGTCCGGCGCCGACAAGACCACCCTGGAATCGATGACGACCGACGCCGATGGCGGGATCGACATCATCACCACCCAGACGCTGCACGCCGAGCGGCTGCCCGGCATCGTCGCGCAGTTTCACCACGGTGACCTGAGCTTCGTGCGTGAGGAGACGTGGACCCCGCTGACCGACGGCAGGGCCACCGCCGTCGTGAAGGGTTCGATCCCCGGTGCGCCCGCGACGCTGTCCGGGACCGCGGTGCTCGCGCCCGCAGGCACGGGGTCGCGGCTGGAGTTCAAGGCCACGGTCGAGGTCCGCATCCCGCTCGTCGGCGGCAAGGTGGAGAACTTCGTCGGGAGCCAGCTGGTGGAGCTCCTGACCACCGAGCAGCACTTCACCACGGCGTGGATCAGGGAAAACGCCTGAGTCCGCACTAAAATCGCTGGCCATGGTGCCAGTGCCGGTGGGGCAGCTGACGCGGGGCACGACCGGTTACAACCGGTTGCGCCGCAGCGACCGCTGGTTGGTGCACGCTCCGCGCGTGCGGGCGGCGATGCTCGAGGCCGACGAGCCCCTGGTGGTCGATCTGGGGTACGGCGCGCTGCCCGTGACGACGCTGGAGCTGGCGGCGCGACTGCGGACGGTTCGACCCGACGTCCGGGTGGTCGGCCTCGAGATCCATCCCGAGCGCCTCGTGCCTCCGCAGCAGGGCGTCGAGTTCGGGCTCGGCGGTTTCGAACTGGCTGGGCTGCAACCGATTCTGGTGCGCGCGTTCAACGTGCTGCGCCAGTATCACGTCGACGACGTCGCCGAGGCGTGGACGCAGATGAGGACGCGGCTGGCGCCCGGCGGGCTGATCGTCGACGGCACCTGCGACGAGCTCGGCAGACGCTGCTGCTGGGTGCTTCTCGACGACGCGGGCCCGGTGAGCCTGACGCTGGCGTGTGATCCGTTCGCGATCGAGCGGCCGTCGGATCTGGCGGAACGGCTGCCCAAGGTACTGATCCACCACAACGTGCCCGGCCAGCCGATCCACCGTCTGCTGGCAGCGGCCGACCGCGCGTGGGCCTCTGCCGCGGGGCACGGCGTGTTCGGGCCGCGGGTGCGGTGGCGGGCGATGCTGGAGTCCCTGGCCTCCGACGGCTACCCCGTCGAGCCACCCCGCCGTCGCCTGCGTGACGGCGTCCTTTCCGTGCCCTGGCAGGCCGTCGCCCCAGTAAACTGACGGGATGCGGATTGCCCTAGCGCAGATCCAGAGCGGCACCGACCCCTCGGCCAATCTCGACCTCGTCGAGGAGCACACCCGTCGCGCCGCCGACGCCGGTGCCCGGCTGGTGCTCTTCCCCGAGGCCACGATGTGCCGCTTCGGTGTGCCGTTGGCCCCCGTCGCCGAACCGCTCGACGGACCGTGGGCGTCGGGAGTGCGCGCGATCGCCGAACGCGCGGGCATCGTCGTCGTGGCGGGCATGTTCTGTCCGAGTGACGACGGCAGGGTCACCAACACGCTGGTGGCCGCGGGTCCCGGCGTCGACGCGCACTATCACAAGATCCACCTCTACGATGCGTTCGGATTCACCGAATCACGCACCGTCGCACCAGGTTTCGACCCCGTGCTGATCACGGTCGACGGTGTCCGCGTCGGGTTGACCACCTGCTACGACATCCGCTTCCCCGAGCTCTACGTCGAGCTGGCCCAGCGTGGCGCCGACGTCATCACCGTGCACGCGTCGTGGGGGTCGGGCCCCGGCAAGCTCGAGCAGTGGACCCTGCTGGCGCGGGCCCGCGCGCTCGACGCCACCAGCGTGGTCGTCGCCGTCGACCAGGCCTACCCGGGCGACGCGATCGCCGCCGCCGGGCCGACCGGTGTCGGCGGCAGCCTGATCTGCTCCCCCACCGGTGACGTACAGGCTGCCGCGGGGGCAGATCCGCATCTCCTGATCGCCGACGTGGACCTCGATCCCGTCGAGAAGGCCAGGGACACCATCGCGGTGCTCCGCAACCGCGCCGAGTTCGCTCAGTCCGGTAGGGCACAATCGCTGGGGTGACCGACCCCTCCGATCCCTGGGCCCGCCCCGCCGGACCGCCGCCTCAGCCCTATCAGCCCCAGCCAGGGCAGCCGGCCGGGCCGCAGCACACCGGGCTGTCTCCCCAGGGACCGCCCCCCGGGTACGCGCCGCAAGGCCCGCCCCCGCCATCGGGAGACGCCGAGGAGCCGCGCGGCGGCAGGTTCGGCCGCCTCATCCGCGATCCGCTGTCGATCGTGCTCGTCGTCGTCATCGTGCTCGCCCTCGGCGCGGCAGGGCTGATCGGCGGCGAGATCTACGCCCGCCAGCGCGGGGCCTCGGTCGTGGAGGCCACCTTGAAATGCGCACTCCAGGACGACGTCACCGTGTCCTTCGGTACGTTCCCGCCATTTCTGTGGCAGTACGCGACGAAGCACTACGACAACGTCTCGATCACGTCCGCCGGAAATCAGATCCGCGACATGAAGGGCATGAAGGTCCAGGTCTTGATCGACGACGCGCGCCCGTCGAGCGACGCGAGCTCCCAGGGCACCCTCGGGTCGATCGACGTCACGGCCACCTGGTCGACGGACGGCATGAAGCAGACCGTCCAGAACGCCATCCCGCTACTCGGCGGCCTTGTCAGCGGAGTCACCACGAGTGCGGCGGACGGCACGGTCGACATTCAGGGCCCGCTCGGCAGTATCGTCGCCAAGCCCCAGATCGTCGACAACGAGCTGTCACTACAGGTTCAACAACTGACGGGCTTGGGCTTCACGCTGCCGCGCGAGGCCGTGCAGCCGGCGCTCGACGCGGTCAGTTCGCAGCTGACGAAGAACTCGCCTCTCGCCCTGCAGGTCGACAGCGTCCAGGTCACCGACACCGGCGTCATCACCAAGCTCTCGGCGCACAACGCGACGATCCCGGGCGGCCAGGAACAGCCCTGCAACACGGGGCTCTAGAGAGAGTCCAGCCCGTCCAGCACCGCACGGGTGCCTGACAGACCCAACCGGGTGGCGCCTGCGTTCAGCATCGCGACGGCGTCCGCGGCGGTCCGAATGCCACCGCTCGCCTTCACCTCCACGGTCGGGCCGACGGTGGCGAACATAAGCTCGACGGCCCGCACCGACGCTCCGCCTGCGGGGTGAAAGCCCGTCGAGGTCTTCACGAACTCGGCGTCGGCCTCGGCGGCAGCGAGGCACACGTCCACCAGCGTCTGCTCGCCGGCGAGATCCAGCAGCGCCGCCGACTCGACGATCACCTTGAGCACCGTGTCGGGAACGGCGGCGCGGACCGCCTCGATGTCGTGGCGGACGGCGTCGACGTGACCGCTGATCGCCGCGCCCACGTCGATCACCATGTCGACCTCGTCGGCACCCGACGCGACGGCCAGCGCGGCCTCGTGCGCCTTGATCTCCGAAACGTGCTTGCCGGAAGGGAATCCGACGACGGTCGCGATCAACGTGCCGACCGATGCGGCCCGCCGGGCCGCGGCCACCATCGACGGCGAGACGCAGACCGCGTACACCCCGAGGTCGGCAGCCGCCTCCGCGAGGAACGCCACGTCGGCCTCGGTGGCCTCGGGCTTGAGCAGGGTGTGGTCCACCATCGGGGCGACGAGGTCTCGGGTCCAGCGCGTCATCAGAATGGTTCCTCCGTGCCACCGGGGTTGCATCGCGTGTCGACCATCGTGGCGTCGTCGACCACCGGGCGCCACGGCTCCAGGTTCCAGCTCGTCTTCCCGGGTTGCGCGATCTCGGCGAACCGCCAGTGGCACATGAACTGTGCGCGCATGCCGGGAAGGTCGGCATCGGGCGACTGGGCCAGCACCTCGGTCCACGCCTCGTCGCCCTGGGCGACGTTGTTCAGCGCAGACGCAGCGACCCGTCCCTCATCGGTCGGATACACGCGCAGGGTGGACAGGTCGCCCCAGTGCACCCACTCGGTGTGATCGACGAAGGGCGGCGCGGCCACGGGGTCGGCGGCAGCGGTCGGGGCGAAGCCCGCAGAGGTCGCGACCAAGACGGCCGCCGCGGCGGCGGCGAGGAGGAGACGCATCCTCGTTATCGCGACTTGCCTTGTACTTCGAGGATCTTGGGGCGCACGTCGACGAGGTAGATGCCGACCGCACAGGCGGCGATGGCCGAGCCGACGGGCGGCGGAAGGAAGACGCCGACCAGGCTGGTGCCGCCGAGGATCGCCAGCCAGATTGGCTTGCTGAGCTTCTCTGCGGCGGTGTAGGCATCCGTGCGCTGAATCGCCGCATGGACGAACGCGTACAACCCGACGAGCAGAACGCCCACCTGAATGGCGAAGAGGACGTAACTCGCCAGATCCTGAAGCATCACGCTCCAAGCCTATGCGGGTTACGTCCCCTCAGTCGACTCGCCTTGACGGCCAGACGCCTTCGTTACTTCTGCGTCACCTTCTTGGCGGGTGCCTTCTTGGCGGGAGCCTTCTTGGCGGGCGCCTTCTTGGCAGGAGCCTTGGCAGCAGCCTTCTTCACGGGGGCCGCAGCCTTCTCGGTCTTCTTCGGCAGCTCGACGCCGACCAGCTTGGCGGCACGCTCGCCGACAGCGCGGGTCTGCGTGGCCACGGTGCCGAGCGCATCCTGCGTCAGCTCGACGGCCTGGTCGGTGACGCTCTCCACGCGGTTGGCGGCATCTCCGATCGCCGGCTGGCTGCGCAGACGCGTCAGCGCCTCCTCGCCACGCTCGACGAGCTTGTTGTACTGCGCGGTGGCGGCCTCGGCGTAGCTCTCGGCGGCCTTGCGCAGCTCGTCGGAGCTCAGCTTCTCGCGGAGCTCGGCGACCTGGGTGGGCAGCTCTTCCTGCAGCTTCGTGAGCTGGGCACGACGCTCCTCGGCGCGGGCGGTCGCGTCGGTGCGGGCCTCCCCGGCGCGCTCACGCAGGCTGGCGACGATCTCGTTGACGGTGGCGAGCGCGAGGTCCGCGGCGCCGACGGCGGCGAGCAGCGGGGCCTTCAGGTCTTCGACGGTCGGCTGGTTCTTCTCGGCCATGTTCGTGTTCCTTTCCAACTTGGTGTTCGATTTGGCTGTTAGCAGATGATTCGGATGTCAGTCAGTGGTCGCTGGCTCCTCATCCATGGCTTCGTTCTGCTCGCAGAACGAGGTGTAGATGTCGAGCAGCACCTGCTTCTGCCGCTCGGTGATCGCGGTGTCCATGACGATGGCGTCGCGAACCTCGCTCGGCTCGCTGGGTTCGAGAAGTCCTGCCCTGACGTAGAGCACGTCCGCGGAGACCCGGAGCGCCTTGGCGATCTGGTTGAGAACCTCCGCGGATGGCTTCCGCAATCCCCGCTCGATCTGGCTGAGGTAGGGATTGCTGACGCCGGCCTTCTCGGCCAACTGCCGCACCGAAACCTGCGCCAATTCGCGCTGGCTACGGATGAAGCCTCCGATGTCCTGCGCAGCGGTGGACACGACAGCGGCAAGATTTTCGTCCTGCGACATGTTCATCCCCCTCTGTTCGGGTATCCGAATTGCTTCGAACACAACCGTAAGACGGGGTGCTAGCTATTGCAAGCACTTGCTAGCAGCTCTTAGTCGATCAGAAGAGAAACTGCGCCACTGAGTAAATGATCAGGCCCGCGAGCGAACCGACCACGGTGCCGTTGATGCGGATGAACTGCAGGTCACGGCCTACGTGGAGCTCGATGCGGCGGCTCGCTTCGTCGGCATCCCACCGCTCGATGGTCTCGGTGATGATCGCTGTGATCTCCGTCCCATACTGAGACACCAGATGCTGAGCGGCCCGCACGATCCAGTTGTCCACCTTGTCGCGGAGGTTGGCGTCGTCGCGGAGCGACTCACCGATGTGCACCACCGAGTCGGCGATCCTGGTGCGCAGCGTCGAGTTGGGGTCGTCGACCGATTCGAGGAAGATGCGCTTGGCGGTGGTCCATGCCGTCTCCGCCGCCTTGGCCACCTCGTCGCGCGCCATGATCTGATCCTTGACCTTCTCGGCGCGGGCGATCGTCGCCTCGTCGTTCTGGAGATCGTGGGCGAACTCGAACAGGAACTTGGTCGCCGACCTGCGCAACTCGTGGTCGGGATTGCGGCGCACCTTGTCGGTGAAGTCCATCAACTCACGATGGATGCGATCGCCGACGAGGTTGTCGACCCACCGCGGCGTCCACGTCGGCGAATCCCGTTCGATGACGCGCTCGATGATCTCGTCCGCGTTGAGCGACCACTCGAATGCCCTGTCGGCGAGCAGTTGCAGCAAGGCCTCCTGGCGATGCTCCTCGAGCAAGCTCGCCAGCACCCGCCCCACGGGTGGCCCCCACTGCGGCTGCGCGATGCGCTTGACGATCATCTTGTCGAGAACCTGCTGGACGTCCTCGTCGCGAAGCATCTCGACCAGCACCCTCAGCACCGTCGAAGCCTCGGCGGCCACTCGCTCGGCGTGGGCCGAATCGGACAGCCACTTGCCCACGCGGCCCGCGATCTCCGCCTCCCGCAGCTTGGTCTCGACGACCTCCGGCGACATGAAGTTCTCCCGCACGAACGTGCCGAGGCCCTCGCCGAGCTGGTCCTTCTTGCGCTTGATGATCGCGGTGTGCGGGATGGGGATGCCGAGCGGATGCTTGAACAGCGCCGTGACGGCGAACCAGTCGGCAAGTGCGCCAACCATGCCCGCCTCGGCGGCAGCGCGGACGTAGCCGACCCAGCCGGGGTCGGCCTGGCCCTTGGCCGCCCAGCTGCAGACCAGATAGACGATCGTCGCGCCGAGCAGGAAACTCAGCGCGACGACCTTCATGCGACGCAAACCGCGGCGGCGCTCGGCGTCCGCCGCCGAGTCGACGCCAGCGATCGATTCCGCGAAGCTTTGCCGCTGATGTTGAGCGGTTCGGTGTACCACGCCTCCATCATCCTTCATGGAGCCGCCGGAGCCCGTCCCACCGAGGCAAGCGCGGGTTTCAGCCGTATCATCGACGAGAACGAGGGAATGGAATACGGCGGAAGTGGCACAGCAGACCCCGGCCGAGCCGGTGAAGACCGACGGGCGCAAACGGCGCTGGCACCAGCACAAAGTCGATCGACGAAACGAACTGGTCGACGGCACACTCGACGCCATTCGGCGGCGCGGTAGCAACGTCAGCATGGATGAGATCGCCGCCGAGATCGGCGTCTCCAAGACCGTGCTCTACCGCTATTTCGTCGACAAGAACGATCTCACCACCGCGGTGATGATGCGATTCGCCTCGACCACCCTGATCCCCAACATGGCTGGGGCGCTGACCGCAAACCTCGACGGGTACGACCTGACCCGCGAGATCATCCGTGTGTACGTCCACACCGTCGCCGCCGAGCCGGAGATCTATCCGTTCGTCATGGCAAACAGTTCGGCGAGCAAGAGCAAGGCCGTCGCAGAGTCCGAGCAGATCATCGCCAGGATGCTCGGCGTGATGCTGCGCCGGCGGATGGCATCGGTCGGCATGGACACCAGCGGCGCCAACCCGTGGGCGTTCATGATCGTCGGCGGCGTGCAGTTGGCCACGCACTCGTGGATGTCGAACCCGCGGATGACCGCCGACGAACTCATCGACTACCTGACGATGCTGTCGTGGAACGCGTTGCGCGGCATCGTCGAGGTCGGCGGTTCACTCGAGAGTTTCAACGCTTCTCCGCATCCGTCCCCGTTGCTGCCGCCGCACCTGCTTGACTGACCGGGTGGCCAACTCCGACGAATTCGACACGCCGTCACTCTGGACCCACGAACCGCGCGCGCTGCTCGAATTCAAGGCAGGCGACAAGGTCGCCGACATCAAGACGAATGCGACGCCCGGGTTCAAGGGTTCCAAGTCGGACGCTCCCGACCTCCAGGACGAGCGCAACCAGAGGTTCGCCGAGCTGCAGGAGATGCTGTACGCGAGCAGCCGCTCCGGCGACACCCGCAAGGTGCTGCTGGTGCTGCAGGGCATGGACACCGCAGGCAAGGGTGGCATCGTCAAACACGTTGTCGGAGCAGGCAATCCGCAGGGCATCAGGTACGCCAGCTTCGGAAAGCCGACCGACGAGGAGCTGGCTCACCACTACCTCTGGCGGATCCGCAAGGCACTGCCGCCCGCCGGCCACCTCGGCGTGTTCGACCGGTCGCACTACGAGGACGTGCTGATCGTGCGGGTGCACGACCTGGTCCCGCCGGACGTGTGGGGCGCGCGGTACGACGAGATCAACGCCTTCGAGAAGGAACTCGTCGACGATGGGACGACGATCGTCAAGGTGGCCATGTTCGTCTCCCTCGACGAGCAGAAGAAGCGGCTCACCAAACGCCTCAATCGACCCGACAAGTACTGGAAGTACAACCCCGCCGACCTCGACGAGCGCAAGCTGTGGCCCAAGTACCAAGAGGCCTACCAGGCCGTGCTCGACCGGACGTCCACCGAGTACGCGCCGTGGCACGTGATCCCCTGCGACCGCAAGTGGTACTCGCGGCTGGCGATCACCGAGCTGCTGATCGAAGCGTTGAAGGGCCTCGACTTGTCATGGCCGCCACCCGATTTCGACGTCGAGGCGGAGAAGCGGCGACTTGCCTCCGCCTGACCCGCGAG
>JAOPUT010000117.1 GCA_025963385.1 Mycobacterium sp.
GGGCAGTCCCTCGCGCAACCGCACGCGCAGCATCACGTCCTCGGTGTGCCGCTCGGCGGCGCTCAGCTCCTCCTGCCCACCCACCGGCAGTTTCCCGGCGGCAAGGGACTGCGCATAGGCGTTGGGATGCTTGACGTTCCACCACCGCGTCGAGTCGACGTATCCGTGCGCACCCGGGCCGGCGCCCCACCACTCGCCGCCATCCCAGTAGCCGAGATTGTGCCTGCACTCCCCGCCGGGAAGGCTCCAGTTGGACACCTCGTACCAGTCGAAACCCGCCGCGGAGAGCCGCGCGTCGAGCAACTCGTAACGGGTCGCAAGCACGTCGTCATCGGGTCGGGGCAGTTCACCGCGGCGCACCCGCCGTGCCAGCGCGGTGCCGTCCTCGACCACGAGTGCGTAGGCCGACACGTGGTCCACCCCGGCACCGATCGCGGCGTCGACCGAGCGGGCCAGGTCGTCGTCGGACTCTCCGGGGGTTCCGTAGATGAGGTCGAGGTTGACGTGTTCGAAGCCCGCCGCGCGGGCGTCGGCCGCGGCAGCCAACGCGCGGCCCGGTGAGTGCACCCGGTCCAGCGCGGCCAGCACGTGTGGGGCCACCGACTGCATGCCGAGGGACAGACGGGTGAAGCCCGCGTGCCGCAGCTGGTCGAGCAGCACGGGTGTCGTCGACTCCGGGTTCGCCTCGGTGGTCACCTCGGCGCCTGCGGCGAGCACGAAGTTCGCGCGCACCGCATCCAGCACGGCGGCGAGCCGCTCCCCGCCGAGCATCGACGGGGTACCGCCGCCGACGAACACCGTGGACACCTCGGGCAGCGCGTCCCTCGATGCCAGCTGGGCCGCCGCCATCTCGAGTTCGATGCGCAGCGCGTCGAGCCAGCCGTCGGGGTTCGCGCCGCCGAGTTCGGCAGGCGTGTAGGTGTTGAAGTCGCAGTAGCCGCAGCGGGTGGCGCAGAACGGCACGTGGACGTAGATGCCGAACGGCCGGACCGAGCGTTGGCCGCCGACACGATGGGCAGGGAGCGCGGCCGTCATCACCCCAGTCTTCCAGGTCTTCCGCAGTGGCCTTTTACTCGTGCTGATCGCAAGAATGGCCCGGTTGGAGCCGGTGGCCCCTTTCGTGGCAGAATGTCTGGCGTGACTGCTGTCCGCACTTCGGCCATCGGCGTTTCGCTGGTGGTTCGGCGGCATGTCGACTTCAAGCGCGTATGCACGTGTTGCTGTCTGCCTTGACTGCGTTCGATCTCGGAGACCTGACCATTCTGTAACCCAGCTGGCCGCCGGATCTGCGCCGCCGGACAGCCCCGGTGACTACGCGCGATCCTTAGGCCGGCTCCCTCATGAAGGGGCCATCACATGACCCAGGCAGAATCCACGCCCGCCGCCGCGGCCAAGCCCGTCAAGCGCCCGAAGGGCGAAGGCCAGTGGGCGCTCGGATACCGCGAGCCGCTCAACGCCAACGAGCAGGCCAAGAAGGACGACAACCCGCTCAACGTGCGGGCCCGCATCGAGAACATCTACGCCAAGGGCGGCTTCGAGAGCATCGACAAGGGCGACCTTCGCGGCCGGTTCCGCTGGTGGGGGCTCTACACGCAGCGCAAGCCCGGCTACGACGGCACGTGGACCGGTGACGAAAACACCGACATGCTCGAGGACGAGTACTTCATGCTGCGCGTCCGGTGCGACGGTGGCGCCCTGAGTACGTCGGCGCTGCGCACGCTGGGGCAGATCTCCACGGAGTTCGCCCGCGACACCGCCGACATCTCCGACCGCGAGAACGTTCAGTTCCACTGGATCCGGGTCGAGGACATGCCCGAGATCTGGGAACGGCTGGCCGCTGTCGGCCTGCAGACCACTGAGGCGTGCGGCGACTGCCCGCGCGTCGTGCTCGGATCACCCCTGGCTGGTGAGTCCGTCGACGAGGTCATCGACGGCACCCCGGCGATCAACGAGATCGTCAAGCGGTACATCGGCAAGCCGGAGTACTCCAACCTGCCGCGCAAGTTCAAGACCGCCATCTCCGGTCTGCAGGACGTCGTGCACGAGATCAACGACGTGGCGTTCATCGGCGTCGTCCACCCCGAGCACGGCCCCGGTTTCGACGTCTGGGTGGGCGGTGGCCTCTCGACCAATCCGATGCTCGGCCAGCGACTCGGCGCCTGGGTGCCGCTCGACGAGGTGCCCGACGTGTGGGAGGCCGTGGTCTCGGCGTTCCGCGACTACGGCTACCGCAGGCTCCGCGCCAAGGCCAGGATCAAGTTCCTGATCAAGGACTGGGGCATCGAGAAATTCCGTGACGTTCTCGAAAAGGAATACCTGAAGCGAGA
The DNA here is from genome assembly GCA_025963385.1 of Mycobacterium sp. GTDB lineage: Bacteria > Actinomycetota > Actinomycetes > Mycobacteriales > Mycobacteriaceae > Mycobacterium. Next base: position 2,328 of record JAOPUT010000117.1, read on the forward strand.
ACTCATCGACGGGCCCGCGCCAGAGCCGGTGGTCCGACCCATCGACCACGTCGGCGTGCAGAAGCTGAAGAACGGCCTCAACGCCGTCGGCGTCGCGCCGATCGCAGGCCGGGTGTCGGGCACGCTCCTGTCCAAGGTCGCCGACCTCGCCGAGGCCGCGGGCTCGGACCGCATCCGGTTCACGCCGTACCAGAAGCTGATCATCCTCGACGTGCCCACCGAGAAATTGGGCAAGCTGACGGAGGGCCTCGACGCGCTCGGCCTGCCGTCCAGGCCGTCGCACTGGCGCAGGAACCTGATGGCCTGCACGGGCATCGAGTTCTGCAAGCTGTCGTTCGCGGAGACCCGCAAGCGGTCCCAGACGTTGGTGCCCGACCTCGAGAAGCGGCTCGAGGACATCAACGCGCAGCTCGACGTCCCGGTGACGATCAACATCAACGGTTGCCCCAACTCCTGCGCACGAATTCAGATCGCCGACATCGGTTTCAAGGGCCAGATGGTCGACGACGGCAACGGCGGCCAGGTCGAGGGCTTCCAGGTGCACCTCGGCGGCAGCCTCGGTCTGGACAGCGCGTTCGGCCGAAAGCTGCGCCAGCACAAGGTGCTCTCCAGCGAGCTCGGTGACTACGTCGAGCGGGTCGTCCGCAACTTCGTGAAACAACGCGAGGACGGCGAGCGTTTCGCAGTATGGGCCGTTCGGGCCGACGAAGCGGACTTGCGATGAGCGCTCGCGCGAAGAGAGTGATGGCGATGAGCGCTCGCGCGAAGAGAGTGATGGCGATGAGAGTGATCGCGAAGAGCCGCTTGCGCGAAGAGCAAAGGCAGAGGTAGTTGATGAGCGAAACGATGACCGAGCAGAACCTGATCGACGTCGCGGAACGCGGTGCTGCCGACCTCGTCGGCGCCAGCGCCGACGACCTGCTGCGCTGGACCGACGAGACCTTCGGCGGCGACTACGTGGTGGCTTCCAACATGCAGGATGCGGTGCTGGTCGCGATGGCCGCCAAGGTGCGTCCCGGTGTCGACGTGCTGTTCCTCGACACCGGCTACCACTTCGCCGAGACCATCGGCACCCGCGACGCGGTCGAGGCGGTGTACGGCATCAACGTCGTCAACGTGACGCCGGAGTACACCGTCGCCCAGCAGGACGCGCTGGTCGGCAAGGACCTCTTCGCGAGCAACGCCGCGGAGTGCTGCCGGATGCGCAAGGTCGAACCGCTCGGCAAGGCGCTCAAGGGCTATTCGGCATGGGTCACCGGCATCCGCCGCGTCGAGGCGCCCACGCGCGCCAACGCACCGTTGATCAGCTTCGACAAGGCCTTCGGTCTGGTGAAGGTCAACCCGATCGCGGCATGGTCCGACGAGGAGATGCAGGCCTACATCGACGCCAACGACATCCTGGTCAACCCCTTGGTGTTCGAGGGCTACCCGTCGATCGGCTGCGCCCCGTGCACGGCCAAGCCCGCCGAGGGCGCCGATCCACGCAGCGGCCGATGGGCCGGTCAGGCGAAGACGGAATGCGGGCTCCACGCCTCGTGATGGACGAGGCCCTGATCCTCGCCGCCCATGGCAGCGTGGATCCCCGTTCGTCGGCGGTCGCGCAGGCTCTGGCCGGACGCATTCGACGGCTACGGCCCGGGCTCGACGTGCGCGCCGCGTTCCTGGAGAAGTCGGCGCCGTACGTCGGCGACGTGCTCGCTGACGTCGCCCGTCGCCGCGGGTCGGCCGTGGTGGTGCCGATGCTGCTGGCCGATGCGCATCACGCCGGGGTCGACCTGCCGGAGGTCATCGAACGATCCGGCGCGAACGTCCGCCAGTCTGGTGTTCTCGGCGAGGACCCCACCCTCGTCACCCTGCTCGGCCGACGCCTAGCGGAGGCGGGAGTGTCCGCCGACCGGCAGGACGTCGGAGTCATCGTCGTGGCCGTGGGTTCGTCGAACGAGACGGCGAACGCGCGGACAGCCACGTTGGCGCCCGCGCTGGCGGCAAGAACGCGGTGGGCGGGAATCGAGGTGGCCTTCGCCACGGGACCCCATCCGACGGTCGACGAGGCCGCGGTCCGGCTGCGGCGTCGCGGGGCGCGCCACATGATCATCGCTCCGTGGTTCCTGGCTCACGGCCGCATCACCGACCGGGTCGCCGCCTCCGCGGCCGAGCTCGGCATCCCGATGGCCGAACCGCTCGGCTCCCACAATCTGGTCGCGGCCACGCTGCTCGACCGCTTCGACGAGATCCGTTCGGCGCGCGTCGCCGCCTGATACGGCAACGCGCGCCCACCCGACCCCGTGACCGTGCCGACGGGTACCCAACGTAGCTGTACGGCTAGCACCGGTTGCGGCAAGCGAAGCACCGGCGGCCTGACCTGCCGCCAACATTGGCCCGATGCATTCCCCCACGCTTTGCTCAACCTGTGGCATCATATTGACGTCGGCGTATAGCCACCAACGTTCCGCAAACGGTCGTTGGATCACACGGGGATTAGATTGGGAAAGAACAAATGAAAACAGATCGTTTGGCTCGTCGCCTTGCACTGGTCATGGGCGGCAGCGCGATCATCGCCATGGGAGCGTTGACCGCTGGTTGCAGCAGCAGCGAAACCCCCGCCCCGTCCAGCACGACGACCACCACGACGACGTCGGTGTCACCGACCGAGAAGAGCCTCACCCCCGGCGGCCCCAACAGCTTCACGCCGCCCGTGAAGGCTCCCCCTGCACCCAGCGGCGAGCCGGGGACGCACCGCAACGGCAGCAGCTCGTAGGCCAGGCTGCACCAGATCGGTTCTGATTCTGCAGGGACGTCACCCCGTGACGTCCCTGCAGAATTGGTTCCGGTGGTCCTAAACTTTGATGGCGCTGCACGGAAGGCGCCGTTCGGGAGTCCTTGATGTTGGGTCGACGCACTTCTACGCGCCTGCTCGGGTGCTGGCTTTCGGCGTCCATCGTGGCCGGTGTGGCCGTGCTCGTCACGGAGCACCCGTCCGGACCGGCACCCGATCCGTCGGCCGCCATTCACGGTCCCTACGCGAATCTCCTTGCCAGCTCTACCGATCTCGGTCCGTCCCGACTCGAGCGTGCGCAACTCACCGTGGGCCTGCGCAACTCGGCACGCCCCGAACAGCTGATGACGTGGGCGGCGACCAAGCATCTCGACGTGCGGTGGCAGGCCGGTGAGGAGTGGGCGGTCGTCGAGGGTGCGCCACCCGACGTCGCAGAGGCCTTCGACGTTCCGGTTCACGACTACCGCGGGATGCAGGGCCAGGTCTTCTACGCCTCCGCCGAACAGCCAGAGGTCCCGTCGGCCGTCCTCGGCACCGTGAGCGATCTGGGGCGGATCCTCGGCTTCACCCCGCACCGCGATGCGCGCCCCGACATGATTCCCCTCGACGTGCCGAGCCAAGGTCTGACACCGAACGCCCTGCTGACGGCCTACAACGCGAGTCCCCTTGCGGCAGCTGGCATTACGGGCAAGGGCCAGACGATCGTGTTCTTCGCGTTCAGCGGCTATGACCAGGGCGACCTCGACGACTTCGCCCAGATGTCGGGCCTACCGCCGCTCAAGCCGGTCCTCGTCGGCGGCCAGCCCAGTGAATCCCGCGCCGAGACCGTAATGGACCTCGAAGTCGCGCATGCGATCGCGCCCGACGCCCAGATGGTGGTGATCAACGCTCGGTCCACCCTGGAGGGCGGCCGCACCTACGAGCGGATCGCGGAGATGTTCGACGCAGCCAACAAGGAGTTCCCCGGCGCAGTGTGGAGCCTGTCCATCGGGTGGGGGTGCGACGCACTGATCACCGCGACGGACCTCAAGCCCGTGCAGTCGGCGTTGGAACGTGCGCACGCGAACGGAACGTCGGTGTTCGATGCCAGTGGTGACACCGGCGGGCTGGAATGCAAGGGCGGACCCAACTGGTCGGCACCGCCTGGGCCGGATGACATTGGGCTGGATGCCATTTCGTCGCTGCCGGGCGTCACCTCCGTCGGCGGCACCACGCTGTCGACCGACGACGACGGCCAGTGGCTGGCCGAGCAGGCGTGGGTCGACTCGGTGTTGTCCCAGGGCACCAGTGGTGGAGTGTCGAAGCTCTTTCCCCGGCCGGCCTGGCAGCGCCGGTTGACCATCCACCGCGACGCCGCGAAGAAGCAGCGCCGACTGACCCCCGACGTCTCCGCGGTCGCCGACCCCTTCACGGGCGTCCGGATCCGATTCGACGAACAGGACCTGGTGGGCGCGGGCACCTCGCAGGCGGCACCGATCTGGGCCGGTCTGACAGCGCTCATGAACCAGTACCTGCTGGCCAACGGCGGGCATCGGCTCGGCGACATCAACCCGCTGCTGTACCGCGTGGCCGCGGGTGCCAACGCACCGGGATTTCGCGACGTGACCCTCGGCGGGAACGCCGTCGATGTCGCGGTCCCCGGCTACGACCTGGCGACCGGGCTCGGAAGCCCCAACGTCGAACTGCTCGCCCGCGACTTCCTCGACATCCAGCGGGGGGCTGCGCCCCGATGACGGACATGACGTGTCACCACTGCGCCGTCACCGTCCCGGCCGGCGAGTTCTGCGGAAACTGCGGCGCGACGGCGTCCCCCCGGCGCGGCGACGGGCCTGTGTGGCTGCGCCTTTCGGCCTACTCGGCGGCATCGGGCGAGCACGTGTTGCGCCCGTCGGTGACGAGCACGATCTTCCCCGCCCTGCCCAGGCACTCGCGGATGACGTTCCGGATCGCCCTCGTCGGCGTGATCGCCGTGATGCTGGGGTCGGCCGTGCCGATGTGGCAGGCAGCGCTGATCGGGCTCGTCGGCTTCGGGCTGCCGCTGCTGTTCACGGTCTACCTCAAGGAGACCGATGCCTTCGCCGATCTGTCGATCGTCACGCTGATCGTCACTGCCGTGTTGGGCATCGTCTTCGGGGTCGGTTGGGGTCTCGCCACCGACGCCGCCGCCGCGGCCACCGACGACGATGCGCTCGGCCTTCCGGTCAGCCCGGTCCGGCTCCTCATCACCGGACTGGCCATCCCGCTGGGTTTCCTGCTCCTGCTGCTCGCCCCGATGCTCGTGATGCGCGTGTGGCGTCCCGGAGTCCGAGAGTCGTTGAACGGGTACGTGATCGGCTCGCTCGGGGCGCTCTGCTTCGTGAGCGCGGGCAGCCTGACCCGGTTGGCAGCCGTGCTCGCCGAGGGGCCCGTCGACGTCGACGGCCCCTCACCCGTACATCTTGTCGTGGGTGGCGCAATCCAGGGGGTGGCGATACCGCTGACGGCCGCGGCGGTGGGCGGCGCCATCGGCGCCACGCTGTGGTTCACGCCGCGCACCGATTCCGCACGCGCACCGCGGTGGTACGCGTTGTGCTCCCCCGCGCCTGCGATCACCTTCGGCGTCGCCGTCTATCTCTCGCTGGGTGTCCTCGACCTTCTGTCCCCACCCACCAACGTCGAGATGGGTACCTACGCCGTTCTCGCGGTGCTGGCCCTCTACGCCCTGCGGATCGTCGTGCACTCCATCCTGCTGCACGAGGAACCCGACCAGGCATCGGCCGACGATCTGATCCTGTGCGCGCAGTGCGAGCACGTCGTCCCCGATCTGGCGTTCTGCCCGCGGTGCGGGGTCGCGGGTCACGCCGCATCGCGGTCGTCGCGCGCAGCGCGACGGTCGCCCCGTCCGGTGCCCGCGGCCTCATGACGGGCCCTACCCCGCTGCTGGACTGGCCAGGTTATGCGGCACCCGACGAGTCGTATGCGGCGCCCGCGGTGCGCACCACCTCGCGCGTCCGGGTGCTGGTGCTCGTCGCGGCCGTCGTCGCCGTGGTGATGGCCGGGTCGACGGCACTGTCGGAGTGGCTCAAACCACCGGTGGCCCTGGTGGTGTGCCCACCCGACTGCGGCACGCCGCCGATCAGCAAGCCCGTCGCGACCAATCCTCGTTTCACCCCGGCCGACGGCGAGTTCTCGGTGTCCTACCCCGGCGAGGGCACGGCCTACGAGGCCACGTTCGAGCCGGACGGAGTGGTGCTGGACCTACTCGCAGGTGATGGCGGAACGATGCGACTGTTCGGGCAACCCGCCAACGGCCAGACGCCGCGGCAGATCGCCGACCAGTTGCTCAAGGACCACTATCCCGACGCGACGTTCGCGTACGAGATCCCGAACGCGTTCGTCGGGTACCAACTCGGGTACGGCGAGGTCGCCGACGACTACCCGGCCGACGCCATCGGTGACGACGGGCGCAACCGCGTCCTCATCATGGTCGCCGTGAAGAACGACTACGCGCTGGTCGCTGCGGCGGCCGGTCCGTACCGGGAGTTCAGTCCGGACTTCGGCTCGGGTCATCCCTCGGGGGCCAACTTCTTCCTGGCCCTCGACATGGCGAAATACGTGAACAGCTTCACCTGGCGCGGGGACCCGCCCCGCTGACGCCTGTGCTCAGGTGGTCGTGAGGACGTCGGCCTCGTCGGTCTCCGGCAGCGTCAGGTCTCCCGCGATGGGGGGCACCCGGGTGGCTCTCACGTACACGGTGTCCCCCTCCTTGAGACCGAGGGCTTCCGCGTCGCCCCTGGTGATCTGGGCCGTGAACGCCCCACCGTTGGCGGCGCTGGTCAGCTCGACGCGCACCTCGAATCCCAGGACCACGACGCGGTCGATGGTGGCCCGCACGACGCCGGTCGACCCGGTGGCCCCGTCATCCGACGCGAGTGCCATGTCGGGGTTGCGGCCGACCCGGATGTCATGCGGACGGACGAGCGTTCCGTTGAGCATCGACACCGCGCCGAGGAACGACATGACGAACGCGTTGGCCGGAGTGTCGTACACCTGCGTCGGGGAGCCGACCTGCTCGATGCGGCCCTTGTTGAGCACGGCGATGCGGTCGGCGACGTCGAGGGCCTCGGCCTGGTCGTGGGTGACCAGCACCGTGGTGACGTGGACCTCGTCGTGCAGTCGACGTAACCAGGCGCGGAGATCCTCGCGGACCTTGGCATCGAGCGCGCCGAATGGCTCGTCCAGCAACAGCACCTGCGGGTCGACGGCAAGCGCGCGGGCCAGCGCCATGCGCTGGCGCTGACCGCCGGACAGCTGGTTCGGGTAGCGCGTCTGAAAGCCGGCCAGCCCGACCACCTCGAGCAGGTTGTCGACCTTGTCCTTGATCTCGGCCTTGGGCCGCTTGCGGATCTTCAGCCCGAAGGCGACGTTGTCGCGGACGGTCAGGTGCTTGAACGCCGCGTAGTGCTGGAAGACGAAACCGATACCGCGCCGCTGCGGCGGGACTCGGGTGACGTCCTGACCCTTGATCGTGATGGTGCCGGTGTCGGGCTCGTCGAGGCCAGCGATGGCGCGCAGCAGGGTGGACTTGCCAGAACCGCTGGGACCGAGCAGCGCGGTGAGCGATCCGTCCGGCACGACGAAGTCGATGTTGTCGAGCGCGACGAAGTCGCCGTAGCGCTTGTTGGCGCCCGTCACGGTGATCGCATTCACCTGGTGCTCATCGGTAGTCATCGGTCACACCTTCTCTGCTTCATTCTCAAGCCTCACTTGGCTGCCCGCTTGCGGCGGGCGTCGAGGACGACCTGGACGACCAGGACGATCACCGCGACGGCCATCAACAGCGTGGACACCGCGTACGCGCCGTACTCGTTGTTCCTGAGGTAGCGGTCGGACACCAGCAGGGTCAACGTCTGCGACGTCCCCGGCAGGTTCGAGGACACGATCACCACGGCGCCGTACTCGCCGAGGGTACGTGCGACGGTCAGCACGATGCCGTACGTCAGCCCCCACCGGATCGACGGCAGGGTGATGCGCCAGAACGTCTGCCACCACTGCGACCCGAGGGTCGAGGCCGCCTCCTCCTGATCGGTGCCGATCTCGTGCAGCACCGGCTCGACCTCGCGGATCACGAAGGGCACGGTGACGAAGATGCTGGCCAGCACGATGCCAGGAAGACCGAAGATGATCTTGAAGCCGAGGTCGTTCTCGACGAACCCGAACAGCCCGGCGGTGCCCCACAGCAGGATGAGAGCCACACCGACGACCACGGGCGACACCGCGAAGGGCAGATCGATGACGGCTTGCAGCACGCTTTTGCCGCGAAACCTGTTGCGCGCCAACACCAATGCCGTGGGGATGCCGAAGATGACGTTGAGCGGCACGACGATCGCCACGACCAGCAGCGAGAGCTCGAGCGCCGAGATCGCCGCAGGGGTGGTGATCGACGCGACGAACTCGCCGAGTCCTGGCGCGAACGTGCGCCACAGGATCACCCCCACCGGCACGATGAGAAGCACGCCGACATAGGCCAGCGCGACGTAGCGGACGAGGTACTTGACCAACGGCGAAAGTGTCACCTGGCCAGCTCCTCACGCTTGGCGGCCCGGGACCCCACCGTGCGCAGGATGAACAGCACGATGAACGAAATCACCAGGAGCACGATGGAGATGGCCGCGGCGCCCGTGGGATCGTCGTTCTCGATGAGTGTCCGGATCCACTGCGACGACACCTCGGTCTGGCCGGGGATCGCCCCGCCGATCAACACCACCGAACCGAATTCGCCGATCGCCCGCGAGAACGCGAGTCCTGCGCCGGAGAGCAAGGCGGGCAGCAGCGCGGGCAGGATGATCGTCGTGAAGATGGTCCGGTTGTTCGCGCCGAGCGATGCCGCCGCCTCCTCCGTCTCGCGGTCGAGTTCCAACAGCACCGGCTGAACGGATCGCACCACGAACGGCAGCGTCACGAACAGCAGTGCCACCCCGATGCCCCACTTGGTGTGCTGCAACTGAACGTCGATCGGGCTGTTCGGCCCGTACAGCGCAAGCATCACCAGGCTGGCGACGATGGTGGGCAGCGCGAACGGAAGGTCGATGACGGCGTCGACGAGTCGCTTGCCCGGAAAGTCGTCACGGGTCAGCACCCATGCCACCAGTAGTCCGAACACGACGTTGACGACGGTGACGGCGAGCGACACGGTCAGCGTCACCCGGAAGGACGCCAGCGCCGACGGCGACGTCACGGCGGACAGGAAGGCACTCCAGCCGCCGTCGACGGCCTTGACCAGGATCGCAGCCAGCGGCAACAGCACGATCAGGCTGAGCCAGATACTCGCCGCTCCCACCCGCAGCGACGTCGTACCGCGCCGCGTGCCCGGACTCCGTGACCCGCCTGCCGGGGCGACATCGTCACCCCGGCTGGCCTCCGGATTCGGATCGATGGCAGCTGTCATCCAGTGGCCGCCTTGTAGATCTTGGTGATCGTGCCGTTGTCCTTGTCGAACAGCGCAGGATCGACCTGGCTCCAGCCTCCGAGGTCGTCGATCGTCCACAGCTTCTGGGGCGTCGGGAAGTCATTGGCGAAGTCCGCCGTGACCTTCGGGTCGACCGGACGGAAGCCGGCCTCGGCCCACAGCTTCTGGCCCTCTGGGGTGTACAAGAAGTTCTTCAGGGCCGTCGCCTGCTCGAGGTGCGCGCTCGACGACACGACGGCGACGGGGTTGTCGATCTTGAACGTCTGGGGCGGGGTGACGTGCTCGACGGGCTTGCCCTGACGCTCGGTGTTGATCGCCTCGTTCTCGTAGCTGATCAGCACGTCGCCGCTGCCCTGGAGGAACACGTCGGTGGCCTCCCGGCCCGAACCCGGGCGCGTCTTGATGTGCTCGCTGACGAGCTTGTTGATGAAGTCAAGGCCTGCCTGCGGGTTCTTGCCACCATCACTCTTGGCGGCGTACGGCGCCAACAGATTCCACTTCGCCGAGCCGGAGCTCAACGGGCTGGGGCTGATCACTTCGAGGCCGGGCTGCAGCAGGTCGTCCCAATCCTTGATGTTCTTCGGGTTTCCCTTGCGCACCACCAGAGTCACCACCGAACCGAAGGGAACGCCGTTGGTCGCGTCGGTGTTCCAGTCCTTGGCGACCTTGTCCGCCTTGACGAGTCGGGTGACGTCGGGCTCGACGGAGAAGTTGACGATGTCGGCGGGCTTGCCGTCGACGACACCGCGCGACTGGTCGCCCGAGGCGCCGTAGGACGTCGTCACGGCCACCCCCTTGCCCTCGGGGGTGGCGGCGAACGCCGGGATGATCTTGCTCCAGCCTGGTTCCGGCACGGCATAGGCGACCAGGGTCAGCGTGGTGTCGGCCTTGGGCTGGTCGCCGCCACCGGCAACGTCACTGGCGCCTCCGCCGCACGCCGCGAGCAAGGAGGCCGTGACGGCTAT
>JAOPUT010000275.1 GCA_025963385.1 Mycobacterium sp.
GCAGCGATGGCGCCATCTCGCACGAGGGCGAGGAGTTCTTGTTCGTCATGTCGGGGCAGCTGCATCTACGCCTCGACGGCAGCGACGACTACCTCCTCGACGCCGGCGATTCGATGGCGTTCCGCAGCGAACGCGCCCACGAGTTCGGCAACCCGTACGGTCCCGGACCGACCACGGTGTTGTGGATCAACACTCCGCGGACCTTCTGACCGATGGCGAGCAGGCTGCTTCCCGCACAAGCACGCCGTTTTCTACGACCGGCAGCTTCGATGAGACATCGGCGTGTCGTTACGCCCTAACATTTTGCGCGCGGCACTGACGAACTTCGTGACCGCGCCGCGGTCGGCCTCGATCACCCCGAACATGAGGGCGCCAAGCGCGTCCGGCGTCAACAGCCTTGCGTCCCAACACGACTCACGCCAATTTACGCCCAAGGTTGCACGTTGCTCCCCCGTTCGCGCTTCTTGGCGCAGGCGTCGGATGGCTTGCTGAGCTGCGACGGTCGATTCACGCGGGGCCGTCGGCGGCAGCGTCGAGAAGGGCGTCTGCGAGGCGCGCTGCGGCTGGGGTCAGGTCATCGATGGGAGGCGACGCCAGATATACCTGCCACAGAACGTCATCGGTGAGTTCGATCGCTTCCAGGTCGCTGAAGCGGTGGGCTTCCGATGCGGGCATGAAGGCCGTGCCCAACCCGTTGCCGACCAGGTCGGCGATGGCGGCGAACCCGGCGGGTACCTCGTACCGGGTGCGGGGCTGGACGCCGGCGGTGTGGAAGGCGTCGTCCATCAGCCGGCGCAGGCCGAACCCGGGGGGGAACCCCACCAGATCCTCTCCACCGAGATCACGCAACTCGAGGGGTCCCCGGGCGTTCAGCGCGTGGTCATCGCGGCAGACGAAGACTATGGGGTCCTCGAAGAGGAGCCGCATCTCCAGTTGACGGGGAAATCGGTCGGGAACCGAGACCAGCGCCACATCCAGCGAGCCTTCCACAAGGGCCGCGAGGTAGGCCGACGCACCGGCCTGACTCAGCCGCAACCGAAGTCGGACGAAGGGATGCGCACGATGGAAGTCGCCAAGTGCCCGTGCGACGTCCATTGGTCCGAACGAGATCAAAGACCCGAATTCCACGGTGCCCGAGAGCGATCCACGAAACTCACCGACTGAGTCCGCGGCGGATCGACTGGCGCGGATCACCTCGTAGGCGTGGGTGCGGAACCGCTCACCGGCGGCGGTGAGTCTGATCTGCTGGCGGGACCGATCGAACAATGCGACACCCAGCTCGCGCTCCAACTTGGCGATCGAGGTCGACAACGCTGACTGCACCACGTGGGCGCGCTCGGCGGCACGGGTGAAGCTCATCTCGGCGGCGACGGCAAGGAAGTGCTCGATCTGACGCAACTCCACGACGAGATCGTATCTCCAAAATAGATCGTTGGTATGAAAAGCAATCGTTGGACTCGATGCTTGTCGTCGGTTCAGATGGATGACATGCCATTCGTCACGTCCCTTCGCTCGTCCTATGACGTCATCGTCGGCGGCGCCGGTACTTCCGGGTCGGTCGTCGCCCGCAGGCTGGCCGAGAATCCCGCCCTTTCGGTGCTGCTGGTCGAAGCCGGCGGCACCGACCAGGTGCCCAGCGTCACCGCCGCCGATCAGTGGTTACTCAATCTCGGCAGCGAGCGGGATTGGGGGTTCTCGGCCGTGCCGAGTGCCCACGTCAACGGTCGCGCCGTGCCGTTGTCGATGGGCAAGGTCCTCGGAAGGGAACGCCAACTGTGAATGTTTTCAGCAGAAGGGACTTCGGCCTTCTCACCACCGCCGCCGCGGGCGCCCTCACACTGACGGCGTGCTCGACCACCCCCGCCCCCGCGGGCCCACCGCCCGCGCCGACGCACCAGTTGGGTCCGATCAGGCAGATCGACGCGGGGGACCTCAGCATCGGCTACACCGAAGCCGGCCCCAGCGACGGTCAACCCGTCATTCTGCTGCACGGCTGGCCCTACGCGATCCACAGCTACGCCGACGTCAGCGCCCTCCTCGCCGCTCAGGGCTTCCGGGTGATCGTGCCCCATCTACGCGGATTCGGAACCACCAGATTTCGGTCGAAGGACACCGTCCGCAACGGCCAACAGGCGGCATTCGCGCACGACCTCATCGCCTTGATGGACGCACTGAACATCCCCGCGGCCATCCTGGCCGGGTATGACTGGGGCGGACGGACCGCCAACGTCGTCGCGGCGCTGTGGCCCCAGCGGTGCACCGGCCTCGTCGCCGTGAGCGGCTACATCGTCGTCGACCTCAAGACCAACCTCGAACCCCTTCCACCGCAGGCAGAGTACGGCTGGTGGTATCAGTACTACTTCGCCACTCCGCGCGGCGAACTCGGGTATCGCCGCAACACCAAGGACTTCAACCGCCTCATCTGGACGAAGGCCTCCCCGCAGTGGCACTTCGACGACACGACCTATGACCTGTCCGCGGCGGCGTTCGACAACCCCGACCACCCCGACGTCGTCATCCACAACTACCGCTGGCGCCTCAGCCTCGCACCCGGTGAAAGCCGTTACGATGCCGACGAGCAACGCCTCGCCGCTAAACCACCGATCACCGTTCCCACCATCACCATCGGCAGTGATTTCGACGGCCCCGCCAAGGACGGCTCGTCCTACCGCTCGCTCTACACCGGCTGGCACGAACACCGCACGCTCGACGGCATCGGCCACAACGTCCCCCAAGAAGCACCCCAACAGTTCGCTGCGGCCGTCGCCGACGTCGCCACACAGAAAGGGCACAATCGATGAACACCCAATTACCACTGAGCGGGCGTACCGCACTCGTCACCGGTTCGACCTCCGGGCTGGGTGCCGGCATCGCCACCACCCTGGCCGCCGCCGGGGTTCACGTGATCGTCACCGGCCGCACCCGATCACGCGGCGATCAGGTCGTCACCCAGATCGAATCCGATGGTGGCCGAGCCACATTCATTCCCGTGGACTTCGCCGACGGGTCCGAGGCCATCACCGCCCTCGCCTCGGCGGCGAATGAAGCCGCCGGTGGTGCGATCGACATCCTGGTCAACAACGTCGCCACCCTCGTGTTTCCGGCTCCCACCGCTGAGGTCACCGCCAAGGAGATCACCGCGGCGTTCACCGTCAGCGTCACCGCACCGTTTCTGTTGACCGGTCTGCTGGCCCCGGCCATGGCGCGCCGCGGTGACGGCGCGATCGTCAACGTCGGTTCGATCAGCGCCATCATGGGAGCGGCAGGGTCGGCGCTCTACGGGGCGACCAAGGCCAGTGTGCACATGCTGACCAAGTCGTGGGCCGCCGAATACGGACCCTCTGGTGTCCGGGTCAATGCCGTGGCGCCCGGTCCGATCGCCACCGAACGCATCGAAGAGTTCGGAGATGCCATCACACCGGTGCTGGCTCGGGTGCCTTCACACCGCATGAGCACCGTCGCCGAAGTCGCTGCTGCCGTGGCGTTCCTGGCCGGCTCCAATGCCAGCAACATCCACGGCGCCATCCTCACCGTCGACGGCGGACTGACCGCGGCCTGACCGCACCCCTCAGTGCTGACCAGCACATCAGAACCATGAAGGAAACACCATGCCCACCATCCGTTTGCACATGATCTCCACACTCAGTGCACCCGAGCTCATGGCCGTCCTCACCGACTTTTCCGCCGAGCGCCCCAACCTGTGGCCCACCATCGACACCGAGCACTTCCACGTGCACGCCATCGGCGACACCTGGGCCGAGGTGACCGAGGGCACCGCTTCTGCGTGGGAACGGGCCCGCTACGAGTGGGACGATCAACGTCACCGCGTCACGGTCACCACCCGCGATTCGAGGGTCTTCGGCCCCGGCGGTGGCTGGGTCTTCCAACTCACCCCGCAATCAGAGACTACGCTCGTCGACATTGAATTGACCCGCCAACCAATGACTTTCACGCGTCGATTGCTGGCGAGCCTGCTGCCGCTGGTCGCACCGAGATCGTTGAAGAAGTCCTTCGTTGGCCCGCTCCAGGCCCGGTGAGAGATGTCGATTCTGTCCCTTCCCGTCGTCGCGGACACCGTCGTTCGGGTGTTCGCCGCGACGATCCGCCCCGCCCCCAAGCCGCCGGTGCGCTTCGACGACGTCCCCTCGCACACGTCTCGGGTCACCATCCCCACCCGGTACGGCCCCACTCCCGCCACGATCTACTACCCACCGTCAGGTGGACGCGCCCGCCGGTGTACGTCAACGTCCATGGTGGCGGGTTCGCTGTCGGGCACCCCGAGCAGGACGACCCATGGTGTCGATACCTGGCCGCTCGAGCCGGCGTCGTGGTGGTGAACCCCGATTATCTGCTGGCACCACGTCACCGATTCCGGCTGCGCCCAACAGATCTACGACATCGTGTGCTGGACCGTGGATACGAACCGGGACTGGGACGGCACCCAGCTGTGCGTGGGCGGCCAGAGCGCGGGCGGCAATCTCAGCGCCGCGGCCGCCCGATCGTCATTGGAGAATGGCGGGTCGGCGATTGCTTTGACCACCCCGCCGTGCCGTCAATTCAGCGGGGTATCGACGATGGCGCCGATCACCGCTTCCAGCAGATCGGTGAGCTGGGTGTCGTTGCGCCGGTTGAGAGCGCGGGTACCGACGACCCGGCGCATGAGGAGCACCCCGCTGATCACCGACAGCACGACGTCGCTGCGAAGCCGTCGCGCCGGCTCGGGGAGCTGGCTGGCGAGTCGCTTCCCTACGTGACGTTCGATCGCGTCGCGGACGATCCTGATGGCGCGCGGATTCGATGCTGACCGCAGCATGATCAGGAACGGTGTGAGGTGCTCGGTGTCCGCGTCGGAACGTCGGACGAGCGCCGCGGCCGTATCGTGTGCCACGTTCTTGGAGTGCCCAGCGATGAACACCGGCGGCGCGAACGACGCCTCCACCGCTGCGCCGAACAACCGTTCCTTGGAGCCGAAGTACCTGTTCACCAACATGGCAGTGACTCCGACGTCACCGGCGATCTCCCGCACCCCGACCCCGTCGTAACCAGCACGCGCGAAGTTGCGGATGGCGGAATTCAGGATCGCCTGCCGGGTCGCAACGGCGTTGCGCGGGCGCGAGGATTCAGCGGGCATTGCTCCACGATAGGGAATGAACTCCAACGAGTCTACGTTCGTAGACTTAGCTCAAGTATACGGTCGTAGACAAGGAGTCGTCGATGGAGATGGGTTTGGCCGGTAAGCGAGCGCTGGTGACCGGCTCGAGCACGGGGCTGGGTCGGGCGATTGCCGAAATGCTTGCCGCAGAGGGTGCTTCGATGGTGATCCACGGACGGGACCACACAAGGACCCACGCGGTCGCCGAACGCATCCGAGCGACCGGCGCGGAGGCGATCGCCATCCTCGGTGACCTCAGGTCGAACGCCGGGGCCACGGCCGTCGCCGAGGCTGCCGGCGAGATCGACATCCTGGTCAACAACGCCGGTTACTACGACGATCGGGGCTGGACAGAGTTAGAGGCCGACCAGTGGTTGCAGATCTATGAGGGCAACGTCGTGTCGGGAGTCCGCATGATCGACCACTTCGTACCGGGCATGCGCCGCCGCGGGTGGGGCCGGGTCATCACGATCGGCGGCGGATTGGCACTGCAACCCACCGCCCTCCAGCCGCACTACACCGCCACCCTCGCGGCGCGGCACAACCTCACGGTGTCACTGGCCCGCGAACTAGCCGGCAGCGGAGTCACCGCCAACGTCGTCGCCCCCGGGGCCATCCTCACCGAACCGGCACGCGACATGGCGCTTCGCGTCGCCGCGGAGCAGGGCTGGGGTCCGGGATGGGAGGACGTCGAGAAGGCGGCCTCCGCCGCGTGGGTCCCCAATGACGTCGGCCGCTTCGGCCGACCCGACGAAATTGCCGCCGCCGTCACCTTTCTCGCCAGCAAGCACGCGGACTACATCAGCGGGGCCGACATACGTGTCGACGGAGGCACCGTACGCACCGTCTCCTGAGAACCGATCCGCCAAAATCAATGCACAGTTAGGAATTAACATGACCGAGAAGTCCCACGTCTTCCTCGTATCCGGCACTTCCCGGGGGCTCGGGCGGGCCGTCGTCGTGGCCGCACTGGCCGCCGGACACCGAGTGGTCGCTGGCGTCCGCTCGACATCGGCGCTCGACGACTTGACCGCCCACTACCCGGATCGTCTCGTCGTCGTTGAACTCGACGTCACCAACGACGAACATGTCCACGCCGCGATCACCACGACCATCGACCGCTTCGGCCGGCTCGACGTGCTGGTCAACAACGCCGGCTACGCCAACATGGCCGCGATCGAAGACGTCGACTTCGACGACTTCCGGGCCCAGCTGGACACCAACTTCCTCGGGGTCGTTCGGCTGACTCAGGCCGCGCTGCCCATCATGCGCACTCAGCGCGCGGGGCATGTCGTGCAGATCTCCTCCGTCGGCGGGCGACTGACACGACCGGGGTTGGCCGCGTACCAGTCGGCCAAGTGGGCCGTCACCGGGTTCTCGGGCGTCCTGGCCCAAGAGGTTGCGCCACTCGGCATCAAGGTCACCGTGCTGGAACCTGGCGGCATGCGCACTGATTGGTCGGGTTCGTCCATGCACGTCGACCCGATCCGGGAGGCTTACGGCGCCACGGTGGGAGCCGCGGCGGCGACGAGCAAGTCCGAGAACCTCGGCGCCAGTGACCCGGCGAAGGTCGCAGACTTGGTGCTGAAGGTCGTCGACATGACGGAGCCGCCCGCACGGCTGCTGGTGGGGCCCGACGCCTACCGCTACGCCACCGCCGCCGGACGCGACCTGCTCTCCGCCGACGAGAAATGGGCACCCCTGAGTGTGTCCACCGCCGCCGACGACGCCACCGCCGGACAACTGGACCCCCTCGGATCCGTCAATCGCTAGAAACTGATCCTGTCACGAACCCACCGAGGTCTCGCGGGAGAATGTCGCCGCCACCAGCGACAGCGGGGAGCGATATTCCCCGCCCACGCCCGCGCGATCACTGATCCGCCTGCAGCATCGGAACAACTGGGTACTCGGATGGTCATTCGGAAGGCAGCCGGTCCGTCGGCACGGACGCGCGGGACCATGTCTCAGGACGGAGCATCTGACGATGGAACTACGCATCTACACACTGGCCCGCGCTGAGGCGCTGCGCCGATACACAACGAGCTTCTGGCCCGGTCATATCCAGAGTTTGCGCAGACATGGGATCACCGTCCATGGCGTCTGGATCGATGTGAACGACGTGGACGGACATCGAGTCATCGCGCTCGTCGGCTATCCGCCGGGTAGCGACCCAGCGCAACTCGCCGAAAGCTACCGACGAAGTCCCGATTTCGTTGCGGACCATGCGGCATTCGACGTCTCCCTCATCACCTCGACGCAGACTAAAACGCTTGAACCGATTCCGTGTTCACCACTCCAATAGGGACTCTTCTCCTCGACCGCGATGGCGTCGTAGATGTCCCGCACGTCTTGCGGGCGGGTCATGGTGTCGTCGTGAACTTGGGCGACCAAGGTTGGCACGGTGACGGCCGTGACGTATTCCAGGGGTTGGCTACTCGGCGAGGTGGATTCCGGTCCGTTCGTGGACGGCCTGATCGAACTCTCCGACGATGTACCTACCGCCAATCAGATTGGATGGGTGATCTCTTTGTAAGACTGGCCTTGATCCGGCATCTTCACCTCAGCGAAGGATTGTTACAGCGAGCCAGCGCACCAGAACTGGGCGTCGCCCTCTCATCCCGTCGGCGCGGCGGGTGCCTTGACCGCCTCTAAACACACGGTGACGTCAACGGTGTCTCCGACCATCGGGCCGCCCCCGGCTAGCACGGGAGTGTCGGTCAGGACGCCGAAATCGCTACGCTTCAGTTTGATCTCGCCTTCGAATCCGGCCACTTCACGGTGACCCATGCCGGGGCTCACGCCGAGAAATGAGAACGCCAGTGGTAGGCGTCGGGTGATTCCGCGCAGGGTGAAGACGATTATGAGCACCCAGTCGTTCTGCCCGGTGCCGTGCATGTCGACCGAGACGACGGTGGCGGTGGGGAATTCGTCGGCGTCGAAGACGTCGGGTGCCCGCAGGTGCCCGTCGCGGGTTGGGTTGCCGGTGTCAACCGACCCGACCGCGATGGTGGCCGTGATGCTCGGAGTTCCGTTCTCGGGCACCGTGATCGCCCCGCAGAAGTCACCGAACCGCCCACGTACCCTGCCGACCATCAGATGGCGAACCGAGAACGTGATGGAAGAGTGGACGGGGTCGATCGTCCACGTGCCGGGGGTGAGACCCTGCCCAACCGCCGACGTCACCTGGATGCTCTTCTCGAGTTCGGACGGCAACTCGTAGAGTTCGCGTAAGACCAGGGCGTTGCGGGCTTGGATGAGTACACCACCCTCGTCGAGACGTCCGAGTTCGATTGGGGCGAAGCCGAGATCGGTGCACAGCCCGGCTACCGTCGCGCTCGCCGCGGAGTCGTTGCTGGACACGAAGACCACGCGTTTCCCGAATTCGGGTGGGCGCTGCTCGGCGAGCTGCCTGGCGGCGGTTTGATTGAAGGACTTGACCACCGCGGCGCCCGGGAAGGCCTCGGCGTTGAACTCGGTCGAGAGGCGGCCGCCGAGGATTTGCTCGGAATTGGGCACCAGAAACGCGTTGGTCGCGTCGACGACGATCTTGCCCGACCAGTCTGCGCGGCGCCCACCCAGCTCACGGACCTGCAAGAACGGAATGGCCAGGACGATCACGTCCGCGTCCAGGGCCATGTCGAGGGTGGCCGGTGTGATCGAGGCGGACAATTCGGTGACGTCGATCGTCTCCGGGCCTCGCGTGTTGGCCCAGAGTGCTGGGACGTTGTGATCGGAGAACCGTTGCGCCAGAACCGCGCCAACGCTGCCGGTGCCCACGACGGCGTACTGCAGAGCGCTGCTCATCTCACGACCTCCGGGGTCCGGGCGGCCGCGATGAAGACGGCCAGCGCCAGGAACACGGCGTTTACGGGCCACTGCTTGTACTCCGCGCGTCGACCGTGGAACACCGCTGCGCCCACCTGCAGCAGCGCGAGCCCCACGGCAGCGGCAGGCGTCAGGATGGGCGCGATGCCGGTGAGCCACGGCAGGATCAGGCCGAGAGCGCCGGCCACCTCGACGCCGCCGATGAGTTTGATCGACGTCGCCGACAACGCCTCGGCGGCAGCAGCCGTGGAGGGGTTCTCCGCTAGGCGCTCCTTGGACTTCGACAGTTTCGTACCGCCGATGAAGAGATATGCGGCGGCGAGTAATCCGGACGCGATCCATACCGCGATGTTCACGAGGGCTCCTCGAAGACGTATGCGTGCGAACAGGGTGGGCCCGAGCGGTTGCCCCTGCGAATCTCGGATTCACGCGGGCACGGCGGG
>JAOPUT010000278.1 GCA_025963385.1 Mycobacterium sp.
GTCCTCCCCTACTCGGCCTGGATGGAAGGGACGAGCAGTGAGCTACACCGCCGCCGACATCACCGAGCTCGACGATGTCCAGCACACACGCCTGCGGCCGGCGGTGAACCTCGGTCTGGACGTGCTCAATACCGCACTGCGCGAGCTGGTGGACAACGCGATCGAAGAGGTCGCCGATCCCAACCACGGCGGCTCCACCGTCACCATCGCCCTGCACGCCGACGGCTCGGTCAGCGTCGCCGACGACGGCCGTGGCCTGCCCGTCGACTCTGATCCGGTGAACGGGAAGAACGGCATCGTCAAGACGCTGGGTACCGCACGGGCGGGCGGCAAGTTCTCCGCACATGCCGACGCTGCCAGCACGGGTGCCGGCCTGAACGGAATCGGAGCCGCCGCAGCGGTTTTCATCTCCGCCCGAACCGACGTGACGGTACGCCGAGCTGGCAAGACCTACCTGCAGAGTTTCGGCGGCGGTTACCCCGGGGTGTTCGACGGGAAGGACTTCGACCCGGGCGCCCCGTTCACACGCGCCGACACACAGAAGCTGCGAGGCTCTGGCAATCGCCAACCGGATGCACACGGCACCACGGTGCGCATCCTGTTCGACAAGGCCGTGGTGCCGGATGCCGGCTTGGACACCAACGAGGTACTGCTGCGGGCGCACGCCGCTGCACGGATGTCCCCAGGCGTGCACCTGATCGTCGTCGACGAAGGCTGGCCCGGCGACGTCGTCCGGCCCGAATTGCTCGAACCGTTCAACGGCCCCTGGGGCACCGATACACTCCTGGACCTCATGTGCGCCGCCGCCGGCACTCCCGTGCCAGGAGTGCGCGCAGAGGTGCAGGGCCGCGGCGAGTACACCACCGGCCGCGGCCCGACCCCGTTCCGCTGGTCCTTGACTGCAGGCCCCGCCGAACCAGCGACCGTCGCCGCGTTCTGCAACACCGTGCGCACCCCCGGGGGCGGATCTCACCTGACCGCCGCGGTGAAGGGTTTGTCCGAGGCACTGGCCGATCGCGCGTCCCGCATCCGCGATCTGGGTCTGGCCAAGGGCGAGGACGGCCCGGAGGCACAGGACTTCGCGGCGGTGACCGCGCTCGCCGTGGACACTCGGGCACCCGACGTGTCATGGGACTCCCAAGCCAAGACCGCGGTGTCCTCTCGCTCGCTGAACGTGGCGATGGCCCCGGACGTGGCGCGTAGCGTCACCATCTGGGCCGCCAACCCCGGCAATGGCGACACGGTGTCGCTGTGGACCAAGCTGGCACTGGAGGCCGCCAGGGCGCGACGCAGCGCCGAGGGCGCCAAGGCCCGGTCTCGGGCGGCATCGAAGGCCAAGGGCCTGGGGACCAATCTGTCGCTGCCGCCGAAGTTGCTGCCCAGCCGGGAGACCGGACGCGGCTCGGGTGCCGAGTTGTTCCTGTGCGAGGGCGACTCGGCGCTGGGCACCATCAAAGCCGCACGCGACGCCACCTTTCAGGCGGCCTTCCCGCTGAAAGGCAAGCCGCCCAACGTCTATGGATTCACTCTGAGCAAGGCACGGGTCAAGGACGAATTCGACTCGATCGAACGCATCCTGGGCTGCGGCGTGCGCGACAACTGCGACCCGGAGTCGTGCCGGTATGACCGGATCCTGTTCGCCTCCGACGCCGACCCCGACGGCGGCAACATCAACTCGAGCCTCATCTCGATGTTCCTGGACTTCTACCGGCCCCTCGTCAAGGCCGGGATGGTCTACGTGACGCTGCCGCCGCTGTTCGTGGTCAAGGACGGCCAGCAGCGGATCTACTGCCAGGACGAGTCCGAGCGCGACGCTGCGGTAGCCCAGCTGAAGGCAACCTCCAAACGCAAGGTGGAGGTGCAGCGCAACAAAGGGCTGGGCGAGATGGATGCCGACGACTTCTGGAACACCGTGCTGGATCCGGAGCGGCGCACCGTGATTCGGGTGCACCTCGACGACGGCGACCCGAAATTGCACCACACTCTATTCGGTGGACCGCCGGAGGGCCGGCGCACGTGGATGGCCGATGTCGCCTCCCGCGTCGACACCCTTGCGCTTGACCTCAGCTAGGAGAACTCGTGACCGCCACCCTGGATGTTCCTGAGCAGAATCCGGATCTGGTGCTCGACCAGAGCGCCGATGACTACTGGAACCACTACCAGCTGACCTTCGCGCTCTACAGCGTCAGCGACCGCGCCATCCCGTCCGCGTTCGACGGGCTCAAGCCAGGCCAGCGCCGCCTGCTGTATCAGATGCACGACTCCCGACTGCTGCCAGGAAACAAGCCGCAGAAGTCGTCCAAGGTCTGCTCGGCCGTCACCGGCAACCTGCACCCGCACGGCGGCGCGTCGATGTACGGGGCAGCAGCGTTGATGGCCGCCGAGTTCCAGCGCGTGAAAGTCATTGACGGACAGGGTGCTTTCCCCCGCATCCAGGGCGACATCCCCGCCGCCGATCGTTACACCGAGATGCGGCTGTCGGCGCCCGGTGCGGCATTGACCGCCGAACTCAACGACCACGCGGTGCCGATGGTCGCGACGTTCGACGGGGAATGGATCGAGCCGACGGTACTGCCCGCGCAGTGGCCGGTGCTGCTCTGCAACGGTGCCGTCGGCATCGCCGAGGGCTGGGCCACCAAGGTGCCCGCGCACAATCCGCGCGAGATCATGGCCGCCTGCCGGGCGCTGCTGAAGACCCCGAACATCACCGACGACAGGTTGATGAAACTCATCCCCGGCCCGGACTGGGGCTGCGGTGCCACCGTGGTGGGCACGGCCGGGCTGCGGGAGTACATCACCACCGGGCGCGGGCAGCTCACGGTACGCGGCACGGTGTCGGTTGACGGGAAGAACGTCGTCGTCACGGAGTTGCCGCCCGGAGTCGCGAGTAACACCGTGCAAGAACGGATCCGGGCACTGGTCGAATCCGGGGAGATGTCCGGGGTGGCCGATATGTCGGACCTGACCGACCGCCGCAACGGCCTGCGCATCGTGGTCACCGCCAAACGTGGCCACAGCGCCGAGACGATCCGCGACCAGTTGCTCGCCCTGACGCCGCTGGAGTCGACCTTCGCGGCCAGCCTGGTCGCGCTCGACGAGGATCGGGTGCCGCGCTGGTGGACGGTCCGCGAGCTGATCGGCGCCTTCCTGCACCTACGGGACTCGGTGGTGTTGCGCCGCAGCGAGTATCGACTGGAGAAGGTCACCGCCCGACGCCATCTGGTGGCCGGCTTGATGACCATCCACCTCGACATCGACGCCGCCGTGGCGGTGATCCGCGGGTCCGACACCGTCGACGACGCCCGTCAGGGCCTGCAGGAGCGGTTCTCGATCGATGCCGAGCAGGCCGACTACGTTCTGGGACTGCAACTTCGGCGCCTGACGAAGCTCGACGTGATCGAGCTGCAGGCCGAGGCGGAGAAGCTGGACGCCGAGTTCGCCGAGCTTACCGAGTTGGTGGGCAACCCCGATGCGCGTCGGGTGGTGATCGACAAGGAGCTCGTCGAGACCGCGAAACTGTTCAAGGGCCCCGAATTCGACCGTCGTACCGTGCTCGACTTCGAGGCCGTGCCGGTGACGTCCAGTTCGGACGAGGATGGCGCTCGCGAGCGAAAGACCAACGCGGCGTGGCGGCTCGATGACCGTGGCGTGTTCTCCGACAGCCACGGTGAGCTGCTGACGTCTGGGCTGGGTTGGGCGGTCTGGTCCGACGGGCGGGTGAAGTTCACCACCGGCAGTGGTCTGCCGTTCAAGATCCGCGACATCCCGGTGGCACCGGACATCACCGGGCTGGTGCGGTCAGGTGTGCTGGCCGATGGCTACCACCTCGCGCTGGTGACCCGGCGCGGGAAGGTGCTGCGCATCGACCCCGCCGCGGTAAATCCGCAGGGCGCGGCAGGCAACGGGGTGGCCGGCGTCAAGCTGGCCGCCGACGGCGACGAGGTGATTGCCGCCTTGCCGCTCACGTGTGAGAACGGTGAGGCCATCCTGTCGATCTCCGAAAAGGCTTGGAAGGTAACCGA
>JAOPUT010000284.1 GCA_025963385.1 Mycobacterium sp.
TGATCGGCGCCGACGACCGCCTCGTCGACCCGCGGGTCGCCGAGCTGCGCGAGAAGGACCCCACGCTGGTGGAAACCCTCCGCGTGTACCTCGACAGCTTCGGTGACGTGTCGACGGCGGCGTCACAGCTGCACGTGCACCCGAACACGGTCCGCTACCGCGTGCGACGCATCGAGGAGGAGTTGGGCAGCTCACTGGCCGATCCCGATGTGCGCCTGTTGCTTTCCCTGAGCCTGCGGGTGATCTGAGCCCGACCACCTCAGCCCGCAGCAGTAGCGAGCGACTGACCGAAGCATCACCGGGGCGCACAGCAAACGATGGGGATGACGACTGGCGAGCACGATCACATCGCCGCCGCCCCGTTCCGACCGCTGCGGATCGACATCTTGGGCGCGGCGCGCATCGCCCCGACTGCGATCTATCGCGCTGCTGGCCTTCCGCTCCGAGAATCCAGCTGACCGCACACGCGCGAGAGACGGGTTGACGCCATCCAGGCGCCGGGGGAAATTCTAGTGACGACGCTAACGGCGAATCGGGTTTGGTCATCGAGATGTACGCGATGGGTGCGGACAGTTTCGGCTCATGACGCCTGAGCGCCGGTACGGGCTTCCGATGGCGAGGGTGGGGCAACATGATGGGTTTGCGCGAATCCTTGATGAATTTGGAGGCTGGCGCGTCTCCCGAACTCTTGCCGGCGCGCGAGCAGATGGCGGTGTCGTTGGGGTGGCACATCGTCTTGGCGTGTTTCGGGGTGGCGTTTCCGACGATGATCTTCGTAATGCACCGCCGCGGTATCCGCCGCAACGATCCGACGGCGATGTGCCTGGCGAAGCGGTGGTCGAAGGTATCCGCGGTGCTGTTCGCGATCGGCGCGGTCTCGGGAACGGTGCTGAGTTTCGAGATGGGCTTGTTGTGGCCAGGATTGATGGGGTCATATGGCGACGTTCTCGGTCTGCCGTTCGCCGTTGAAGGACTTTCGTTCTTCGTCGAAGCGATCTTCATGGGCATCTACCTGTACGGCTGGGACCGTATGCGACCTGCGCTGCACCTGATGATGCTTCTTCCGATGGCGGCGGCGGGCATCGTCGGCACGTTCTGTGTGGTGTCGGTGAATGCATGGATGAACAATCCCACCGGCTTCACCATTCACGATGGGGTCGTCACCGATGTAGAGCCGATGGCGGCGATGTTCAACGACTTGACGTGGCTGCAGTTCGCCCACATGTGGGTCGGCGCATTCATGCTCGTCGGCCTCGTGGTGTCCGGTGTGTACGCGGCAGGCATGTTGCGCGGCCGCACCGACGATCATCACCGCCTGGGCTTCACAGTGCCGTTCGTGTTCGCCAGCGTGGCGACCTTGGTCCAGCCGCTCATCGGACATGTGCTCGGTATCCAGGTGGGCAGCATGCAGCCGAGCAAGTTGGCCGCCTGGGAACTCAACCCCGTGACCGAGCAGGGGCCAGCGGCGGAAAAGCTCGGAGGGGTCCTGATCGATGGTCACGTCCGGTGGGCGCTTGCCATCCCGAAGATCGGCTCGTGGATCTCCACCGGTTCCTGGGATGCACCCGTGCCGGGCCTGGACACGGTGCCCAGCTCGGATGTGCCTCCGGTGAACCTGACCCACTGGTCCTTCCAACTGATGATCGGCATCGGCATGCTGCTGGCGGCCGTCGTGGTGGTGTTCTGGCTAGCGCGCAGGCGGGGCCTGGACCTGCTCGGCAACCGCTGGTTCCTCCGGTTCTCCGTCATCACTGGGCCGCTCGCGATCATTGCGTTGGAACTGGGCTGGATCACCACCGAGGTTGGGCGCCAACCATGGACGGTGTGGCGGGTGTTGCGCACCACCGATGCCGTGACCATGAACTCCGGCATCTGGTGGACCTACATCGGGGTGCTGTTCCTCTATACGGGCATGACGGTCGGGGCATACGTGGTGCTGCGGTCGATGGCCAGACGCTGGCGGGCGAACGAGGAAGACCTGCCGAGTCCGTATGGGCCGGCGATCGTGGCCGCGGCGCCAGACGACGA
Organism: Mycobacterium sp.; assembly: GCA_025963385.1. GTDB lineage: Bacteria > Actinomycetota > Actinomycetes > Mycobacteriales > Mycobacteriaceae > Mycobacterium. The sequence goes on from JAOPUT010000284.1 coordinate 2,029, forward strand.
CCGATTGGAGACGGCGCGATGATCCTCGCCGATGTTGTTGCCGTCGCCATGTTCGTTGGCGTGATCGCCTACGCCGTGCTTGGTGGTGCCGACTTCGGTTCCGGTTTCTATGATTTGACCGCCGGCGGTGGTCTGCGCGGTGCGGAACTCCGGACGCGGATCGATCACAGCCTCGGACCGGTGTGGGAAGCCAACCACGTGTGGCTGATCTACGTCCTGGTGATGTGGTGGACTGGATTTCCCGTTGCGTTCGCTGCGGCGATGACCACCCTGTTCGTCCCGCTCATGCTTGCGCTTACTGGAATTGTGTTGCGAGGAGCCGGCTTTGCGTTCCGCAAATATGCCGAGACGCTTTCCCAGGCGCGGTTATTCGGGGCGATCTTCGCCGCATCTTCGTTGATCACGCCGTTCTTCCTGGGCACGGTAGCGGGTGCCATAGCGTCAGGCCGGGTGCCCGCGAGCGGATATGGCGATTCGATCGGTTCAATGATCAACCCCACCTCATTGGTCGGGGGGTGTCTGGCGGTGACGACGTCCGTGTTCTTGGCCGGGGTGTATCTCACCGCTGACGCCGACCGCGCCCGCGATCCCGGCTTGGCCGAGCGGCTGCGTGTCCGGACCCTCGTCGTCGGGGCGGCCGCCGGAATCATCGTGTTTGCTGGGCTGTTCCCGATCCTCCACGACGCGCGGACGCTCAGCCGCGGCCTCCTCGGCGCCGCATTGCCGCTGGTGGTTGTGGCGGCCCTGGCGGGTGTCATCACGCTTGTCCTGCTGTATCGCCGAAGCTTCTCCGTCGCCAGGATCACCGCCGCCGCCGCCGTTGTTTGTGTCGTTGCCGGATGGGGCGTTGGCCAATATCCGTGGTTGTTGGTCGACCAGATCACGATCACCGCCGCCGCCGGGGCCAAGGCCACCCTGATCGGACTCGTTGTAGTCATTGCCCTCGCCGTGGTGATCGTGTTGCCGGCGCTGGCGTATCTGCTGCGTCTGACTCAAACCGAGAAGTGGAGCAGAACCTAGGGCCGACAAGGCTGTTCGGCGTCCGTGATATTTGCGCACACGACCACTTGAGCGGCACCACCACCACCTCAGTACCTCAGTGCCGATAAGGCGACCACGGCCTGGCGCTGTTCGTTGACGCCTCGTCTCATCAACCTCCTGGTCGAGATGCATCGCGGTGCCCGCGGGTTGGTACAGCTCCGGCAGGTCCTCGAATTGATGGACGGCGGCGCCGAGTCGCCTCAGGAAACCCGCACCAGGCTGGTGCTGATCGGCGCCGGCTTGCGGCAACCACAAACCCAGATCGAGGTGCGCGACGCCGGTGGTTACCCATTCGCCCGCGTCGACATGGGGTGGGAGGAGTACAAGGTGGGGGTCGAGTATGACGGCGAGCAGCACTGGAAGGACCCGGCGCAACACGCGCACGACATCGACCGCCACGCCAAACTCAGCGCACTCGGCTGGACGATCATCCGCGTCAGTGCCGAGCTGTTACGCCATCGACGCGGGGTCATCGTCCAACGCACTTGCGCTGCACTCCACGTGGCGGACTGTCCTTGGCTCGCCGAGTGTGCAGTTGATCTACGGCACATCGCGTGATCGCGTGGGGGTAATCCACGTTCGGCGGGACGTCAAGCGAGCCGGGAGACCGCCGCGTCGATCCGCTCGTCGGTCGCCGTCAGCGCCATCCGCACGTGCTGGCTGCCGCGAGGACCGTAGAACTCTCCCGGCGCGACCAGGATCCCCAGTTCGGCAAGCGACGCGACCGTGTCCCGGCACGGTTCGCCCCGGGTCGCCCAGAGATACAGACCCGCCTCGGAGTGGTCGACGGTGAACCCGGCGCC
>JAOPUT010000286.1 GCA_025963385.1 Mycobacterium sp.
GCGGCGATGACACTCGCTCCGACGAGCGCGACCCCTGCCGCGAAGTGTGGACGACGAGCAGCAACTTGCATGGGAACCCCTTGACTGGATGTGAGCTCCGACACAGCGGAACTTACTTGCGAGTAACGTCACGAGCACGGATGACTCAACCACCAAGGCGGACGCGTGGACATCGCAAGAATTGACGATCTTTGGCTCGCAGGTCGGTGATGTTCGCCGAAAACGCCGGTCCGCGAATGTATCTGCACATGGAACGTCATCCTGCCGACTCGCTGTCCGTCGCTCGACGGCGCTGATGGTCAGCGGAATCACGCGTTCGGCGGCCCGGGTGACACGATGGCGGAACGGGCGATGGCGTCAAGATCAAAGCGACCGTGACCTCGTCGTCGATATCGTCCATTCGCGTTACCCGGCCGCTCGTCCCTGGTGGCACACGAGGGAATCTTTCCCGGGGTTCGGCGTTCTCCATGACTGGTGTCATCGCGGAGCGTCGAGATGGCGACCTTCGTGATTGAACGGCAGGGTGATGGCGCAGACGGTGCTTAGAGGGCGCAGCGAGGCGATGTCGCGGGCACTGGGCGCGCTCCGCCGCGCCGCAGGCACTGGCCAGGGTGCGCTGCTCGTGGTCAGCGGAGAACCGGGGATCGGCAAGTCCGCCCTGATGCGGGCGATCGTCGAACAGGCCTCCCGCGCCGGGTTCACCGTCGGCAGCGGCAAGGCCGAGCAGGGTGATCAAATCGCGCCGGGCGCGCCCCTTCTGGTGGCACTGCGATCAGGGCCCCTACCGCTGCTGCCAGGCGATGCGTTCGCCAGCCTCGCGCCCCTGTACGACAAGCCGCTGTGGTTGGTCGATCGGATCAGCGCCCTCGTCGAGGAGTTGGCGCTGAACGCTCCGGTGCTGATCGCGATCGACGACGTGCAGTGGGCCGATCGATTGACGCGGTTCGCGCTGCGCGTGCTGCCCTCCCGGCTCGCGGGTTCACCCGTGGTGTGGCTGCTCACCAGTCGATGGGCTCCGGCCGGGCCCGTGCAGGAAGTCGTGGCGGGCACCGACGACGCCACCGCGATCACCCGCATCTCACTGGGCCCGCTGGCTCCCCACGACATCGACGATCTCGCCTCCGACCGCCTAGGTGCGGCGCCGTCCGATTCCGTCCGGAAACTGCTGAACGGCGTTGGCGGCAACCCGTTCTGGGCGGTGCAGGTACTCGAGGGTCTGGCCCGACGACGTGAGCGCGGGCAGGGTGTCAGCGATCTATATGCGGAGCTGTCGGTCGGCGTGCGGGAACGACTCGCCGGGGTGTCGGACCAGGCCGCGGCCCTGGTGCGGCTGACCGCCGTGTGGGGACGCGCGCTGGAGGCGTCCGACGCAGGCCGGCTGCTGGGCAACGTGTCGGAAGCCGAGGTCGGGCTGCTTGCGCGCGAGGGCGTCGACAACGGACTCCTCGGCGCGGCCGACGGTGAACTGTTCTTCCCGCACGACCTGGTTCGCGACGCCGTGTACGCCGAAGTCGCGCCCACTGACCGGCGAGCGTTGCACCGGGCATGTGCCCGCTACCTCGTCGGCGAAGGACGACCGGCGTTGTCCGCGGCGACCCACTATCGGGCGAGCGCCGTCCAGAACGACGAGGAAGCGATCCTCGCGCTGGAGCAGGCGGCGCGCGAGTGCATGATCTCGATGCCCGATCAGGCTGCCGAACTCGCCAAGCAGGCCTTCGCCCTTGCCTCGCAGACCCACCCGTTATGGCTGCTGACCGGCACGCGGACGGTTGAGACGCTGGTCAACCTTCAGCGCGAGGGGGAAGCCATCGTCGTCGCCGACCAGCTGCTCGCCGTCGCGGTCGAACCCGAGGTGATCGCCAGGATCGAGCTGCAGGCGTGCCGGGCGCTGTGGTGTACCGGCGACTGCGTCCAGATGGAACGGCGGGCCGGCGCCGCTCTTGCCATGGCCGGGGTCTCGGCGGTCTCGCGTGCCCAGCTGTCGTCCGCCCAGGCGTTGGCCGCCTCCCGGACGGAGTCGGCGGCCCAGGCCGAGGCGATGGCGCAGAACGCGCTCGCCGAGGGGCGCCGGGTCAAGGACGTCTACTCCCAGCGCCTGGCGGTCGTGGCCCTGATCGAGGCGGCGCGGAACGAGGGGCGACACCGACTCGCCCTCGACCGCTTCGCCGACCTGCGCCGGTTCTCGGACACGGCGTACGAGGCCGAGGAAATCCGGACGCTTCAGCACTTGGATGCCTACGACGACGCCGAGGCCATGCTCGCCAAGATCCGTGATGCTCAGGACGACGTCGACAAGGCCTTGCCCTCAATGCTTTACGCGCAGATGTGGCAGGACCACAACCTGGCCCGTTTCGACGCCGCGGAGGCAGGCGCACGCACGCTGCTGAAGCTCGCCGACGAGACCGGAAACTACGGCTTCCGGCTGAACGCCCGCATGGTGCTCGCGGCGGTGGCGTCCTACCGGGGTGAGCTCGCCAGGGCGACGGAGTGGTTGATGCCCGTCGAGGGCGACGAGGAGGTGTTCGACGGCCAACCGTTCCCGCGGCTACGTCTGATGCAGGGTTGGATGAAGGCCAGCGCCGGCGATCTCGTAGCCAGCCTGTCGATTCTCGGACCGCTGCTCGACAGCGTCGAGGAGGTGTGGGATCCGTGGCCGTGGACGCCGCCGTGGATGCGGATACTGACGCGCATCGGACTCGACGCGGGGGACCGGGACTTTGCGGTGAAGGCGTCCCGCATCGCCGAGCTCGTCGCACTGCGCAATCCAGGCGTCCCGACCCTGGACGGGACGGCACTGCACACCCGCGGTCTGCTGGCCGAGGACACGGAACTCCTCGCCGACGCGGTGAGCACCTTGCGGCAGTCGCCGAGGCCGCTCGTGTTGGCCGACGCACTCAAGGACCTCGGGGCGACGCTCCTGAAGCAGGGACGGATGGACGACGCCGTCGACGCATTGATCGAGGCGGCCGAGATCTATCAACGCGTCGGTGCGGTGTCGAGCGGTCGCGCGGTGTCCAATCTGCTTCGCAGCCAAGGGATTCGAGGTGCCCGACTCAGTCAACCCGCGCCGCGGCCGCACACCGGCTGGGGCGCACTGACGCCGACCGAAATGCGGGTCGTCGACCTGATCAGCACGGGCCACACGAATCGCTCGGCGGCAGCGGAGTTGGGCGTCTCGACCAATACGATCAACACGCACCTTCGCGCGGTGTTCCGGAAGCTCGGCGTGAAGTCGCGGGTTCAACTCACCATCGCCTGGCGAAGCCGTTCGGCCGACGACGTCAACCGACCAGGGGGGTGAGCCGGAGGGCGCACTCGACCAGCGACGGCACGCAGCGGCTCATCGCAGGCACGTGGTCGAGGTCGCCGGACAGTGCGAGGCCCGCGATGAGGGCTCCCGTCGTCGACCGGATCGGCACGGCGACGCAGGCCGACGTCGAGTCCAATTCGCCCGCCTGCGCGGCGAACCCGTCGGCCCGCACCTTGCTCAGCTCACTACGAAGTTCGCCCTCGGCGGGGACCGCCCGCACCGACGGCATCGCGCTGGGGGCCAACAGGGGGCGGGGGTCGTCCTTCTCTGCCAGCAGCAGCTTGCCCAGCGCGCAGGCATGCAGGTGCTTGTTGAGGAACGACTCATCTTGCGGCGGAGGGTATTCCGTGTCGACGTCGGCAAGGCGTACCGCCGTGTTGGTGAAGTACGCCAGGTGCACCCCGAACCTGACGGTCAGCCGCAGTTCCTCGAGCACCTCGCGGGCCGCGGCGGGCACCGTCGGCGCCACCGCGGCATCGATCAGGACCCCAATCTTGTGGCCGAGGGCGAAGCCCGTCAGATCGGGTAGCCGCACCAGGTAGCCCTCACCGACGAGGATGTTGAGAAGGCGGTACGTGGTGGCCGACGGCAGATCGAGCGCCGCCGAGACCTCCTTCGCCGTCACGCCCGCCCCGGCCCGAGCCACCTGTTCGAGGACCCGTAACGCGCTCTGCACGGCCTTGGGCTGACGTCCCGAGAAGGAGTTCACGGCGCCGGTCATCGCCGCACCTCCCACGGTTGGTACGTCATCAGCAGATCGTCGGCCACCGCTTCGTCGTAGACCCCGACGTTCTGCAGCCGCGAGGGGGAACGACCGACGCGCACCAGGAATGTCGCCGCGCCAATCGCCATCAGCGCGGCGTACGCGGCCGTCGCCGCGCCTGCGAAGAACGTGTGCGACAAGGCCGCCCAGACGATCAGCGCCGTCATCACCGCCGCTGTGAGCACGCCGAAGATGATTGGCGCCGTGGTGAGTTCACCGATCCTTCGGAGGAAGGCCGGCGTCGCGACGCAGACGAGGATGTAGGCGACGACGTAACCGTGTGCCGATACCGCGAGCAGCCCCATCAGCACGTCGTGCGGTGATCCGCAGATCAGCAGATAGGCGATCGGTACCGCCACGACGACCGGCACGGCGGCCAGCAACGCGACGTGTGGCGTCTGGAACCGAGCATGCGTGCGACCCAGCCGAGCGGGCAGGACGCCCTCGCGGCCCATCGCGAAGAGCGTCCGCGACAGTGCGGTGGTGGACCCCATCACGCACGCCAGCCACGACGCAAGGATGCCGAGGTCCATCAGGATCGACAGCGCCTCCGAAAGGCCAGGCGACACCCCGCCTGAGGCGGAGGGCAGCGTCAGCACGATCGCCAGCGAATCGCCCTGGTGCACCGGACCGCCCAACTGGAGGTAGGCCGCCCCGACGTACAGCGCACCGAGGACCAGGGGCGTCCACTTCACCGCTCGCGGCACCGCCGCCAGCGGGTTGCGCGCCTCCCGCGCGACCGTGCTGGCGCTCTCGAATCCGACGTACGAGGTGATCGCGATCAGCAGGGCAAAACCGACGGCCGGGCTGGACCACGACGGATCGTCGAGCACCCGCACGGGTCGCTCGGTGCCCCACGACTGCGCGAACGCGACGATGAGCACCGCCGACGCCACGACGATCGCGAACGCCTCCACGGCCAGGGTGATCCGTGACGACACCTGGACGCCGCGGATCATCAAGGCCAGCGCCAGGAACCCGACGACCACCGCGGCGACGCCGACCACCGCGGTCGATGTCGGGACACCGATATAGCCAAGCAGCGCAGTCGAATAGCTCGCCGCGCCGAGCACGCTCGCCATGGCCGCGGCGGCATATCCGATGACCAGCGACCAGCCCCCCGCAAACCCGGCCCGCGGACCGAGGCCCTTGGCGATGTAGCTGTAGAGGCCGCTGACCGCCACCATCCGAGTCGCGAACTGCGCCACGCAGTATCCGACGAGCGTCATGAGCACCGCGGCAGCGATGAACACCTCGATGGTCGCCCGGCCCGCGCCGGGAATGACGAGCGCGGGGAGTGTCACCATCACTGCCGACGGCGCGACGGCGGAGACCGACTGAGCGAGCACCTGGACGAAGGTCAGCCGTCGCCGGCCGAGACCGGCGACGGGTGAGCTCGTCCTGAGCTTCAGATTCTTGGCCACGGCACACCTCGTTTCACCTGCGCGCTAGCACCGTAGCCCGCCGGAGCGGTGCCGGTGGCCGGTAATCGGTGAACATCCAGTCATCCCAAATGAGAATGAAGTCCTGGCCCGACCTCGCGTCGTCGTCGCGCTCGCCGGCCCACCCCGCCCGACGTGGGGCGCAGGCCGAATGCAAATGAGAATGCGCTGATTCAGCCGAATGAGAATCGGCGCACCACCGATATCCATTCGAATTTTGGCGTGACACGGGCCACATTCGCGCCTTAACGTCAGTTCGGGTCAGCACCGACGGAACTCTGCCGCTGCGTCGGAAGGCGCAGTGGCACAGATTAATTCAACCCGAACGTAAGGACGTCATGACCACGATCGAGAATGCGCTCATCACCCTCGACCCGGCGGTCGTCGAATTCACCTCGGCACCGAAACGGATGTTCATCGACGGTCAGTGGGTGTCCGCGGCATCCGGGCGTTCCTTCGACACGGTCGACCCGGCGACGGGACGCGTCATCACCTCGGTACCCCACGCCGGCACCGAAGACGTCGAGCGCGCCGTGTCCGCCGCGCGCCGCGCGTTCGAAGACGGCCCGTGGCGGACCATCACGCCTGCTCAGCGCCAGCGCCTGCTGTGGCAGATCGGCGAGGGGATCCTCGCGCGCGCCGATCAGTTCGCCCAGCTGGAGTCCATCGACAACGGCAAGTCGGTTGCCGTCGCCCGCGCGGTCGACGTGACCTGGGCCGCCGAGATCTTCTTCTACTACGCAGGCTGGGCGACCAAGATCGAGGGCCGCACCATTCCCGTCTCCGTGCCGTGGGCGCCTGGCGGCCGCTTCCACGCCTTCACACTGCGCGAGCCGGTCGGTGTCTGCGCCCAGATCGTGCCGTGGAACTTCCCGCTGGTGATGGCGGCCTTCAAGCTCGCTCCGGCGCTGGCCTGCGGGAACACCCTCGTCCTCAAGCCCGCCGAGCAGACCCCCCTGACGGCGATCCTGCTCGCCGAGGTGATCGCCGAGGTCGGGCTGCCATCCGGCGTCGTCAACGTCGTCACCGGGTTTGGTGACGTCGGCGCGGCGCTCTCGTCACACCCCGACGTCGACAAGGTGGCCTTCACCGGGTCGACCGAGGTGGGCAAGAAGATCGTCACGGCCGCCGCGGGCAACCTCAAGAAGGTGTCGCTGGAGCTCGGCGGCAAGAGCCCGCAGGTGGTGTTCGCCGATGCCGACCTCGCCAGTGCGGTGCCCGGGGTGGCGTCAGGCTTCCTGTTCAACCATGGACAGGCGTGCACGGCGGGGACGCGACTGCTGGTCGAGGACTCCATCTTCGACGAGTTCACCTCGGGGGTGGCCGAATTCGCGCGCGCCCAGAAGATCGGTCCCGGCCTGGATCCGACCAACGACATCGGCCCGCTCATCTCGGCCGAGCAGCTCAACAAGGTCACGAGCTACCTGGCCGCGGGAATCGCCGATGGGGCAAGGGCACTCGCCGGCGGTGCCCGGTACGGCGACGAGGGCTTCTACGTCGAGCCGACGCTGTTGGTCGACGTCGAGAGCCACTTCAGCGTCTACCAGGAGGAGATCTTCGGACCCGTCGCCGTCGCAGTGCCGTTCTCACGGGCAGAAGGCATCCGAGCAGCGGCCAACGACACCCCGTACGGCCTGGCCGCCAGCGTGTGGACGCGCGACGTCTCCCTGGCGCACGACGTCGCCGCCCAGATCAAGGCGGGCACCGTGTGGGTGAACTGCCACAACGCGTTCGACACCGCCCTGCCCTTCGGCGGTTACAAGCAGTCGGGCTGGGGCCGGGAGCTCGGCGAGGGCGCCATCGCCGAGTACACGCAGTCGAAGTCCGTCAACATCGCCCTCTGATCCGTCCACCGAACGAAAGCCAGGAAACATGAGCATCAAGGCCCCACCGCCCACGGGCACGGACGCCGGCACCTCCTCGAACAAGTTGGCAGGCAAGCTCGGACCGGGCGCCATCGTGTTCATGGTGGTCGCGGCCGCCGCCCCGCTGACCGTCATCGCCGGAACGGTGCCGATCGGCATCGCGGCGGGCAATGGAGCGGCGTTCCCTGCGTCCTACGTCGTCTGCACCGTCGTCCTGCTGTTCTTCGCCGTCGGGTTCACCGCGATGGCCAAGCACGTGGCGGGGGCGGGAGCGTTCTACACCTACATCACGCAGGGCCTCGGCAGGCATACCGGACTCGGTGCGGCGTTCCTCGCACTGCTGTCCTACACCGCCGTCCAGGGTGGTGTGTACGGCTACCTCGGCGCGGCGGTGAACGATCTCGTCACCACCCACGGCGGCCCCGAGATCCCTTGGTACCTCTGGGCCATCGTCGTCATGGCCGTCGTCGCCGTTCTTGGATACCGGCACATCGAACTGTCCGGCAAGGTGCTCGGAGTCCTGCTGCTGTGTGAGGTCGGCATCGTGCTGGTCATCGACGCCGCCGTGATCGCCCGCGGTGGCGGAGATTCCGGCTTCTCGACCGCGGCGCTCAGCCCGAGCCAATTCTTCACCGGCGCACCGGGTATCGCCCTGATCTTCGCCCTGGCCGGCTACATCGGCTTCGAAGCTACCGCCGTCTTCCGTGACGAAGCTCGGGATCCGGCTCGCACCATTCCCCGCGCGACGTACATGGCACTCATCCTCATCGGCGGGTTCTATGCGCTGTCGAGCTGGGCCATGGTCAGCGCGTGGGGTGACGAGGGCGCGGTCGCGCTGGCGACCGACAACCCCGAGGGCATGATCACCGAGACCGCCAAGAAGTACGTCGGCGCCGTTGCCGGCGACCTGGTGCAGATCCTTCTGATCTCAAGCCTTTTCGCTGCTCTGCTGGCCTTCCACAACGTGCTGTCGAGATACATCTTCTCGCTGGGGAACAGCTCGGCGCTGCCCGCGCGCTGTGGCCGGGCCCACGTCAAGCACTCGTCGCCGTACATCGCGTCGGTCGTACAGACGGTGTCCGCTCTGGTCCTCGTCGTCGCCTCCGCCCTTGCCGGCCTCGACCCCGTGACCGAGGTGTTCGCCTGGTTCGTCGGGCTGTCCTCGGTCGGGATCATCGCCCTGATGACCCTCACGTCGGTGGCGGTGCTCGTCTACTTCCGCCGCACAACCGTGGACCGCAGATCGTGGAACACCATGGTGGCGCCCGCACTCGGACTCATCGGGCTGGCCGTTCTGTTGGTCATGACCATCGCCAAGCTGCCCCTGCTGGTCGGCGGCTCCACCACGCTGGCCGCCGTCATCGGCGTCCTGCTCGTCGGCGTCTTTCTCGGTGGCGTCGCCGTCGCCGCCCTACGCCCGCACACCCCCTCGGAACAGAAGGAGATCGCACGATGACCATCGCACCCGCACGACGCACCACCGCCACCCACCCGCTCAGCGCGCTCACGGCCGACGAGATCGACGCCGCCCGCGACATCATCACCGATGCCGGCCTGGTCGGTGCCGACACCAGATTCGTCTACGTCGGCCTCGACGAGCCCGACAAGGCCTCGGTGCACGCCTTCGCCGCGGGTGACGTCCCCGATCGACGGGTGCGAGTGTTGCTGCTCGACCGGGCGACGGGTACCGGCTCCGATCACGTCGTGTCGGTGACCGGAAACGCCATCGTCTCGTCGAACGAGGTCGACGCTGGCCGCGAGGGTCACGTGCCGATTCTCGACGCGGAGTTCGACGACATCGAGTCGTTCCTGTTGGTCAGCGACGAGTGGCTCGCTGCCATGGCCAAGCGAAACATCAACCCGCCCAACGTTCGTGCGGTGCCGTTGTCCGCCGGTGTCTTCGGCCACGAGGACGAGGTGGGCCACCGCATCGTCCGGGTGCTGGCCTTCTACCAGGAGGACCAGGCCGATCTGCCGTGGGCGCATCCGATCGACGGTGTCGTCGCCTTCGTCGACCTCACGGAACGCCGCGTCATCCGCGTCATCGACGAGATGGTGCTGCCGGTACCCGGCGAGCGCGGTGAATGGGACGCCGCACCGCACGCCGTGCCGACGCGCACCGACCTCAAGCCGATCGAGATCACCCAGCCCGAGGGTGCCAGCTTCACCGTCGACGGCAACGAGATCAACTGGGCTGACTGGAAGTTCCGCTTCGCGTTCGACGTCAGGGAGGGGCTCACCCTGCACCAGCTGTCGGTCGACGGTCGTCCGGTGGTCTACCGCGCCTCGATCGCCGAGATGGTGGTGCCCTACGCCGATCCGTCGCCAGTCCGATACTGGCAGAACTACTTCGACCAGGGCGAGTACCTGTTCGGGCGCTACACCAACTCGCTCGAGCTCGGCTGCGACTGCCTCGGCGAGATCCAGTACTTCGACGCCACGATCGCCGACGAGTCCGGGCATCCACGGGTGATGAAGAACGCGATCTGTCTGCACGAAGAGGACTATGGCGTGTTGTGGAAGCACAGCGACATGTTCAACGGCATGGCGGAGACGCGGCGCTCGCGACGGCTGGTGATCTCCTTCTTCCTCACCATCGGCAACTACGACTACGGCTTCTACTGGTACCTGTACCTCGACGGCACCATCGAGCTGGAGGCGAAGGCCACCGGCATCGTCTTCCCGTCGGCCTACCGAGGGCCGGACGGCTACGCGACCGAGATCGCGCCCGGTCTCGGCGCGCCGTTCCACCAGCACCTGTTCTCGGCGCGCTTGGACATGGAGGTCGACGGCAGCGCCAACGTCGTGACCGAGGTGGACGCGGTCCCCGTCCCGATGGGGCCGGAGAATCCTTGGGGCAACGCCTTCCGGGCCCGCAAGACGAAGATCGCCCGCGAGTCCGAAGGTCAACGCCTGGCGGACAATTCGAAGGCGCGGGTCTGGCACGTCACCAACCCCGACAAGCAGAACCGGCTCGGGCAGGACGTGGGCTATGCACTGCATCCCGAGGGGCAGCCGGTGCTGCTGGCTGACCCGACGAGCTCGATCGCGCAGCGCGCGGCGTTCGCGACCAAGCACCTGTGGGTCACGCGCTACGACAAGGACGAGCGTTATTCCGCAGGTGATTTCGTCAACCAGAACCCGGGCCGGGCGGGTTTGCCTGCCTTCGTCGCGAAGGACCGCGAGCTGGACGGTGAGGACGTCGTACTGTGGCACACCTTCGGGTTGACCCACTTCCCGCGGCCCGAGGACTGGCCGGTGATGCCCGTCGACTACGCGGGTTTCAAGCTCAAGCCCGTCGGCTTCTTCGACCGCAACCCGGCGCTGAACGTGCCCGCGACCACGGCCAAGCACTGCTGCCCGGAATGACCCGACCTGGCCGAGGCACGCGGTGGGTGGGGCGAGCGGGAGCGGCGCTGGCGGTGCTCTCGGCCGCGCTGCACGCCGCGTCGCTCGGGCACATGACCCATCAGGGCCCGTTCGTCACGGTGTCGATGGTCCTCATGGTCGGGGGCTGCCTCTGGTGTGCCAGGCACCTGTGGTGCCGCGCGGCGCCACAGGACTGGGCGACGGTGGCCGTGATGAGCCTGGTGATGATCGCGTTGCACACGCCGCCGGGCGGGGGGCACCACGTGCATTCGTCGTCGCCCGCGCCACCGGCAAACCTGCCGGTGGGTCAGGCGATGCCGCTGATGACATGGGCCGTCGGCATGGCTGCGGCGGAAGCTGCGATTGCCACCATCGCGCTGGTCGTCGGCACTAACCTGAGAAATCGCTGTCTGTTCCAGGGCTCCGCCACGGTGGGGCCTCAGAAGGGAGAAGGCCGTCATGACCGGCGTTGCGCATCGCGCTTATCGTGAGGCCCGCGACGTGCTGCTGGGGTGTTACGGCGACCACGACGCCGCGGCTGACCGGTTCGCGTGGCCCGATCTCGGGGAGTCGTTCAACTGGGCCGTCGACTGGTTCGACACGGTCGCTCGCGGAAACTCTCGGACCGCGCTGTGGATCGTCGAGGAGGACGGCACGGAGGCGAAGTACACGTTCGATCAGATGGCCCACCGCTCCGATCAGGTCGCCCGCCGACTGGAGGCGCTGGGCATCGGCAGGGGCGACTCCGTGATGTTGATGCTCGGCAACCAGGTCGAGCTGTGGGAGTCGATGCTGGCGGTGATGAAGATCGGTGCGATCCTGATGCCGACCACCACTGCGGCGGGTCCTGGTGAGCTCGCCGACCGCGTGAGTCGCGGGCGGGCCGCCGCCGTCATCGCCAACGCGGCCGACGTCGAGAAGTTCACCGATGTCCCCGGCGACTTCCTCCGCATCTGCGTCGACGGCGTCGCAGGCTGGTCGGACTATCGGGATGCCTACGCCATCGCGGATCCCGCTCCGTTCGCGACGGTGACGACGACGACGGACCCGCTGCTCTGGTACTTCACCTCTGGCACCACCAGCAAGCCGAAGTTGGTGCAGCACAACCAGATCTCGTATCCGCTCGGGCATCTGACGACGATGTTCTTCCTTGGGCTGCGGCCGGGTGACGTGCACCTGAACATCAGCTCGCCAGGGTGGGCCAAGCACGCATGGAGCTGCTTCTTCGCGCCGTGGATCGCCGAGGCCACCATCTTCGTCTACAACTACACGCGCTTCGATCCGCGCGGTCTGCTGCACCAGTTGCGCCGGGCGGAAGTGACCACGTTCTGCGCACCTCCGACGGTGTGGCGCATGTTGATCCAGGCCGACCTCTCCGGTGGGGCAGGCCGGCTGCGGGAGGCGATCGGCGCGGGCGAGCCGCTCAATCCCGAGGTCATCGCGCACGTACAACGCGAGTGGGGGCTGACCATCCGCGACGGCTTCGGGCAGACCGAAACCACGGCGCTGGTGGCCAATACGGCAGGGTCGCCGTTCAAGGCGGGATCGATGGGGCGTCCGCTGCCCGGCGTTCCGATCGTGATCGTCGATCCGCTGACCGGCGAACCGGCCGAGGAGGGGGAGATCTGCCTCGACCTCGGCGCGAGCCCGGTGAACCTCATGACCGGATACGTCGGCGACGACGCCAAGAACGCGGCGGTCACCGACGGTGGCTACTACCACACGGGCGATGTCGCCAGCCGGGACGCCGAGGGCCACATCACCTACATCGGTCGCACCGACGACGTGTTCAAGTCCTCGGACTACAAGGTCTCGCCATTCGAGCTCGAGAGCGTGCTCATCGAGCATCCGGCGGTCGCGGAAGCCGCCGTCGTGCCTGCTCCTGACGAGACCCGGCTGGCGGTGCCCAAGGCGTACGTAGCGCTGGCCGCGGGCTGGAAGGCCGACGAGGACACCGCATTTCAGATCCTGAAGTATGCACGCGAGCATCTGCCACCGTATCTGCGGGTGCGGCGCGTCGAATTCCACGAGCTACCGAAGACCATCTCGGGCAAGATCCGGCGGGTCGAGCTGCGGGCCAGGGAACAGGCCGCGGCAGAGGCCGGGACGAAGTTCGAATCGGAGTGGCGGGACAGTGATTTCGACGGGCTGCGCGGTCCCCTGACGACGACCGCGGCGGAGCGATGACGGCGTCGTACGCCCGCGG
>JAOPUT010000323.1 GCA_025963385.1 Mycobacterium sp.
TGGCGCGCGACCCACCAACGGCTCAACTGCCGACCACCGGTCAACAACAGAAACGCAGCGACCACCCACACGAATCGGTCCTGCGTATTGGTGGCGGCGACGACAGCGAGAATCGCCGCACCGACAAGCGCGATGATCGCGTTGCCGAGCCACTGACTTCGGTTGGCGTCGGCAAGCGTGCCGCCGCGCCGCTGGGACACGACGGTAGTCACGCCAGCCAGCACCAGGCCCGCCGCGATCATGGCAACGACAACCCACGTGACAGCTATCAACACGCGCTCCCTCAAGTGTTAGCGAAACCAGGCTAACCCGATCGCTCCGCCCCGGTACGGCTAACGCAACCGTCATCGAACGGCTCTGATCCCCCGTCGATTTTGGGCGCGTTCGGCTGCTGACCGCGGACCAGCGCGCCGAAGTCGCGGGCTCACCGGTATGACGCCTTCGTGACGTCGGCCGCGGCATTCGTTTCAGAGTTTGAAGCATCCGGGTATCGGATCGCCCATGACGAACCTTCAGCGAGTGGCAATGGGACTCACGGCGGCCGCGGCGACGGTCGCTGTGATGTCGGGCTGCAGCAGCGACAAGAGCACCGAACCCACTAGCAGCACCGTCGCGCCGACGACCTCGACCACCGCGCCCGCGATGACGGGACCGTCCGCCGCGCCCAATGGCTCGGCCGTCCCTTCCACGGAGGAGTCGACCGCATCGACCGCACCGACCACCGGCAGCGAGAGTGGTGGACCGAGTCAGACCGTCAGTGGCGGCAACTCGGCGTCTCCCCCGTCGGTCGAGAAGAGTCCGTCACCGCCCACCGGTGACAACCTGCCCGGCGAGAACGGCGGTCCGCAGGGCATCCCGGGGGCACCCGGTCGCAACTAGACGCGGGTGAGCTCGAAGAGCGGTATGGCCCGCGTCGTATTGGCCTGGTACTCGGCGAAGACCGGCGCGACCTCGGTGATCCTCGGGTAGGCCGCGTCACGCTCATCGTCCGGCAACTCCCGCACGTCGACGTCGTAGGACTCGGTGCCGACCTCGATGTGCGCCTTCGGGGTGGCCCGCAGATTGTGCACCCACGCCGGGTCCTTTGGCGCCCCCGCATAGGAGCCAACGATCAGCATCTTGCCGTCGACGGTCAGGTAGGCCAGCGGCGACAGGCGCGCCTTGCCCGACTTGGCGCCGGTGGTGTGCAGGAGGAGAAGGTCGCCGCCCTCGAAGGGGCCGCCGACCTTGCCGCCGTTGGCACGAAATTCTTCGACCACGTTGCGGTTGAAGTCGTCGAGTGCGGCCGCGTCCTGAACGAGCTTGTTCTTGTCGATCTCGGTCATGCTTCTCACAAGTCGTGGTCGACGGAAGGTATTCCGGCGAACCCCAGTGCTCACCGGCCTCGAGGGCCCACCTCGGAAACCGGAAACCCGGCTGCGGTTTGACTCGCGAGTCAATATCATGAATGAGCTTGTCGGCTTCGGAGGAGTCCACGGGCGCATCCGGGTCACGGGGGGTGGAGCGACTGCTGTGACTTCGTACGTGCTGGACACTGAAGGCCGCGTGGTGAATCGACGACGCGAGCTTGCTGAACTACGCGATGCCGTTGAGACCGCCGAACGCAGCGGCGGTGCGTGCATCCTGCTCAGTGGCGTTGCCGGAGTCGGTAAGTCGACCGTCCTGCGCGCGTTTGGCGAAGAAGTCGCCTCACGCAATTGCGTTTTCGCGTATGGCCGTTGCCGAGATGGCGCGCCTGCGCCGTACGCCGCGATCGGTGAGGCACTCGGCGCGCTGGTCGAGGTGATGAGGGCGACCGGCCCCGGCGAACGGGATCGGTGGCGCACCAGCCTCGCCAGCGCATCGTCAGCGCTAAACAGCGTCCTGGCCGAACTGGTTCCCAGCTTGACCGAATTCCTCGGTTCAGTCGCCCCCGTGCCCGACGTCGATGCCTCCGATGCTCGCAATCGTCTGCACCGCGCGGCCATCCAACTCGTGGCCGCCACCGCCAAGTACCGCACCGTGGTGCTGGCGATCGACGATCTTCAATGGGCCGACCGGGACTCGCTGCTGCTGGTGTCCGAGTTGCTCGCGGTAGCACCCCGCAACGTCCTCGTCGTCGCCGCGCATCGAAGTGGCGAGTTCGATCCCGACGCAACCGAATTCGCAACGAAGATGGTGCGCCATCTCGAACTGGCCCCGCTGTCGAGCGCGGACATCGAGGACCTTCTCGCGGACGTGGCAGGCGAAGGAGACGAACTGGCTGCGGTCGCGGCCGAGTTTCATCATCGAACGGGGGGTAACCCCCTGCAGATCCGCCAGCTGCTCCACCGCGTCGAACGAGACGGCGCAGTCATCCCGTCCGGTAATAACAGGCGCGCTGGTTGGGATCTGCGCATGCTGTCCTCGATCGAGGTCTCGGCGACGGAGGCCGAATTCCTCGGCAGCCATCTCGGTCTGCTCCGACCGGTCGACAGGACGGTGCTCGGTGCACTCGCGTGTATCGGCGGGGAGTTCGACCTTGCCGATGCCGCGGCCGCCGCGGGGCAGCCCGCCGACGTGGTCACGCACGCGCTGTGGTCGAGCATGGAGCTTCACCTGCTCGAGGCGCTCGACAAGGACGGTCGACGGATCTCCAACGCGATAAGTCACGACGCGCGTTACCGATTGAGCCACGACCGGGTCGCCGAGACGGCCCGCGCCGGCCTGTCCGAGGACGATCGCGGAGCGTCACACCTGCGCCTCGGTCGGCGGTTGGCGCGACTCGGAGATGACCGGTTGTTCGAAGCCGCCCGACACCTCGGGCTCGGTGGACTTCAGCTTGACGAGAACGACGACGAACGCATCGAGTTCGCCGACGTGCTGTGGCGGGCAGCACGACGAGCTCGGGCGCACGCCTCGTTCCCGCTCGCGCTGACGTATTGCCGACATGGCCTCGAACTGCTTGGTACCAATCGCTGGACCACCCACTTCACCATGGCTCGGGAACTGCATCTCGGCGCCGCCGACGCCGCGCTGCTGGTGGGAGACTTCCCCCTGCTTCACACACTGCTCGACGAGGGGATTCGGCATCTCGTCGAGCCGGCCGATCACGTCAGGCTCGCCTATCTGCGCGTCAAGTGCCTGTTTGCCGCCGACCGTCCGCAGGAGGCGATGAACGAGGGGCTGCGGGCTCTCGCCGCGCTCGGCGAGTCGCTGCCCACCGATGCCGGCAAACCGCGAATCGCGAGTGCCGTGTTGCGGATGCGCGCGACGATGAGGCGGTGGTCCAACGCGAGACTCCTTGGGCTGCCCGGGTGTGACGACCCCCTCGTCGTGGAAAAGCAACGGCTTCTGGTTGCGCTCTGCCACGAGTCATACAACGTGCGACCCAATCTCTTTCCCCTACTGGTCCGCACGCAGTTGGAGGTCATGCTGGCCCACGGCCACACGAGATCCTCCCCCCGTGTGCTGACCAACTACGGCTTGCTGCTCGTCATACTCGGCGACCACGCCGGTGCCCAGAGATTCGGCGAGGCCGGCATGACGCTGGCCGAGCGGCCGGAGTATCGGGACGTTCGGCCCGAGACCACCTTCTATCACTTCTGTTTCATCCGCCACTGGCACCATCCCGTCCGAAGCGGCCTCGGCAACTTGCACGAGGCCATCGCCGTCGCGCTCGATCAGGGTGATCAGGAGACAGCCGGTTTCCTGGCCGCCACTCTGCTGTCGCAGACGTTCTGGGTGGGCACGCCCCTCTCGGACATCGACATGCTCGCGCACTCCCTCATCCCCGAGGTCAGATCCCTGCCCGTGCCCAAGCGCCTCTGCCAAGCCATGCAGCAGATGGCCCTCAACCTCATGGGACGCTCCGAGGACCTGTTCCTGCTTGCCGGGGAGAGCGGCTACGACGAACGCGAGGTATTGCCTGCCGCCGAACGCGAAGGTGAGGAGGCGATCCTCAGCATGGCAGCGATCATGAAGCAGGGCCTGCACTTCTGGTCCGGTGACCTTGCAGGCGCATATGCCGCGACGCAGGACGCCATGGATCACGACATGGGCATGATCGGCACCGCCATTTCACCACTCGTCCACATGATCGGCGCGCTCAGCATGATGCAGCAGGCGCCCCGCGACCGATCTACGGCCCGTTTCGTGAGGAAGACGATGGCCATGCATCGCAAGGCCGCCGCAGGCTCGCCCGAGAACTACGGCGCTGCGTATGCGCTCCTGCAGGGCGCGTGGGCGCGGACCCGCGGGAGATACGACGAGGCGGAGCGTCATCTCCATCGCGCCGTGCAGCTGGCCGAGGACAACCAACTCCTGATGATCGCCGCTCGCGCCCACGAGGAGGCCGCCGCCGTCTACGCCGAGACGGGGCGGTCGACATTCCGTAACCACATGCTGCACTCGGCGTACCAGAGGTGGTTGAGCCTCGGCGTGATGGTGCGCACCGATTGGCTCGCGAAGCAGCATCCCTGGCTTCTCGGGCGCGACCTGGTGCACCCGGGCATGGGCGTCGATCCCGTTGGCGCACACCAGGTACTGCGCGCGCTGTCCGGAGCACGTAGCCAGGAAGACCTCGACAACATCATCCTGCAATCCGTCGCCGACACGACCGACTCCGCCCGGGTGTTGCTGCTCGCCGGGACGGCCGACGAACTGTGGGTACGGGCGACTTACGAGGACGGTCAGGTTGCCGCGGTCGACCGCCCGTGGACCGAAATCTCCTATGACGCAGACGTCGTCCGCCGCGCGGTGCTCAGCGGCACTCCCCGAACGTCTGAACCTGGAGTGCAAAACAGCGCTCTGGCGGTGCCAATCCAGTTGCAGGAGAGAACGATCGGTGTCGTCTACGCAGAGCACCGGAGCCCCGTCGAGCACTTCAGTCCCCATCAGGAGGAGGCACTCACCTTTCTGTGCGCTCAGGCCGCCGCCCCATCGTGGAACTTCCAGCTGGAGGCGCGGCTGAAGGCTGCCGACGATTACCGGCATTCGCTGATCGATGCGCAGTCGCGGTTCGTGCCGAACGGACTACTGCGCATCCTCGACATCGACGACCTCCGCCTCGTGCGCGCGGGCCACCGCGTCGACCGGGAGATGACGGTGCTCATCAGCGACATCCGGGGCTATACGACCATCGTCGAGGACATGGACGTCGCCGAGGCGAGCAGTCTGGCCATGGGCTTCCTCCGCGCTGTGGAGATGCCCATCATCGGCTGCAACGGCCTGGTGCAGGACGTCCGCGGGGACGAGATCGTCGCGATCTTCGAGTCCGCGGCTGATGGTGTTCGCGCGGGATTGGCCATGATGCGCTCACTGCGCGAACACAACGAGGAGCGCCGGGCGGCGGGCTCCGCTGAGCTGCGCGTGGGGATCGGCATCAACACCGGCAGGGTGGGCGTCGGACTCGTCGGGGGCGTGAACCGGATGGTGCTGACGGTGATCGGTGACGCGGTGAACCTGGCCGCGCGCATCGAAAGTACCAACAAGCGCTACGGGTCGACCCTGCTCATCTCCGATGCGACCCGAACCCGACTCGCGGAATCCGAGCAGTTCGACATCCGCAGGATGGAGCGGGTGATGGTGGTGAACCGACGACGCCCGGTGACGATCTACGAAGTGTTCGACGATGATTCGAACGAGTTGCGGGCGGCGAAGCGTGCGTCTCGGCCTCTTTACGACGACGCCTTCACACTGTTCGATGCGGGCGACGTCGAGGCAGCGCGGCTGGCCTTCGAACGGTGTCGCGAATTGCTTCCCGACGACCCCGTGGCACCACTGCATCTGGCGCATTGTGACGCGATGGCACGTGGGGAGATGACGCCGGGTCAGGAGGTCGTATTGCGCCAGAAGTAAGTGTTGCCAGAGTCTTCCCACATTTACTTTCGTCTGCGATGATCTCAAGATCATCACGCGAGGGGGTTCGCAGATGTATTTGAGTGCGGAGCGATGGGCGCTTGCCAACAATGCTGTCGTAGAGACATTCGAGAAGACCAGCATCGCCTGGCAGATCATCCCGCATTGGGACACACCTGATCCGGGGCAAATGCGCGTGTCCAATGGCATCGTCAACAATCCAGGGTTCTCGTACATCACGCATGAAGAGGTCGACTACCAGGTCACACTGGTCCAAACCTACGACCCGACGGCCGAATCGCTGATTGCCGAGATCGTCTCGACCACAACGGCACTCGCCGTCAAGTTCGACGGTGTCATCCTGGATAAACTGCGGGCCGCGGCCGGTGCGAACTACATCGTGAACTTCCACGCCACGCAGACTGGACTTCTCGACGCGCTGATCGACGCGCGAGCCAAGGTAGAAGACCCCGGTTTCAGGGCCCCGTCGTGTCTCATCACCAACACCGCCGGGCTCAAGGTTCTCAGCGCGCTGGACGCCGGATATCCGATCACGGATTCCCTACTCGACACCGCGCACGTCAACTCCTTGAACAGGACCTCGAAGTGGCACCAACTCAGCGCCGCCGTCAAGAAGAAGGACGGCAAGCCCACGAAGCCCGTGATCTACGCGCCAAGGACGATCATGGTGATGCTCGGTCGGCGCCAGCTGATTCCGCACACCAGCGGTCACGACGCATCATCGGGGGAAGAGCCGGTAGATCTGGCGGTCAGCGTGCCACCGAGCCTGGAAATCGTCGGTGAAGCGCCGAATTCACGAATCTACGTGACCGTCCGGATCCGTTATGCGCTGCGAATCAAGGAGAGACCGGCACTCGTCGCCCTCTACGGGACCCCAGTGGTGGACCAGTGATTCAACGTGACGGCGACTGTTGACGACACGCAAAGGCTTCCGGACGAATCCAACCGCCTCCACAACTACCTCGCCCTCTGCAGGGATGCCTGCGACGGCGAGATCACGCGACTCTACGGCGACGACGATCAACCGAGCGGCCTGCGAGACCTGGTGCTCGACTATCCACGCCGCGGCGGAAAGGCGTTGCGGCCGGCGCTGAGCATCGCCGTCTGCCTGGGCCTCGGCGGCCATCTCGACGCCATCCTGCCGACCGCCGCGACCCTCGAGCTCTATCACAACGCGTTCCTCATCCACGACGACATTGAGGATGAATCCTGGTGGCGTCGAAGCAAACCCACGATGCACATCGATCATGGCATTCCCACGGCCATCAACGTCGGCGATGCCATGCTGTCGCTGTCCCTACAGCCACTGCTCGACAACGTCGACCGCATCGGTCTGGGCCCAGCGCTTCGCATCCTGCGCGCAGTCTCGTACATGACTCGGCAGACCGTCGAAGGCCAAGCGCTCGAGCTCGAGTGGGTGCGCGCAAACACCTGGCGACTCGACGACGACGACTACCTCAGAATGGTCGAGTTGAAGACCAGTTGGTACTCGTTCATCACCCCGCTGCAAGCGGGAGCCATCGCCGCGGGCGAAGGCCCCGACCGACTGGCGCCCCTGGAAGCACTTGGGCGGCACCTCGGAGCGGCGTTCCAGATCACCGACGATCTGCTGAACCTGCGCGCGGATCCCGAGGCCTATGGCAAGGAGATCGGCGGCGACCTCTGGGAAGGCAAGCGGACGCTGATCCTCCTCCACGCGCTGCGCAGCGCCGACCCGGCCGATCACGAGCGGGCCATCCACATCATGGCCAAGAAACGCCCGACGACCGACGGTGAAGTCAGCCTCACCGAACTGCTCGACGAGCTGACCGGCCGCGGACAGCTGTCCAAGGTTGGCCGCGACTCCATTCGGAGACTGATTCACTCACAGCAGCTTTCAAATCCGAAGACACTCGACGACATTCGGTGGCTCTACCAGCTCGTGCACCGTGTGGGTTCGCTGTCCTATGCCAAGGACATCGCCGCACACCACGCACGGGAAGCCGCCGTCGTTCTCGCCGATCTGGACTGGCTGCCGCCGAGTCATCACCGCGATGCGCTGGCCGAAGTGGTCGACTACGTCCACGGGCGGACCCGGTGAAACCCCACGAAGTGCTCGCCATGCTCGCCGAACTGGAGCGCATCCGCGAGGCCACCCTCGATCTCGTCGAGCGGCATGCTCCGCAACTGCTCCCCCCACCCCCCGAGGACGCAGGCACAGACCGAGCGACGTACGAACTCCTGATTGGTGTTCGGCGCGTAGTACTGGGTAATCCTGCGGCCGCACGCAGGCTTCACGACGTGCTCGTCGCCCAGGGACATCGCTACGCCGAAACACCCCACGGCGCGCAACTGCGCGATGCGCTCGCCTCCTCACAGGCCGTGGAAAACCTCCGGCTGGTCTGGGAGACGGTCAGCCTCAACGTGTTGGACGGTCCCGTGACACCAGGGTGCGCGCCGGATGCGTGGGCGGCCCTACTGGCCGATACCGTCGTCGCCCACGGCCTCGACGACGCGATCCTCTCGCGATTCAGACCCGAGGGGTTCGCATGACGCTGTCGGATCCTCGGCAGGCGCTAGCCGAGCGCAGTTCACTCATCGACTATCTGATGGGAGTTGCCGCACTCGCCCAGCTCGTCGACGTGATGGCGCTGGACGCCACTTGCGAATCCGCCCCGTCCGCAGACGATTTCGTACACCTGCTGCTCGGAGTGGCGAGCCTTGGCAAGTCGATCGAGCAGCTCGTTCCACGCACTGCGGTCGTTCCTGCCTCGCTTCCGGCTGAACCCGGGAGGTGGTTGCGGTGACCGCAGTGCTCGCCCGCAGCGACTTCCTTCGCGCACCCCTGCTGTTCGCGGCCGATCCCAACGGCTACAAGGAATGGCATCACTTCGTCGTTCACGGGCGCGACAGCCACGTCCTCGTCAACTTCAGCTTGAGCAGCGAGACATCCGCTGCTGCTGACGGGCTCCCTCTGACGCCACGGGTGATCGTCATCGCGCACGACCACCGGTGGGAAGGCACCGTCGAGAGATTCGAGCCCGCCGCGCTGGACGTCTCGGCAGATCTCGGCCAGCTGACCGTCGGCGCCAATCAGATGCGCGTGCTGCCGGACGGCTATCAGGTGCACATCGACCTTCCCCGTAGCGACATCCGCGGTGAGCTCGAGTTCACGTCGATCAGCCGTCCGTTCGTGGTCAACAATCAGCCCGTTGGAGGCGGACGGATGAGCTGGCTGTTCGTGCCCCGATTGCGCGCTAACGGATGGCTGCGGATCGGCGAACGAGAACACCGATTCGACGACGAACTGGCCTATCACGACCACAACTGGGGGCGCTTCTGGTGGGGAGACGACTTCGGATGGACGTGGGGCACCATCCTTCCCCGCGAGCGCGACATCCCGTGGTCGATGGTGTTCCTGCAGATGACGGACCGGCGTCGGTTGCACTTTCACTCCCAGGCGGTCTACGTCTGGCATGGCGATGACCCCGCCGCGATATTCTTGCGCGCTGCGGTAACGACGCACAGCCGCGGCGTCCTCACCCGCGACGCGGACTGCACGCTGCCCCCTCCCATGCGGCTCATCGTGGACGGGCGGGTTCCTGGGGTTCCGGAACTCGTCGAGATCGCCGCCGTGCGCGCCGACGACACCGTACACGCCGAGTTTCGCGCCAGGTCGTATGCCCGACTCGCCCATCCCAGCGAGCTCCATCTCGACCGATCCACCGTGCTGTGCGAGACCAGCGGCAGCGCCCGCGTCACCGGGAACATCGGCGGAGAAGACCTTGACTTCGTGGGTGCCGGAGTATTCGAGTTCCTCCATGGCTGAACGGATCTCGTCGCTTCTCCGACGTTCGGTCGGACATCTCGCCGCCGAGGTGCCCGACAGTTATGGGCTGACTCTGGACGCTCTCGGGCCGCTAGTGGTCGCGCTCGAGGTCGACGGTGAACACCTCTCGCTCGAAGGCGGACACGAGCTCGCCGTCACCGACGGCGAGCCCGCGTCCGCAGGTGTCCGAATCACCACCAGCAGGGCCACCATCCTCGACGTGCTGGGTGCGAAGGTGGACCTGCAGGATGCCGTGACTGAGGGCACCGTCGAGGTGCGAGGCTCGCTGGAGGACATTCTGCGCGCACACGACACGCTGCAGGCGTACGTTCATGCTGCCGTCCGCGCTCCGACCCATTACGGGCTGCTGGACGCACTTCGAGCGGATGTCCCATGCCAGAGCGCATAACAACGCCTGCGTCGTGCGACCCACACCCCACGGTCGCGGTACTGGGGGCTGGAATTGCCGGCTTGACCGCGGCGCACGAGCTCGCGGAACGAGGCTTCGACGTGACGGTGTACGAGTTTCGCGAGGACGAACGCAACGGATTGGGCTCGGCGCCGCCGGGTACCTACCCGCCCGTCAAGCTGGGCGGCCTTGCCGCGTCGCAATATTCGACGATCGGCAAGCACGACGGCAGCCCCGCCGAACTGCGACCGTTTCCCGGCCGGCGCGGCAACCCCAGCCCGCCGCCACGTGCCGTCGCCGGTGAGCACGGTTTCCGTTTCTTTCCCGCGTACTACCTACACATCTGGGATCTCTTCCAACGAATCCCCGTCTATCAGCGCTCGGAAACCGCTGACAGGAAGTTGCAGTGGACATGCACGTCGCGCACCGTCATGGACAACGTGCGGCGAGTAATCACACAGGGTATGACGGTGGCCGACAAGCCTTCGCTCGTCTTCCCTCGCGAGCAACCCCGCAGCCTCGCGGAGTTCTTCGGCATTCTGAGTCAGCTTCAGCAACTTGGCCTTCCACCGAACGACATCGCGTACTTCCAGAGCCGGATTCTGCGGTTCCTCGTCACCAGCCCATTGCGGCGGGCTCGCGAACTGCAGAACCTGTCCTCCTACGACTTCTTCGTCGGGCGTGACGGTAACGGCACACCCCAGTACGGATACTCACCGAGCTTCGACACACTCCTGCGCGAGATGCCGCGCGTCCTGGTGGCTTTCGACCCGAACTGGGGGGACGCACGGACGAACATCGTCAGTTACCTCCAGCTGTACCTGAACATGGATCGACGCGACGACAAGGCTGACGGCGTGCTGAACGGGCCCACCACTGAATCGTGGCTCGATCACTGGTATCGATACCTCGTCGCGCTCGGCATCCGATTCGTGCGCGGAGCCATTGCAAGTATCGACCCACCGGTGGTCGATCCGAATCAGCCCCCTCATCTCAGGCCGAGGGCGTCCATCACGCTGAAGGACGGCACCCGGTTCAGTCCTGACTACACCGTGGTCGCCCTCGACGCTCCTGCTGCGGAGCGGATCTCGTCGAACCTGCGGGCGTCAGGCACCGGAGGTACTGCAGCGGGCCTGGCCGGATTCACCACGTCGCGCCCTCCGCCAGACGACCCACTGCAGGCCCAGGAGACGCGCCCGCCGACTCCGCGAGACCCATACGTGTTGGATGAGGTGGGACGGGTGCCGTGGGACCGATTCCAGACGATGACCGGAATTCAGTTCTACTTCGACACCGAATTCCAACTGCTCCGCGGCCACATGTATTACGCCGGTTCCGAATGGGGACTGTCGTCGATCAACCAGCACGGCTTTTGGGAGAACAAGCCCACCCTCGTGCGAGACGGTCATGTCTCGGTGTTGTCCGTCGACATCGCAGATTTCAACACGCCGTCACGTCATCTGGTGGACGAACTCGGACGCGGAAGGACTGCCAGGAATTGCACGCCGGACGAGATCGCCGCCGAGGTCTGGCGACAGATCGTCGTCGCCCTCACCACTGACGTGGATGACGTTCCCGAGCGGCTGTTGCCGTGGCCCGTGTGGTACGCCCTCGACAGGGGTCTCAGCACGGTTCAGGGTGCAGGCCAAGGCGACGGGCGCATCGTACGCAACGAGACGCCCTATCTGGTACCGATCGTCGGCGATTGGGAGAACCGTCCGGGCGGTGATCCATGGAACCCGCACGGGACGTCTTGGGGCTACGCGCCGACCGAAGAGTGGTGGCTCGAAGACCTGGAAGTGCGCCACGTCTGGCAGGCACGCCACGGCGGCTACCAGGTGCATCACAACTCCGTGGTCTTCGCGGGCACGTGGACCCGAACCTTCACCCGGATAACGTCGATGGAAGCGGCCTGCGAATCAGGACGTCATGCCGTCAACGCCATTCTCGACCACTACGTGTGGGTGGGTTCCGGCGGTGTCGACCGACGCGAGAAGACCACGCTCCCCTGGCTTTTCCCATATGGCTTCCTCGACCAGGGTTTGTCGAGTCCGGTCCGGATGCCGACGCCTGCCGGCGACTACTGCTACATCTTCGACGTCGAGAACCGTGAACCGGCCGATACCCGAGCGCTCCGCATCCTCGACTCCCAATACTGCCTGCAGTCGCTCCCTCATCCGTTGGACACGCTCACTACCCCACCCGTCGGAGGTCGACAATGACATCGCCATTCCAGACACCGCCATTCCAGACATCGCCATTCGATTACCACCAGCAGGTCTACGTCTACTTCCAGGCGTGGCGGCAGCTTCTCCAGTCCCTTGCGGTGATGACCGGAGGGATGCCGTTCCCCGGCGCCCCGTGGACGACGCCTGTCATTCCCCCTTATCTGCCTGCAGCGCAACCTTATCCATCCGCGGGTCCCATGAATCCGCCCACTGATGCCGCCGACTACACGCAGCAGCTCTTCGGCCAACTTCAGGCCTGGCGGCAGCATCTCGAGCAGTCCGCAGCCACCCCTCCCCCGGCGCCGGACACCTCGCCAGGGCGACCGCACAGACCGGCCCCCGTGAACCCGGACCGAGGAGAGGGTGCGGGTAGGTCGCCGTATCCCGCTCCCTCGGGCGGCTACGCCAACCAGCCAGGAGGGAGCGAGTCGACATGGCCGCCCAAGAACCTGGCCGTGCGGCCCCTGACCGAGAGCGGCACCCAGTGGCCCGTCGACTTCGGTGCGCGGGAGAACTCCGTCAACCAGGTCGTTTCACCATGGAACGAAGAACTCAGCGATCATGCGCCCAGGACACGTTCGGTCCAAGCTGCCCGCGCCGCGCGTGGAGAGCAGGTCGTTCAAACCCCGAATGATCAATGGGTGTCGGAGTCCGGCACAGTGCGATTGCCTCGCCTTCTCGAGTACGGGCCGCCTGCGGCCCAGACCCGTGCCTCAGCCGCAGCAGCGCGTCAGGCAGCTCCCGACGTATCGGCGCGGGCCGCAGTGCGATCGCCGTTGTTCAGGGGCCTCGCCGAGCGAGCCCAACTGAAGCAGAACCTCGGGTGAGGTTACTTCGACTCCGGCTTGGCGTCGATGCCCGACTCCTTGCGCTGCTGAGGGGTGATCGGTGCGGGCGCGTTGGTCAGCGGGTCGACGCCGCCGCCGGACTTGGGGAACGCGATGACCTCGCGGATCGAGTCAAACCCGGCCAGCAGCGCCGTGATGCGGTCCCACCCGAACGCGATGCCACCGTGCGGCGGAGCACCAAAGGTGAAGGCATCCAATAGGAATCCGAACTTGTCCTGGGCCTCGTCGTGGTCGATACCCATCATCGCGAACACCCGCTCCTGGATGTCACGACGGTGGATGCGGATCGAGCCGCCGCCGATCTCGTTGCCGTTGCAGACGATGTCGTAGGCGTTGGCGAGCGCGGTGCCCGGCTCGGTGTCGAACGTCGACTCGAACTCCGGCTGAGGTGCGGTGAACGCGTGGTGCACGGCCGTCCACGCGCCGGAGCCGACCGCGACGTCACCGGAGGCGGTGGCCTCGTCGGCCGCCTCGAACAGCGGCCAGTCGACCACCCAGGTGAACGCCCATGCCGTCGGGTCGATCATGTCGAGTCGCTTGGCGATCTCGATCCGCGTGGCGCCGAGCAGGGCGCGCGCCGACTTCACCGGTCCGGCGGCGAAGAAGATGCAGTCGCCCGGTGCGGCGCCGACGTGTGCGGTCAAGCCGTCGCGCTCGGCGTCGGTGAGGTTCTTGGCGACCGGCCCACCCAGCGTGCCGTCCTCGGCGACGAGAACGTAGGCGAGGCCCTTGTGGCCGCGCTGCTTGGCGAACTCCTGCCAGCCGTCGAGCGTGCGGCGCGGCTGCGACGCCCCGCCCGGCATGACCACGGCGCCGACGTAAGGTGCTTGGAACACCCGAAAGGTGGTGTCGGAGAAGTACTCCGTGCAGTCGACGAGTTCGACTGCGAAGCGCAGGTCGGGCTTGTCCGAGCCGAACCGTCGCATCGCCTCGGCGTAGCTGATGCGCGGGATCGGGGTCGGCAGGTCGTGGCCGATGAGCGCCCACACCGCCTTGAGCACCTCTTCGGACACGGCGATCACGTCGTCGGCGTCGACGAAGCTCATCTCCATGTCGAGCTGGGTGAACTCGGGCTGTCGATCGGCGCGGAAATCCTCGTCGCGGTAGCAGCGTGCGATCTGGTAGTACCGCTCCATGCCTGCCACCATCAGCAACTGCTTGAACAGCTGCGGGCTCTGCGGCAACGCGTAGAAGGAACCGGGCTGCAGACGGGCAGGCACCAGGAAGTCGCGCGCTCCCTCGGGCGTGGACCGCGTCAACGTCGGCGTCTCGATCTCGACGAAGTCGTGCGACGCCAGCACCCCGCGCGCGGCGGCATTCACCTTGGAGCGCAACCTGATTGCGTTACCCGGTGCCTCTCGCCGCAGATCGAGGTAGCGGTACTTGAGCCTGGCCTCCTCGCCCGGGCTCTCGTCGAGCTGGAAGGGCAGCGGGGCGCTCTCGCTCAGCACCGTCAGCCGTGTGGCGTTGACTTCGATGTCTCCCGTGGCGATGTCGGCGTTCGCGTTGCCCTCGGGCCTGGCCTCGACGATGCCCTCGACGGCGACGCAGAACTCGGCGCGCAGGCGGTGCGCCTGCTCGAGCACCTGGGCGTCGCGGAAGACCACCTGCGCCACGCCCGACGAGTCGCGGAGGTCGATGAAGATGACGCCGCCGTGGTCACGCCGACGCGCCACCCAACCGGCCAACGTGACCTTCTGGCCTGCGTCGG
Organism: Mycobacterium sp.; assembly: GCA_025963385.1. Classification (GTDB taxonomy): domain Bacteria; phylum Actinomycetota; class Actinomycetes; order Mycobacteriales; family Mycobacteriaceae; genus Mycobacterium. The sequence goes on from JAOPUT010000323.1 coordinate 14,843, forward strand.
TGGACCGCAACGAACCGGCGGCATGACTGCGCAACACGAAAACTCCCTGGGAATGGCCCTGCGGGTGGACTGACACAGTGTAGTGGTGAGGCTTGCGACGGTACCTTGGCGCTGGTGGATGAGCGCTCACGGGAAGACCGACAACCCGGCAACACTTCCATCGCACTCGTCGGCCCAGGAGCCATCGGATCGACACTCGCGGCGCTGTTGTACGCGGCTGGCCAGCAGGTGGTGGTGTGCGGACGCACCGCCCGCGATTCGGTGGAGGTCAGACCGGACCCCGGCCTCCTCGACGGCCGGCCGATCGTGCTGCCCGATCCCGTGCGCACCGATCCCGCGACCGTCGAAGGACCAGTCGACGTCGTGCTGCTCGCGGTCAAGGACACCCAGAACGCCGACTCGGCGGCCTGGCTGGAACGACTGTGTGACCAACGCACACTCGTCGCCGTCATGCAGAACGGCGTCGAGCAGGTCGAACGGGTAGGCAAGTACTGCCAGAACTCGACGGTCGTGCCCTGCGCCGTGTGGTTCTCGGCGCAGACGCAATCGGAGGGCTGGGTGCGACTCCGGACCCCGGTTCGGCTGACCCTGCCCGACGACAAGGCCGCGCGCCGGTTGGGCGACCTGCTGCGTGGACCGTCGCTCGAGGTCGACTGCAGTGCCGCCTTCCTCGACGATGCCTGGCGCAAGCTGCTCACCAACGCCGTCGCCGGTCTCATGGTCCTGACCGGGCGCCGGTCGGGGATGTTCCACCGCGACGACATCGCACGTCTGGGGCGGGCGTACCTGGCCGAGTGCCTCGAGGTGGCGCGCGCCGAGGGCGCCCATCTCGACGACGGGGTGATCGACGAGATCGTCGGCATGTTCACCGGCCTCCCCGAGGACCTGACGACGTCGATCTTGACCGACCGCGAGCAGGGCAGGCCCCTGGAGTGGGACGTGCGAAACGGCGTCATCGTGCGCAAGGGGGCCGAACACGGACTGGCCACCCCCATCAGCGACCTCGTGGTGCCCTTGCTCGCCGCGGCGAGCGACGGACCCGGGTGACCGACCGAGTAGACACATGCCCATAGAGTGTCTACCCGTGGCCAAGACCTACCCCTGTCAGCGGGTCGACCTGAGCTTCATCGACAGTGCTCCGTTCCGCTTCGTCAGCACCGTCGCCCTCTCCATCACCCCGGAGCAACTGTTCGAGGTGCTCGGTGACGCCGAGTCGTGGCCGCACTGGGCGACCGTCATCACCAACGTGACGTGGACCAGCCCGGAACCGCGCGGGGTCGGGACGACGCGCACCGTCGACATGCGCGGAGGCATCACCGGTGCCGAGGAGTTCCTGGCCTGGGAGCCGTACTGCCACATGGCATTCCGCTTCAACGAGAGCACCTCCAACGCCATCTCGGCCTTCGCGGAGGATTACCGGGTGGTGCAGACCCCGCAGGGCTGTCACCTCACCTGGGTGATGGCGATGCGACCCGCTGGCCTCGCAGGCAGGATCGGCATGACGTTCGGGCGCCCGGTCATGGCCTGGTTGTTCCAACGGTTCCTGCACAACCTCGATCGCTACGCCACCAAGCGATTCAGTACAGCCCCTCCCACGCCGCGCGTCTGACGGCATCGGGGTCGGCGACGGTGTCGTCGCGGGTCGACCTGATCACGCGCGTGCGCCGGGACGCCGCGTCGTAGCGTGGCCAGTCCTCGCCGAGCTCGGCGGTCGCGAAGTTCAGCCACGTGCGCTGCATGCGCCTGCCGACCGACGGTTGCACACGCCTGCCCAGCGGGTGCATCTTGCGACCGAGGTAGGAGCCGTAGCTGTGCTGGATGTGCACGATCTCGCTGCCGTGGGTCGCGCCGAGGCCGAGCAGACGCAAGCTCCAGGCGGCGTGGTCGAAGCGGTAGACGTAGGTCGGGGCGTGCGCAGAATAGGCGTCGGCGAACGCCCACGTGGGGGCACCGAACATCGTGTCCGATCCCAGTGCGACGAGCGCGCGTCGGCGTGGAAAGTCCGGATATGCCGCCAGCACCCGGTCCTTGGCGTCGGGCGCCGTGCGGGCGAAGTACGAGTCGACCATCGGCGGCGTGGTCGGCAGCATCGGAGGCTTGCCCCAGGCGAACATCGACGCCTCGTGGCTGTTCGTACCGACGATCAGCGGAATCGACGACACCGCACCCGCCCTGGCGGCGTCGATCGGATGCCGAGGCAGGGAGTCGACGCCATGGGTCAGCCCGTACGCCAGTGTCGGCGTCTGCGCGGCACTCTCAGCCTGTAGCCGACCTGCCGCGCGCCGAAGCCGACGCTGCGGAAGGGACTTCAGTTCGTCGACGTCGACGCCGAGCCGCTCGACGAACGTGCGGGCCTGCCGAGCGCGGGTCTCCCTGTCGGCGATGAGCGGCAGCGCGGGGCTCTGCGCGATCGCGCGGGTGAACAACCCGTCGGCGAGCGGGCTGGCGAGCAACGCCAAAACAGAGGTGGCACCTGCTGATTCACCGAACACGGTCACCCGTTGGGGATCCCCACCGAAGGCGGCGATGTTGTCGCGCACCCACTGCAGGGCCGCGACCTGATCGCGCAGGGCGAGATTGTCGTCGAATCCCGCGCCGAGGTCCTCGAGCTCGAAACCGCCGAACACACCGAGTCGATAGGTGACGTTGACGACGACGACGCCGCCGTTGGCGGCCAATTTGCTGCCGTTGTAGAGCTGCAGCTGGCCTGCTCCGTACACGAAGGCACCACCTGGTATCCACACCATCACCGGCAGCGAGCCTCCGGGGTCGGGAGACCACACCGTCAGCGTCAGACAGGCTTCGTCGCGGATCTTCGGGTCGTCGCGTCCACCGCCGACGAACGACCGGCCCTGAGGCGGTAGCGGACCGTGCTCGACAGCGTCCCGGACTCCGGTCCACGGTGCGGGAGGGGCGGGCGCCAGAAAGCGCCGTTCACCAAGGGGCTGCTCGGCGTACGCGATACCACGCCAGACGTTCACGCCACCGTCGGTGCTGCCGCGCATGGCGCCGTACGTGGTGCGCGCCACGCTCGGATCTTCCAGAGTTTCGCGCTTGGCGGCCACCGCACGAATCGTAGTGTGGGAAGCTGAACCCGACCTGACGCAGAGCCATCTGTGGTGTCGACGGACGGGGTGATGATGACCTTCAACGAAGGTATGCAGATCGACACGAGCACCACGTCGACCAGTGGTGGCGGGGGCGGTGGAGGCGGACGCATCGCCGTCGGCGGCGGCGTCGGCGGGCTGATCATCGTCGTCATCGCGCTGTTCCTCGGCGTCGACCCCGGCACCGTCCTTCCGCAGGGTGGCACCGGCCAGTACGACACCCAGGGCATCGACGCGCCGGGCTTCGACACCAGCCAGTGCAAGACCGGCAAGGACGCCAACGACATCCTCGGATGCCGCATCATCGCGACCGGCAACTCGGTGGACGGCGTGTGGTCGCAGCTGATGAAGGGCTACACCAGGCCGAAGGTCAGGTTGTTCAGCAACCAGGTGCAGACCGGGTGCGGTCCCGCCACCACCGACGTCGGCCCGTTCTACTGCCCGGTCGACCAGACGGCGTACTTCGACACCTCCTTCTTCCAGGTACTCGTCGACCAGTTCGGTTCCAGCGGTGGCCCGTTGGCACAGGAGTACGTGGTCGCCCACGAGTTCGGCCATCACGTGCAGGATCTCCAGGGCACCCTCGGCAGGGCGCAGCAGGGGCCCGGCGGCGCCGAGGGCAATTCCGTGCGTACCGAGTTGCAGGCCGACTGCTACGCCGGGGTATGGGCGCACTACGCCGCGATCACCAAGCAGGAGGGCACCGACGTGACCTTCCTGAAGCCGTTGACCGACAAGGACATTCAGGACGCCTTGTCCGCCGCCTCGTCGGTCGGCGACGACCGCATCCAAAAGTCCTCGACGGGCCGGGTGAATCCCGAGTCCTGGACGCACGGCTCGTCGGCGGCCCGTCAGTACTGGTTCACCGAGGGCTACCGCACCGGTGACCCCAACAGGTGCGACACCTTCTCGGCACAGGACCTACACGAGTGATGACGTCGGAGCCCGACCGTTCCGACGCCGCCATCGAACCGGACACCAAGGACTGGACCTGGGTCCTCACCGAACCCTGTCCCGACTGCGGCTACGACGCTGGCGCGATTCGTCCGACCGACGTCGCCGACCACGTGCGACGCGACGCACGTGACTGGGTGACCAGGCTCGCGGGGCCGTCGGTCACCACGCGTCCCGCCCCAGGGGTCTGGTCGGTGCTCGAGTACGGGTGTCACGTCCGCGACGTGCACCGGATCTTCGGCGAGCGCGTGCGGCTCATGCTCGCCGAGGACGACCCCCGGTTCCCCAATTGGGACCAGGACGAGACGGCACTCGCCGACGATTACCCGTCGCAGGAGCCTGGCACCGTCGCGGACGAACTGGCGCAGGCGGCGGCAGCCGTCGCCGACACCTACGACTCGGTACCCGCCGACGCGTGGTCGCGCCGCGGATTGCGCAGCAACGGGAGCGAATTCACCATCGCGACGATCGCGCTGTACCACCTGCACGACATCGTCCACCATGCCTGGGACGTCACGCCACGCACGTGACGGCCTACAGCCGGGACTCCGCGGCGATCGACGTGTCGGTGGTCCGCAGCGGCCGGATCAACGCGTCCTGCGCGAACGACGCGAGCAGCTCACCCTCTTCGGTGTGCACCGCGCCACGGACGTAGGACATGCCCGCACCCACCTGGGTGCTCTCGTGGGTGTACAGGATCCAGCCGCCCCACGTGACGGGCTCGTGAAAGCTCACCGACACGGTCATCGGAGCGGTGGACACCGTGAGGTGCGCCTGCGCGGTGCCGATTCCCTCGTGCGCCCGCATCGTCGTCGAAATACCAAGGTGGCCAGTGAAATACGCGATCAGCGCCTTGGCCAGTTCGTCCCGGCTGGGGATCGGATCGTAGTGCAGCCAGGCGTGCAGCTCCGGGGGTCCGACCTCGTCGGGACTGTTGACGTCCACCACGTCGACGAGCCGCAGCTGCCGTCCCGCCATCGGCATCTCCGACACGTTCGCCTCGGCAGGTGCTGCGACGTCGGGTTTGGGCAGCTGATGACGTATGACGTCGGCGGACGGCACGTCGGCAAGCACGGTCACGGTGATGCAGCGCTTGCCGTTCTGCGTGGCAGAGATGACCGCGGTGGCGGTGGTGCGGCCCTCGGCGACCACGTCCACCGTCAACTCGACCGGCGGTCCGACGACGACGGCGCGCGCGAAGACCGCGTACGCCGACCGCACCGACTTCTCCGGGAATCGCTTGCCCGCCGCGACGATCGCCTGGGCCATCACCTGCGTACCCTCGACGACCTGACGCTCGTCGGCAGCGGCGATGCCGGTCTGCCCGACGAACCGGTCGGCTCCATCGGGTTCCACGTCGAAGAGGTCGAGGAGACCCTCGACCGTCCACTCGGCCTGATCTGAATCCACTGACATGTCGTCCCTCTCGAAAGTGATTGGCTAGGTGTGACTTGCGATGACGCGCTCTGCGAACTCGGCCAGGGTGGCGGGCTGGGCGAAGTCGGCGAACCATACGTAGAAGCGTTCGACACCTCGCGCGGACAGCCCCGCGAAGTGTCCGGTCAACTCGGCGGCGTCCCCACACACCAGACCACTGCCCAGGTGGCCGAAGCGCCGGGTGCTGACGGCGGTGACCTCGTCCCGGTCGGCGTCCGCCCCGATGAAGCCGACCATCTGCTGGACCGAAACCCGGACCTTTCCGACCGTCGGCAGCAGCGCGGGAAGCCTGTCGAGTTGATGCGACGGGACGTTCCACCAGTCGGCGTGCTTGCGCACCAGCTCCATCGTCTTTCTACCGGTTCCGCCCAGCACCAAGGGAATTCGCTGCTCCGGTCGCGGCTCCTGGATCACGGCGTCGGTGTCTGCCTCACCCCAGTACTGCCGGATCAGCCCGAGCGTGCGGTCCAGTCGCGCGACGCGTGCCGGCGCGTCGCTCCCGTCGGGCAGGCCGAACCTGTCGAACTCCTGCGGCCAGGATCCCCAGCCGAGCCCGAGCTCGAAGCGATTTCGCGACGCCGCAGCCAGAGTCACCGCCTCCTTGGCCAGCACGGCCGGCTGCCGGAACGCGTCGCAGAGCACCAGATGCCCGATCTTGAGGCGCTCGGTGTGGGCGGCAACCCAGGTCGCGACGGTCATCGCCTCCCAGATTCCCTGGTGTACCGCACCGGGCGGCTCGAGGTGATCGATGAGTGCGATGCCGTCGAAACCAGCGGTCTCGGCCGCGCGCGCACGCTCGACGATGTCGGGAATTTCCAGCCGCACCTGGGGCAGGAACAAGAACCATTCGGCCATCGGAGCGTCACCTTAGCGGCAAGCACACCGCTGCTTCTACCGAACCGGTAACGTCGTTCTCGTGGCGAAGGCGACGGACCGGCCGTCAGCGGGTGCAGTGGACGCCGCGGA
>JAOPUT010000354.1 GCA_025963385.1 Mycobacterium sp.
GGGTGCAGGGTTATGCAGCGCCCAGCACCCAGACGTTGCGGGGCTGGCAACGTCGGGCCATGGTGAAGTATCTGACGGCGGCTCCTCGGGATTTTCTCGCGGTGGCGACCCCGGGCTCCGGCAAGACCACCTTTGCGCTGCGCATCGCCGGTGAGCTGCTGGCCGATGGCACCGTGGAGCGCATCACGATCGTGGTGCCCACCGAGCACCTCAAGATTCAGTGGGCGAAGTCCGCCGCCACGCTCGGAATCTCGCTGGACCCGAAGTTCAGCAACTCCAACGCGCAGAACTCCGACGAGTTCCACGGCGTCGTCGTGACCTACGCCCAGGTGGCCAGCCATCCCGGCCGTCACCGGGTGCGCACCGAGAACCGCAAGACGCTGGTCGTGTTCGACGAGATCCACCACGGCGGTGACGCCAAGAGTTGGGGTGACGCAGTCCGCGAGGCGTTCAGCGACGCGACGCGACGCCTGGCCCTAACCGGTACGCCGTTCCGCAGCGACGACAGCGCCATTCCGTTCGTCAAATACGAACGCGGTCCCGACGGTCTGCAGCGTTCGCAGGCCGACCACGTCTACGGCTACGCCGACGCGCTCGCCGACGGCGTCGTGCGGCCGGTCGTGTTCCTGGCCTACTCGGGCGAGTCCCGCTGGCGTGACAGCGCAGGCGAGGAGCACGCCGCCCGGCTCGGCGAACCGCTCAACGCCGAGCAGACCGCCCGCGCCTGGCGCACGGCGCTGAATCCGGCCGGTGAGTGGATGCCCGCCGTGATCGCCGCCGCCGACAAGCGCCTGCAGCAGAAGCGTCAGCACGTGCCCGACGCAGGCGGCATGATCATCGCCTCCGATCAAACGGCGGCAAGGGCGTACGCCGGGTTGCTCACCAAGATCACCGGCGAGGCGCCGACGGTGGTGCTGTCGGACGATCCCGGCTCGTCGGACCGGATCACGGAATTCTCGCAGAGCACCAGCCGCTGGCTGGTGGCCGTGCGCATGGTGTCGGAGGGCGTCGACGTGCCGCGTCTGGCGGTCGGCGTGTATGCCACCAGCGCGTCGACGCCGCTGTTCTTCGCGCAGGCGATCGGTCGCTACGTGCGTTCACGCCGCCCCGGCGAGACCGCGAGCATCTTCCTGCCGTCGGTGCCGAACCTGCTTCAGCTGGCCAGTGAGATGGAGGCGCAGCGCAACCACGTGCTCGGCAAGCCTCATCGCGAGTCCCAGGGCGACGAGTTCGACGATGCCGCCCTCGAGGACGCCGCAAAGACGAAGTCCGAGGCCGACGCCATGGACAACGGCTTCGAGATGCTCGGGGCCGACGCCGAGCTGGATCAGGTGATCTTCGACGGCTCGTCATTCGGCACGGCCACGCCCGCCGGTAGCGACGAAGAGGCCGACTATCTCGGCATCCCCGGCCTGCTGGACTCTAATCAGATGCGAGATCTGTTGCGGCGCAGGCAGGATGAGCAACTCGAGAAGAGGACCGCTGCCGGTGGGACGTTGCCGGTGGCCGGCACGACGCACGGTCAACTACGCGATCTGCGCAAGGAACTCAACGCCCTGGTGACGCTGGCCCACCACCGCACCGGCAAGCCGCACGGCTGGATCCACAACGAGCTGCGCCGGATCTGCGGTGGCCCGGTGGTCGCGGCGGCCAACAGCGAGCAGCTCAAGGAACGCATCGAAGCGGTCCGGAAGTTGGGGCGAGAAAGCTGACATGACCGTCGTGACGCTGGACACCGAAACCGAGAACACGCTCGCCGAGCTGTACCGGCAGTTGCACAGCGACCCGGAGCTGTCGCTGCAGGAACACCGGACCGCCGCGCGTGTGGTGAATGCCTTGGCCGACAACGGCTTCGAGATCACCGAAGGTGTCGGCGGCACCGGCGTCGTCGCGGTCCGGCGCAACGGCGATGGCCCGGTAGTGATGCTGCGCGCCGACATGGATGCGCTGCCGATGGCCGAGGAGACCGGCCTGCCGTATGCGAGCACCAAGGTGGCCGTCGACGGCGCCGGCAAGGAACAGCCGGTCGCCCATTCGTGCGGCCACGATATGCACGTCACCTGCCTGGTCGGTGCCATGCAGGCGCTCTGGCAGATCCGCGCACAGTGGTCGGGCACGATCGTCGCGGTGTTCCAACCGGCCGAGGAGCTGGCCTGCGGCGCCAAGGCGATGATCGACGACGGCCTCTTCGACCGCTTTCCCCGACCGAGCATCGTCCTGGGCCAGCACGTCGGGCCGCTGCCCGCCGGGATGATCGGCTACGGGCAGGGGCCGATCATGGCCGCCACCGATTCGGTGCAGGTCACGCTGTACGGCCGCGGCGGGCACGGATCGCAGCCGGAGAACACGATCGACCCCGTCGTGATGGCGGCCGCCGTCGTGATGCGACTGCAGGGCATCGTGGCCCGCGAGGTCGCACCCAACGAGCGCGCGGTCGTCACCGTCGGGCGCCTGCAGGCGGGCACCAAGGAGAACATCATCCCGGCGACCGCGGAGCTCGGCATCAACATCCGGGCCTTCACACCGCTGGTCACCCAGCAGGTCAAAGCCGCGATCGAGCGCATCGTGCGGGCCGAGGCGCAGGCCAGTGACGCCCCCAAGGCGCCGACGTTCGACTGGGATGTCAGTGCGCCGGTGCTGGTCAGCGACCCGGCGGCGACCGCGACGACGGTGGCCGCCTTCGAAAAGGCGTTTGGCACAGAGCTGGTGATCCCCATTCCGCAGCTCGCGGCGAGTGAGGATGTCGGGGTGTTCGGCGACATGCTCGGCGTCCCGACGGTCTTCTGGTTCTGGGGTGGGGTCGACGCGGACGTGTTCGCCGAGGCGGTCAGCGCG
>JAOPUT010000147.1 GCA_025963385.1 Mycobacterium sp.
GGTGGCGACGATCGCCGAATAGAGGTGGATCCAGCCACGGGCGCGCGGTCTGCCGAGGATCTGCGCGACGCCGTCGGCGACCGCTTCCGGCAGGTCTTCGGGCGCGTGGCGGGCAACGCCCGGTGGATCGGAGTTCGTTCTCCCGACCGACGCGGTCATGTCCCCTCCAGCATCCGGCATTGATGTACCCGGAGGTAACAGTAGTCTTGATCCTCGTGGAACTCATTCCCCCGCGACTCAAGGAACCGGCCTACCGGGTCTACGAAGCGCGGCTTCGCCATCAGCTCGCGCGGTCGAAATCCCAACTGCCAAGGCACATCGCGGTGCTGTGTGACGGCAACCGTCGTTGGGCACGTGACGAAGGCCACGCCGACGTCAGCTACGGCTACCGGATGGGTGCGGCGAAGATCGCCGAAATGCTGCGCTGGTGTCAGGAGGCCGGCGTCGAGATGGCGACGGTGTATCTGCTGTCGACGGAGAACCTGCAGCGCGACCCCGCCGAGTTGGCTGCGCTCATCGACATCATCACCGACGTCGTCGAGGAGATCTGCGCGCCCATCAACCACTGGAGCGTGCGCACGGTCGGCGACCTGGAACTGCTCGGCCAGGAGTCGGCGCGACGGCTGCGCGACGCCGTCGATGGGACTGCGGGCACGGCGTCAGGCGCGTTCCACGTGAACGTCGCGGTCGGGTACGGCGGACGGCAGGAGATCGCTGACGCGGTGCGTGCCCTGCTGAGCAAGGAGGTCGCCAACGGGGCGACGGCCGAGCAGCTCATCGATTCGGTCACCGTCGACGCGATCTCCGAGAACCTCTACACGTCCGGCCAACCCGACCCTGATCTGGTGATCAGAACCTCGGGGGAGCAGCGGCTGTCGGGCTTCCTGCTGTGGCAGAGCGCGTACTCGGAGATGTGGTTCACCGAAGCGCACTGGCCCGCGTTCCGGCGCGTCGACTTCCTGCGGGCGCTGCGCGACTACACGCTGCGTGACCGGCGCTACGGACATTGACGGCCGCGGCCACCGGCCGCATGGAAGACTGAACACGTGGCTGCGATGTCCGCAGTGGTGTTCGCCCTGAGCTGGTGGCTCGGGCTGTACCTGCTGGCGCGCGGCCTCCGCAAGCCGGTGCTCCTGCTCGCCGCGATCGGGCTGACCAGCTTCGCCGTCGTGGTCGCGCTCGACGCCGTCCGTCATCTCGGCTCGTCACCTGCGTCGCTCCTCAGCCACGTCGAGGTCTACCTCGTCGTGGTGCCAGGGGTGGCGTGGTTCGCGGTGCTGCTGGAACTGTCCCGCCCGGACGACGGGTGGCGCAGCCGGGCGGGTGAGCTGCTGATGGTCGCGGTCGTCGCCGCGCTGGCACTGACGGGTGCGGCCATGGCGGGCTCGGTCGACGGGCCACTGCGCACCGGGCATTGGGTGATGTTCGCCGTGATCTCACTGGCGACGCTCGGTGCGATGGGCAAGGCGTTGGCCGGGGGCCGCAGGCCGAGCTCGGTGACCGGAGTCGCCGTCGTCGCCACCCTGTTCTTCGCGCTGGGCAACGCGATCCTGGTGATCCCGCTCGGCCTGGTGCCGAGCTGGCTGGCGTTGGCGTCCACCGGGTTCGACGTGCTGCTCCTTGGTGTCGCGGTCGCGCTGTGGGACGCCTTCGACGAGGGACAGGCGCTGCGGGCCGACATGCTGCGGTCGTTCACGGGCAGCGTCGTGGTCGCCGCGCTGTTCGGCGGGCAGGTGCTCATCGGCATGGCCGTGACCGACGAGCATGCCGCACTGTCGGTGCTGCTGTTCACCAGTCTCGCCGTCGCGATCGGGATCAACGTGATGGCCGACCCGCTGGCGGGGGTGTTGGACCGGCTGGCGTTCTCCCGATCACCTGCCCTGCGCGCCGACCGCGCCACGCTGCGACGTACCGAGGCTGCGCTGCCGCTGCGGTCGGACAGCCCGCTCGACGGCGTCGACGACGAGACGTTCGCCCGGCTGACGCGCCGGGCGCTCGGGCACTACGGCGACCTGTCGAAGCTCGTCGCGAGCCCGCTCACGGCGCTGCCGATCATCGACGAGCGGCTGGCACGACGCGGTGCGCCCGATCAGCCGCTGGAGCGGGCCAACGAGCTGAGGGCGCTGCTCGCCGATCGCATCGCCGCGCTCAAACCGCGCGCCGGCGGCGACTTCGGCGTCACCGAGCAGTGGCGTCACTACAACTCGCTGTACTTCCCCTACGTCGTCGGGGTGCGGGCCTACGCCCAGAACGCCACGGCCGCTGGGCTAGATCCGGTTGCGAGGCAGGCGTGGCAGTGGTTCGTCACCGAGGTGCCGCAGCGCTCACTGCACAACTGGCAGAACGCGGCAGCGCGCGTCATCGCGGCCGATCTGCGCGGAACGCCGGTGTCCACCCCGCACTGACGGGCTGACCTGCGGTTGGCAGTGATTGGCAGCGTTCGGTGTCGATCTGGCAGCAGCTCCTGAGCATCGTCGGGGGTGTCCAGAACCCTCAACGCCGAGGAGCCCGCCATGACCGCCACGCTCACCACCCGACCGCTGTCCGACAGTTCGGACTCCCTGTTGCGCTTCGCGCTTCGGGCCGACGCCACCGCGTGCGCAGGCCTCGGTCTGCTCGTCGCGATGGCCGCCGATCCGCTGTCGCGGCTGTCGGGTCTGTCGGCGTCGTCGGAGTGGATCGCCGGTGCCGCGCTCGTCGCCTACGGCGTCGCCTTGTACGTGCTGGCGGCCGCGAGGTTCGTCCGCCGGGTGGGCGCCGGTGTGGTCGTCGCCAACGTGGTCTTCGCGGTCGTCGCACTGGCGGTTCTGGCGGCCGGTGTCCTGCCGCTCACCGGAGCCGGCGTGGCCACGGTCCTCGTCACCGTCGTGGCCACCCTCGCGATGGCGTATCTGCAGTACCTCGGAGTGCGCCGGCTGGCGTGACTCCCTGGAGCACCGCTCGAATGCTCGACAAACCCACCAGGAAGGACGAATTCATGACCACTCTCGCTGCGCAGGCCAACGCCACCAAGGACGCGTTCCTGCGGTTCGCCATGCGTCTCGACGCCGTGCTCACCGGCGTGATGGGGATCGGGGGCCTCGCGCTGGCGCCCCGGATCGCCGAGCTGTCGGGCACCACGCCCGCCATCGAGTACTCGGTGGGTGCCTTCTTCATCGCCTACGGCGTGGCCGTGTACCTGCTGTCGTTGATGACGCACGTTCGCACGCCGGGCGTCGCCGTCGTGATCGGCAACATCGTCTACACGGTCGGTGCGGTAGCGATCGTCGTCGCGGGCGTCTGGCCGTTGACGACCACTGGCATCGTGCTGACCCTCGCCAGCGGCGTGTACACGCTGGTGATGGCCGACCTGCAGTACCTCGGCCTGCGCCGTATGAAGGCCTGACCCGACCCCGCCGAACGGCGGGGTGCTAGAGCTTGCGCAGGCGCAGGCGGTTGATCGCGTGATCGGTGTCCTTGCGCAGCACCAGCGTGGCGCGCGGCCGCGTGGGCAGGATGTTCTCGATCAGGTTGGGCCGGTTGATGGAATGCCAGATGTCACGGGCCGCGAACACCGCCTGCTCGTCGGTCAGCGTCGAGTAGTGATGGAAGTGCGACTGCGGGTCGGCGAACGCGCCGGCCCGCATCGCCAGGAATCGCGAGACGTACCAGCCCTCGATGTCCTCGATGCGGGCGTCGACGTACACCGAGAAGTCGAACAGGTCCGACACCATCAGCGCCGGTCCGGTCTGCAGCACGTTGAGGCCCTCGAGGATGAGGATGTCCGGATGTTTGATGACCATCTGCTCGCCGGGGACGATGTCGTAGAGCAGATGCGAGTACACCGGGGCGCACACCTGATCGGATCCCGACTTCACCGCCGTGACGAATCGCATCAGCGCGCGGCGGTCGTAGCTCTCCGGAAATCCCTTGCGGTGCATCAGGTTTCGCCGCAACAGCTCGGCGTTGGGGTAGAGGAAGCCGTCGGTGGTGACGAGGTCGACGCGCGGATGGTGCTCCCACCGCGCCAGCAGGGCCTGCAGCACGCGGGCGGTGGTGGACTTGCCGACGGCCACACTGCCCGCCACCCCGATGACGAAGGGCACCGGGCGGTCGGGGTTCTGCTGCGGCTCGCCGAGGAACTCGGCCGTCGTCGCGAACAGCCGCTGACGCGCTGCCACCTGAAGATGGATCAATCGCGCCAGAGGAAGGTAGACCTCTTCGACCTCCAGCAGGTCGAGTTGCTCACCGAGGCCGCGAAGGCCCAGGACCTCACTCTCGGTCAGCTTCAACGGAGTCGACATACGTAGCGAACGCCATTGACTTCGGTCGAACTCGACGTACGGACTTGGCTCGCTCGCCCGCGGCATGGGCCCAGTGTTGCATTTACGGTTGGAGGCATGGCTAACGGGATGGACTCAAGCACCGTGATTCGCGAGTACCTGCTCCTCGGATTGAGGTTCGACCGGATCGAGGAGGGCTACGTCGACTCGTTCACCGGCGACCCCGCACTCCGCGCCGCCGTCGCTTCCGAACCGCCTCCGGACCCCGCCGACCTCGCCCGCCAAGCCGAGCGGCTGATCGCCGAACTGCCCGGCACCGACGGCCTCGATCAGCAGCGGGCCGACTACATCGCCGCGCACCTGCGGGCGCTGGCATGCGCGGGGCGCAAGTTCGCGGGCGAGGACGTCGGCTTCGTACAGGAGGTGCACGACTACTTCGACGTCGACATCGTCAAGGGCGATCCCGACCGGTACCGCGAGGCGCACCGCAAGCTCGACGAGGCGCTGGGCGGCAGCGGTGACCTCGCCGAGCGCATGCAGGCCTACCGCGCCGGTGAGGAGATCCCACCCGAGCGGCTCGAGGAATGCATCCACGCGTTCTCCAGCGCGCTTCGCGACAGGGTCCGCGCCGACTTCCCGCTGCCGGAGGCGGAGACGATCAACTACGAGATGGTCACCGACAAGCCGTGGTCCGGGTTCAACTACTACGAGGGCGACTACCGGTCGACGGTCGCCGTCAACGCAGACCTCAAGCAGCAGATGTCGGGGCTGCCGCGGTTGGTCGCCCACGAGTCCTACCCCGGCCACCACACCGAGCACTGCCGGAAGGAAGCCGGCCTCGTCGAAGGGCGGGGTCAGACCGAGCAGACGATCTTCCTGGTCAACACCCCGCAGTGTCTGATGGCCGAGGGGCTGGCCGATCTCGCGCTGTACGCGGCGGTCGGTCCGGAGTGGGGGGACTGGGCCACCTACATCTATGCGGACCTCGGTCTCCGGTTCGACGGCGAACGCGCGGTCGCGATCTCGGAGGCGTCGGCGGCACTTGCCGACGTACGTCAGGACGCCGCCCTGATGCTGCATGACGAGCACCGCGACGTCGACGACGTCGTCGCCTTTCTGCAGCGCTGGCAGCTGACCAGCGATACGCGGGCCCGGCAGTCGCTGCGATTCCTGTCCTCGCCGCTGTGGCGGGCGTACACCAGCACCTACGTCGAGGGTTACCGGCTGCTGCGGGCGTGGCTCGACGCGCGGCCCGCCGAGGTCACGCTGACCGAGCGGTTCGGCAGGCTGCTCGACGAGCCGCTGGTGCCGTCGGCGCTGCGCTCCGACGCCGCGTGAGGTGGGCGCGGGGGTAACCGCGCCGCCGGGCGGTTTACGCTGGACACCATGACTGCCGAGTCCGTGACAAGCCCTGTGCCAGCGCTGGGCGCCGAGTACGCCGAGACCGCAAGCGCCGCATACACGGCCGCCCTGAAGGTCATCGAGTCCGTGGAACCGCGGATCGCCGCGGCGACCCGCAAGGAGCTCGCCGACCAACGTGATTCGCTCAAGCTGATCGCCAGCGAGAACTACGCCTCACCGGCCGTCCTGCTGACGATGGGCACCTGGTTCTCCGACAAGTACGCCGAGGGCACCGTCGGCCACCGCTTCTACGCCGCCTGCCAGAACGTCGACACCGTCGAGGCGCTGGCCGCCGAGCATGCCCGCGAGCTGTTCGGCGCGCCGTACGCCTACGCGCAGCCGCACTCCGGCATCGACGCCAACCTCGTCGCCTACTGGGCGATCCTGCAGACCCGGATCGAGGCACCTGGGCTTGCCGAACTCGGCGCCAAGAACGTCAACGACCTGTCCGAGGCCGACTGGGAGACGCTGCGGGGCAAGCTCGGCAACCAGCGCCTGATGGGCATGTCGCTGGACACCGGCGGCCACCTCACCCACGGCTTCCGGCCGAACATCTCCGGCAAGATGTTCTATCAGCGCAGCTACGGCACCGACCCGGAGACCGGACTGCTGGACTACTCCGCGGTCGCGGCCGCGGTGCGCGAGTTCAAGCCGCTGGTCCTGGTCGCCGGATATTCGGCCTACCCACGCCGGGTGAACTTCGCCAAGATGCGCGAGATCGCGGACGAGGTCGGCGCCACCTTCATGGTCGACATGGCCCATTTCGCCGGGCTGGTGGCAGGCAAGGTGTTCACCGGTGACGAGGATCCGGTGCCGCACGCCCACGTCACCACCACGACGACGCACAAGTCGCTCCGTGGCCCGCGCGGTGGCTTGGTCCTGGCGACCGAGGAGTACTCCGCCGCCGTCGACAAGGGCTGCCCGATGGTGCTCGGCGGCCCGCTGTCCCACGTGATGGCGGCTAAGGCCGTCGCACTCGCCGAGGCACGGCAGCCGTCGTTCCAGGCCTACGCGCAGCGCATCGCCGACAACGCCAAGGCACTGGCCGACGGCTTCCTCAAGCGTGGCGCGCGGCTGGTCACCGGCGGCACCGACAACCACATCGTGCTCCTCGACGTGACGTCGTTCGGGCTCACGGGGCGGCAGGCCGAGTCGGCGCTGCTGGATTCGGGCGTGGTCACCAACCGCAACTCGATCCCCAACGACCCCAACGGCGCCTGGTACTCGAGCGGCATCCGGTTCGGCACGCCGGCGCTCACCACCCGCGGGTTCGGTCCCGACGACTTCGACCGCGTTGCGGAGCTGGTCGTCGAGGTCTTGAAAAACACCCAGCCCGACGGCACCTCCAAGGCGAAGTACACGCTGGCCGACGGAACCGCCGACCGCGTGCACGCCGCGGCGGCGGAGCTCCTGGCCGCAAATCCGCTGTACCCGGGCCTGACGCTGTAGTCCGAGGACACGCCCCGCCCCGATTTCGGAGAACGTGTGTCCACGGGTTACAGTTAGTTTCATGGCAGACAAGCCCGTAGCCAATGCTCTGACGCTGGAACTCGAACCGGTCGTCGAAGCCAATCTGGCGCGCCACGTCGCGACCGAGGAACTCTGGTACGCGCACGATTACGTGCCGTTCGACCAGGGTGAGAACTTCGCCTTCCTCGGTGGCAAGGACTGGGACGAATCATCGGTGACGCTGCCCAAGCACGTCACCGATGCGCTGGAGATCCTGCTCATAGTCAAGGACAACCTGGCCGGCTACCACCGCGAGCTCGTCGAGCACTTCATCCTCGACGACAAGTGGGGCCGGTGGCTCGGGCGCTGGACCGCCGAGGAGCATCTGCACGCCGTCGCGCTGCGCAACTACCTCGTCGTGACCCGCGAGATCGATCCGAGCGCCAACGAGGACGTCCGCGTCGCGCACGTGATGAAGGGCTACCGCGCCGACCACCTCAGCCAGATCGAGACGCTGGTCTTCATGTCCCTGCTCGAGCGGGCGCACGCGGTCTTCGGCCGCAATCTGCAGGCCCAGATCGCCGAGCCGGTGTTGCAGAACATGGTCGGCCGGATCGCCAGAGACGAGGAGCGCCACGAGGAGTTCTTCGCGAACCTCGTCGCGCACTGCCTCACCACCCAGCGCGACGAGACGATCGCTGCGATCGCGAGCCGCGCCGCCGCGCTCGAGCCCATCGGGGCGGACATCGACGCCTATCAGGACAAGATCCGCGTCGTCGCCGAGGCAGGGATCTTCGACGACGCCGCCCTGCGCAAGGTCATCTCCGACCGCATCGTCGACTGGGGTGTCGCAGACGCCGCCGAGCTCGCGAAATTCGTCACCCCGTAGTTAACCGAGTGGTCACACATCGGCCACGGCGCGCCTGCGCGGCGCAATCCTCGCGTCGGGAGTAGCGTCGGCTTCGATGGCCGACATGCTCTGCTATCCGGGCGGTATCCGTCGTTTCGACGAAGACGGGACCGGCCCCGGTCCTGGTACCGCGGTATCCACCGAGGGAGTTCGTGCGGTGCCGCACGGGCCTAGGAGCGTCCCGTGACTGAATCGGCCGGCTGGACCCCAGTTCGCACCTATGTGCTCGACACCTCCGTACTGCTGTCCGATCCCTGGGCATGCAACCGGTTCGCCGAACACGAAGTCGTCGTCCCCCTCGTGGTCATCAGCGAGTTGGAAGCCAAACGGCACCATCACGAGCTGGGTTGGTTCGCGCGTCAGGCGCTGCGGATGTTCGACGATCTGCGACTGGAACACGGACGCCTCGATCAGCCCATTCCCATTGGCACGCAAGGCGGAACGCTCCAGATCGAGCTCAACCACAGCGACCCGACGGTGTTGCCCGCCGGGTTCCGCACCGAGACCAACGACGCACGAATCCTGACGTGCGCGGCCAACCTCGCCGCCGAGGGCAAGCTCGTCACGCTCGTCAGCAAGGACATCCCACTGCGGGTCAAGGCGGGTGCGGTCGGTTTGCAGGCCGACGAGTACCACGCGCAGGACGTCGTCACGTCCGGCTGGACCGGAATGTCGGAGGTCGACGTGACCGCCGAGGAGATCGACACGCTGTTCAACGACGGTGAGATCGATCTCGAGGACGCGCGAAACCTGCCCTGCCACACGGGTGTTCGGCTGCTCGGCGGCACGTCGTCGGCGCTCGGTCGGGTGAACGCCGAGAAGCGGGTGCAGTTGGTCCGTGGTGATCGCGAAGTGTTCGGCCTCCGGGGAAGGTCAGCCGAACAACGCGTCGCCCTCGATCTGCTGCTCGACGAGTCGGTCGGCATCGTGTCGCTCGGCGGCAAGGCGGGCACCGGCAAGTCGGCGCTGGCCCTGTGCGCGGGCCTGGAGGCGGTGCTCGAGCGCCGCACGCAGCGCAAGGTCGTCGTCTTCCGGCCGCTGTACGCCGTCGGCGGCCAGGACCTGGGCTACCTTCCTGGCAGTGAGAGCGAGAAGATGGGCCCGTGGGCGCAGGCCGTCTTCGACACCCTCGAGGGGCTCGCCAGCCCCGCCGTGCTCGAAGAGGTCCACGCCCGCGGCATGCTCGAGGTGCTGCCACTCACGCACATCCGCGGCCGCTCGCTGCACGACTCGTTCGTCATCGTCGACGAGGCCCAGTCGCTGGAGCGCAACGTCCTGCTGACGGTGCTGTCCCGGCTGGGCGCAGGCTCACGGGTGGTGCTCACGCACGACGTCGCCCAGCGCGACAACCTTCGGGTGGGCAGGCACGACGGCGTCGCGGCCGTCATCGAGAAGCTCAAGGGGCATCCGCTGTTCGCCCACATCACGTTGCTGCGCAGCGAGCGTTCGCCGATCGCCGCGCTGGTCACCGAGATGCTGGAGGAGTTCAGCCCAGGCGCGTTGCCGTGACGCTGAGGGCCGCAGAGTCAGGCTCAGTCGGTAGGCTTCCACCGTGCGTAAGCGGCCCGACTCGTCCTCGTGGACGTACTGGCGCGTGGTCATCGGCGTTTGTGCCGGCGTTGCGATCGTGGTCATCGGTGGCCTGACCGGCCACGTGCGGATCGCCACCCCGGCCGAAGCCGAGGAGGAGGTCGACTGTTCGGTCGTCAAGTGCATCGCGCTGACGTTCGACGACGGCCCCAGTCCCTACACCGACCGGCTGCTGAAGATCCTGAAGGACAACGACGCCAAGGCAACGTTCTTCGAGATCGGCAACAAGGTGGCGGCCAACCCCGAGGGTGCCAAGCGCGTGGTCGAGGCCGGTATGGAGCTGGGGAGCCATACCTGGGAGCACCCGAACATGACGACCATCCCGCCCGAGGACATTCCCGCCCAGTTCAGCAAGGCCAGCGATGCGATCGAAGCGGCGACGGGCCAGCGTCCCAAGCTGGTGCGCACCGCGGGCGGCCTGATCAACGACCAGGTGCTGGCCGAAGCCAAGAAGCAGGGGCTGGCCGACATCAACTGGGACGTCATCCCGTTCGACTGGGCCAACGACTCCAACACCGCCGCCACCCGCTACATGCTGATGACCCAGATCAAGCCGAACTCGGTGGTGCTGTTCCACGACGCGTACTCGTCGACCGTCGACCTGATACAGCAGTTCATCCCGGTGCTCAAGGCCAACGGCTACCACATGGTCACCGTCACGCAGATGATCGGCGAGCGGGCGCCAGGCACCACCTATGGCCGCCGCGACAACGGCCCGCCCGTCAACGAGCTCGTCGACATCCCGCCCGGTGAGATCCCGTCGCTGCCGAACACCCCGTCGCCCGCGCCGATGCCGAACTTCCCGATCACCGACATCCCGAACCAGAACTCGGGTGGTCCCAACAATGGGGCGTGACGGCACGTCATGACGACGGACACCGCGGTCGTCCTCACGCTGTTGGTGCTGTGTTACGCGGTGGTCTCCGGATTGGTCAAGCGGTGGTACCTGGCCCCGGCGCTGATCTTCGTCGTGCTGGGAATGCTGTTGGGTCCCTTCGGTTTCGCCGTGCTCGACGGTGGCCCGGACGCCGCCAGCTTCAACACGCTCGCCCAGCTGGCGCTGACCGTCATCCTGTTCAACCAGGCGGTCGAGCTCGACATGGCCGCCGTGGTGCGCCGTCGCGGGTTGACGTTCCGGCTGCTGGCGATCGGGATCCCGTTGGCCATCGGGCTCGGGGTGGTGACGGCGCTGCTGGTGCTCCCGGTGATGCCGCTGTGGGAGGCCGTGTGTCTGGCGGCCGTCGTGGCGCCGACGGAGGTCGCCCTCATCGATGCGCTCCTGGAGGACGAGCGGATCCCGGAGCGCGTCCGGCATGCGATGTCGACGGAGAGCGGCTTCTATGACGGCTTCGCGCTCGCGGCACTGCTCGCCGCCTTGGCGCTGGCCTCCGAACGCAACGACGCCGACGTGCACTGGGGCGCCTTCCTGTTGCGCACCGAGGTGCTGTCGGTGGTCGTCGGTCTCGCCATCGGGGCGGGAGGCGGCTGGGTGATCGGAAAGTCGCGTGGACGCGGTTGGATGAGCGACACCTGGGCGCAACTCGCCACCGTCGCCGTCGCACTGTTCTGCTTCCAGGTGGCCGAGAGCTTCCACGGCAGCGGTTTCGTCGCCGCCTTCTCGGGCGGGCTGGCGTTCGCCTACGCTGCCCGCCGCACGGACTCGGTGCCCGAGATGCACGTCTCCGAGGCGGCGGGTCAACTTCTCGAGCTGGCGGTGTTCGCGTTGTTCGGCGGCTACGCGGTGATCGTCGGCTGGCGCGACGCGAGCTGGCGGGTCATCGTGTTCGCCGTCGTGGCGGTCGTCGCCGTTCGCCTTGTCGCGGTGTGGCTTTCACTCATTCGCAGTGACGTGCCCTTTCGCGAGCGGCTCTTCATCGGCTGGTTCGGGCCGCGTGGCATCGGCACGCTGGTGCTCGGCCTGATCGTCGTCGAACGAGGTCACATCGAGCAGGAGGCGCTGATCATCCAGGTGGTGGCCGTGACCGTCACCCTGAGCCTGGTGCTGCACAGCGTGACGGCGTGGCCTGGGATCAAGGGGCTGCTGGATTCACCGGCCGAACGGACGCAAAAGCCCCTCAATCAGCTCAATTGAGGGGCTTTTGCACTGCTCGCGGGCGTCAGTCGCCGCCTTTGGTCAATCCTCTTCGCGCAAGCGCTCATCGACGACCTTCGCCATCTTCAGCACGTCCAAGCGCCTGTCGAGTTCCTCCTCGGAGAGCTTGTCGCCGATAAGACCGCGGTCGATGACCGTCTGCCGAATCGTCTTGCGCTCCTTGAGTGCTTCCTTGGCGACCTTCGCGGCCTCCTCGTACCCGATCGCCGAGTTCAGCGGCGTCACGATCGAGGGTGAGGACTCGGCGAGATCGCGCAGGTGCGCCTCGTTGGCGACGAGGCCGTCGATGCACCTCTCGGCGAACAGCCGCGACACGTTGGTCAGAATCGTGAACGACTCCAAGATGTTGCGCGCCATCATCGGGATGTACACGTTGAGTTCGAATGCCCCCGAGAGGCCACCGACGGTGATGGCCGCATCGTTGCCGATCACCTGTGCTGCCACTTGCGTAACCGCTTCGGGCAGAACGGGATTGACCTTGCCGGGCATGATCGAGCTGCCGGGCTGCAGATCCGGCAGCTGCAGCTCGCCGAGACCGGTGAGCGGACCCGACCCCATCCAGCGCACGTCGTTCGCGATCTTGGTCAGCGACACGGCGATCGTCTTGAGGGCGCCGGAGGCCTCGACGAGCCCGTCACGCGCCGCCTGCGCCTCGAATGAGTCGACGG
>JAOPUT010000150.1 GCA_025963385.1 Mycobacterium sp.
CGAGTAGGAAGGCACGAACCCGAGGGCGCTACGGCCGGGACCGCCGAACGCCTGCAGCAGCTGCTGCAGGATCTCGTTGGATCCGTTTGCCGCCCAGACGTTCTCGGCGGTCAGTTCCACACCGGTCCGCGAGGTCAGGTACGCCGCCAGATCGGACCGAAGTGCACGTGCATCCCGGTCGGGATACCGGTGCAGTTCGTTCGCCGCGTCGCGCACCGTGGCGGCGACGTCGTCGACGAGCGCCTGGGTCGGCGGGTGCGGATTCTCATTCGTGTTGAGCCGCACCGGAACCGACAGCTGCGGGGCGCCGTACGGTGACTTGCCTCGGAGATTGTCGCGCAACGGCAGGTCTTCCAGAGAGATCCTGCGGATGATCTCGCTCACTTCGCTCGCTCGATTCCCCGGTCGCTGCGCTCTCCCCCACGAGCGGGGGGACCCCCAGCATCGAACCTCCGCCGGACGGCCTCGCCATGTGCCGGCAGATTCTCGGCCTGCGCCAACGTGATGACGTATCCCGACACGTCCTTCAGTGCTGCCTCCGTGTAGTCGACGACGTGGATGCCGCGCAGGAAGGTCTGCACGGACAGTCCGCTGGAATGCCTCGCGCACCCCGCGGTCGGCAGTACGTGATTGGATCCCGCGCAGTAGTCGCCCAGGCTCACCGGCGACCAGGGACCCACGAAGACGGCTCCGGCGGAACGCACCCGACCCGCGACGGCCGACGCGTCGACCGTCTGGATCTCGAGGTGCTCGGCGGCGTAGGCGTTGACCGTTCGAAGGCCCGCGTCGAGATCGTCGACGAGCACGATGGCCGACTGACGTCCGGTGAGTGCGGCGGTGACGCGTTCGCGGTGCACGGTGGTCTTCAGTTGTGCCGCGACCTCGGCGTCCGTTGCGTCCGCGAGCTCGGTGCTGGTGGTGACGAGGACCGACGCGGCCATCTCGTCGTGCTCCGCCTGGCTGATGAGGTCGGCGGCGATGTGTACGGGATCGGCGGAGTGGTCGGCGAGGATCGCGATCTCCGTCGGGCCCGCCTCGGCGTCGATTCCGACCTGCGAGCGGCAGATCCGCTTGGCCGCGGTGACGAAGATGTTGCCCGGGCCGGTGATCATGTCGACGGGAGCGAGTTCGGCTCCGTCGGTGTCGGTGCCGCCGTGCGCCAGGAGCGCGACGGCCTGCGCGCCGCCGACGGCCCACACCTCCTCGACTCCCAGCATGCGGGCGGCGGCCAGGATCGTCGGGTGCGGGAGTCCATGAAACTCACCCTGCACGGAGGCCTGCGGCGGGCTCGCGATGACCAGCGAGTCGACACCTGCGGTCTGCGCGGGCACCACGTTCATCACGACGCTCGACGGGTAGACGGCGTTGCCGCCAGGGACGTAGAGGCCCACGCGCTCGACGGGCACCCATCGCTCGGTGACCGTCGCACCGGGCGCCAGGGTGGTCGTGCTGTCGGTACGCGTCTGGTCGGCGTGCACGGCCCGGGTGCGTTCGATGGCGACCTCGAGGGCGACCCGCACGTCGGCGTCGAGCTCGGCGAGCGCCGACTCCAGGCGGTCCAGAGGTACTCGGACGGTGTCTGGGCGTACCCCGTCGAAGGTTTCGCCGTACTCGAGAGCCGCCTCGGCGCCGCGCGCGATGATCGCGTCGACGATGGGCCGTACCTTCGGCACCACGGCGTCGACGTCGACTCCACCCCGGGGCAGCACGGCACGAAGCCGGGCCGCGGACAACTGCTCGCCCCGCAGGTCGATGCGGGACATCAGCACGGACGAGTCATTCACGCCGTCTATTGTCCCAGAGCAGCACAAATCAGAATCCGGGAGCCGCCATGTCACCGTCAACGTCACGCGAAGAACACCCCAATCACGCGCCTGGCGTGCCGATGATCATTCCCGTGTGGCTGGAACGGTTTCAGATCAAGTACGTCAATCCGCTGCTCCGACCCCTGTCGAAGCGGATGCCGGGGTTCTCGGTGATCCGGCACCGCGGCCGCACCTCGGGCAAGGAGTACGAGACCATCGTCACGTCGTACCGCAAGGGCAACGTGCTGGCGATCGGGCTGGTGCACGGCAAGACCAACTGGGTGAAGAACGTGTTGGCGGCAGGCGAGGCGGACATCCACGTCGGACGCAAGGACCTGCATCTGGTGAATCCCCGTGTGCTGCCCGTCGGCACGGTCGATGCCACGCTCCCGCGCATTTCGCAGATGCTCGCGAAGCGCCAGGGCACCTTCGTCGCCGACATCGCCTGATACTCCCTTGAGGTGACCCGCGCCCTCCTGCGACACTTCGCGCCATGGCTCTGGAGGTGTGGCTCACGTTCATCGGCGCGGCGATCCTGATCGCGGTGTCGCCCGGTGCGGGTGCGATCCAGTCGATGGCCACCGGCCTGACCCACGGAGTGCGGCGCGGTTACTGGAGCATCCTCGGCCTCGAGATCGGGCTGATGCTGCAACTGACCCTCGTCGCCATCGGCCTCGGCACCGCGGTCGCCAGTTCGATCGTCGCCTTCAACGTGATCAAGTGGATCGGCGTGCTGTACCTCGGGTATCTCGCTGTGCGGCAATGGCGTTCGGTCACCACTGACCTGCGCGCGCAGATCGGCAAGGCCGTCGACGGCGGGCGACTGGCATTGGTCGTCCGTGGGTTCCTGATCAATGCGACCAATCCCAAGGGCCTGGTGTTCTTCCTGGCCGTGCTGCCACAGTTCGTGGTGCCGACGGTGCCGTTGCTGCCGCAGTACCTCGTCATCGGCGCCACCATGATCGCCGTGGACCTCGTCGTGATGGGGCTCTACACCGGCTTGGCCGTGCGCCTCGTCGAGTGGTTGCACACGCCGCGGCAGCAGACCGTTCTGAACCGGGTCTTCTCGGGCTTGTTCGCCACCGCCGCCGTGGTGCTCTCGCTGGTGCGCCGCGCCGCCGTCACCTGACGGACCTGGATGCCACGGCAGCGTCGGTGAG
>JAOPUT010000388.1 GCA_025963385.1 Mycobacterium sp.
GGGCGCCGCAGGGCTGCTGAGCCTCCCCCAGCCCGAGGAGTGGGGTGGCGGTGGCCAGCCCTACGAGGTCTACCTGCAGGTGCTCGAGGAGATCGCCTCCCGCTGGGCAGCCGTGGCCGTCGCGGTCAGCGTGCACAGCCTGTCGTCGCACCCGCTGCTGGCGTTCGGCACCGAAGAGCAGAAGCAGCGCTGGCTGCCCGACATGCTCTCCGGTGAACGGATCGGCGCGTACAGCCTCTCCGAGCCGCAGGCCGGTTCGGACGCGGCGGCGTTGCGCTGCGCCGCGGTGGCCGACGGCGACGGGTACGTGCTGAACGGCTCGAAGTCGTGGATCACCCACGGTGGCGTCGCGGACTTCTACACGTTGTTCGCCCGCACCGGCGAGAAGTCGATCTCCTGCTTCCTGGTGCCTGGCGATCTTCCTGGGCTGAGCTTCGGTAAACCCGAAGAGAAGATGGGACTTTCAGCGGTCCCGACGACATCGGCGTTCTACGACAACGCACGGATCGACGCCGACCGCCGCATCGGCGCCGAGGGCCAGGGTCTGCAGATCGCCTTCAGCGCACTGGATTCCGGTCGGCTGGGTATCGCAGCCGTCGCGACCGGCATCGCCCAGGCGGCACTGGACGACGCGTGCCGGTACGCCAACGAGCGAACGACGTTCGGCCGCAAGATCATCGACCATCAGGGGTTGGGCTTCCTGCTGGCCGACATGGCCGCCGCGGTGGGCAGCGCCAGGGCCACGTACCTCGACGCCGCGCGGCGCCGCGATCTCGGGCAGCCGTACTCGACGCAAGCCAGCGTGGCCAAGATGATCGCCACCGATGCCGCGATGAAGGTCACCACCGACGCGGTCCAGGTGTTCGGCGGCGCAGGCTACACCCGCGACTACCGCGTCGAGCGCTACATGCGCGAGGCCAAGATCACGCAAATCTTCGAGGGCACCAACCAGATTCAGCGCCTCGTCATCGCGCGCAGCCTGACGACGTAGTCGACCTCCACCGTTCGGGGGACACGCGATTGGTCCGGTGTCACCACCGTTCACCCGACAGACGTCGGCGCCGGGTCACGACAGAGTGGTGGCATGACGAACTCCATCGCCCGTACCCTGACCCGCTACCTCGCACTCCCTCTGGTCGCCGCTGGCATCGGCGGAGCCGCCGTCCTCGGTTCCGCGTCCATCGCCACTGCGGCGCCGTCGATCTCGGCCAACGACAACGGCAACTTCTTCTCGCCGAGCACCAAGGCCACGCCACCGGTGCTGGTGTATCCCGGCGCCCGCTGGCATCGCCAGCACAGCCCGTTCGACTGGAACTTCGCCGATTAGCCTTCGCAGGCATCCAGATCATCAAGGCGTGAAGGCAATTGCGCGCGAGATCGGATCCCGAGTTTGCGGTAGGTCTTCGTGAGGGTCATCTCGACGGTCTTGACGGAGAGGAACTGCTTCGCCCTCGACCACCAGTGCAGCAGGACCAGCCTCGGCACGATCGAGGAGGTCTGCCATGGCGCGCCCCTCGACGTCCCGCTGCACCGCTCCCCCTCGACACAGCCGTCATCGTCCCACGAGGCCGTCGTGACTCAGCAGCAAACGTGCCGGCGAAAAGTGAAGACGCGGGAGGCGGGATTCAAGGGGGCTGCGCGCGGCTGGCGAGTTAAAGACGAGCACGAGCCCAAGAAACCGAACTCGCTCGCGCTCAGCTAAGGAACCGTGCCAGGGCTGTCTACCGTCATATGCGGCATTTCCGCACCGGAATTAAGTTTCTCGTAGTGCCTCGCGTATACACGCCAGATAGTCGTGATGTGCAAGCTAATTAGCCAATCGACTGTGGAGTGAATGGCGAAGAGCATCCAGGCGAATCCTCTAGATCCTTTAACCACTTAACTCCCCCTTGGCGTCGCCAAGATGGCGTGAAACGCCCTTGTAGCAGGCCATTCGCGCGGAGTAGAGTGCTGCGTGCACGCGGCTCAATCCAGGCCGCACGGGGGGCTCCAGGTGGATAAGCGAAGGTCATTCTTCGATTTCAGCCAATTCGATTCGTATCGAATTGGGCCCTCATTCAGACACTGCTCCCTAGGCTGCACGGCGTCATGCCCAGGCAGTGTTTAGCGAGCGCCACGAACCTGCAGAGACGCGGCTAGGGAGCGCAAATGCCCGGTCACTTCACCCACATTTACACTGCTCGCCGAGTAGCCGATCTACTTGCCGACGGCGATTTCACTGACTGGCCGGATCTCGGGGCTGGAGGTGACGCCGTTGCCCAGTACGACCCGCGAACATGCGGGGAAATCATGCGAACCTGGGAGAAGTTCACCGCGATCGGGGCGATCGGTCCAGATCTGTTCTTCTTCTCGCAAGACTGGAACAACGACGTTCTCGGTCCCATCTCCGACGACATCATGTTGGCTCTCGCGGTCTACTACTTCTTCGACGCCGCCATGGAGGACGACTGGGAGCCCGTGCTCGTCATCCTCGAAGAGGTCAACTCGACGATCGCTGGAATTCTCCGTCTGCTGATCCGCCTCCAGAAGGCCTGGAAGGACTTCGTCACCGTCTGGAACAAGACGATCGGACCGTTCGTCGAAGTGGCAGGTGAGATCGCAGACGATCTGACCGGAGGGATCCTCAGCGAGTTCGGCGATGCCGTTCAGCAACTTCTGAACGCCATCGAAACCATTGGCGTCCAAGAGATCACGACGTATGCCGGTATCTGGAGTCTGATGAACACGGTCGTGGCAAAGGGTTACCAGGAGAACTCGTTCCTCTGGAGCGACATGACGCACTACCGGAGGACTTCCGCCACATGTCAGGCGCTCGTTCGGCAGGCCGAACTGCTGCTCGACGGCAGCGACGGCGCCCAAGACCGCCACGACCAGTTCCTTGCCTTCACATTGGGATACATCACCCACGTCGGCACGGACACCATCGCGCACTCATTCGTCAACGAGCAGTGCGGCGGTCCCTACCGCGACCATCCGACCCGGCACCACCTCATCGAGAACCACATCGATGCATGGAACTACGAACAATCCGGCACCGGTGGCACGATCCAGCCGGATCCATGGGGTAAGACCGACGACTATCCCGACCTCTCGTCGTCGGCGCTCTGGTTCGCCGTACAACTCACACCCGATGACCCGCGCGGCGCGCAACGCCCGTCCCCACTTTCCGATGATCCCGAGGTGCGCAAGGAGCAGCTCGACGTAGATGGCGAGATGCCGGGATGGATGGCCAATGCCATCGTCGCTGCGCTGATAGAGACCTTCGAAGACCGACCTCATCCGTTGATCTACCGCGGCGACGGATACCAGCAGCAGATCGATCAAGGCAAGCTCACTTCACTAGTGCAAGGCGTTACGGGCCATGGACTCGACCGCCCGTTCCAGGAGCTGCTGGACGGGATCGCACCACCACCGCCGTTCTCCGTGCCGCGGGGCTTTCCCCTGCCCTGGCAGGTCGCCACGGCATACCGCTTGATGATCACGATGTACAAGCTCAACTTCAATGGCGGATGGGAGCTGCCGAAGCCCCGACAACCCGACTTCGTCATCGTCCCCCCGCAGTCTGATTTCACCAACCTGTTCCAACCCCCGGATTTCTCGGGAGTCAACAGCGACAACCCAATCGAGGACGCATGCGACGTCTTCGTCGCACTCGTGCAATGGATCGTGAAAGAGCTCGCCGGCGTCCTCAAGTTGATTGGCGACCTGATCAAGATGGGATTGAGCCCGTGGACCTTCTGGGCACGGGAAAGGCTGTACGAAATCGCGATGAAGTTGTGGGACGTCGCCACCAAGACCCACGACGTGATGGCGCACACCGGCGTGTTCATGCCGCATGGCGAGCAACGCTACCCCGACAACGGAGAATTGAAGTGGCCGAACGAGATCGACCGGCCACTGATCACGCTTGGCGCGACCATCGACGGGATGTTCAAGCAGGCGCTGGCCGACGCGGTGGACCCGTTCGGTGCACTCGACCGCACCGACGACGTCATCGTCAGCCACTCGGTACGCGACCCGAAGATGCCCTACTACCCGGTACTGCAGTTCCATGGCGACGGTGAGCCGGCCGACGAATGGGAGTACCACCGGCCGTGGGCGTACCCGTCGACCAGCGTGCAGGAAAGTGGAGGCCAACGCGTCGAAGTCCCCACTCCGACAGAGACATACGATCCCAGTGCTTGCCACGATCAGCCAGGGCCCGCCGGCGCGTTCAAACCCATGCGTCCCGGCCCGTATGCGGAAGGCACTACACCAGACCAAGTGTTCTTCCGCACCGACCGCGGATTCGATGCAGAAGCACGCTATGAGTACGAGAATTCCCAGTCGCCCTGGCAGACTGATGTGCTCAACGAACAGCTCATCGGTCGAGCGAGGCGGCGCAGCAGCCCGCTCGGCGACCCCGTCCCCTTCTCCGCCTACCTGATCGGTCGTCTGGTCAACGACACGGACTACCAGACTCAGTTCAATCTCGATGCGGACCGCGCCTACGCGTACCTGACGTGGGATTGGATTCGCCGCCAAGACGCACCGCCACAAGGCAAGACGCCGATGAGCATCTCCTACCAGTTACCCGTCGTGCCACCATGGCTGGACCCTGCGGGTCCCATCAAGCCGACCGCCAATCCGGATTGGAACCCCAACGATCCGATGCAGCTGGACTACGTCGACGCGCCACCCGTGGTGATCATCGAACGGCGCGCGCCGATGGAGGGAGACGGCGATGCCTGACGCATGGGCGGCCGCGGCCGCCGACTGGGGAGTCAAGTCAACGATGGTGGCCGCCGGCGTCGTGGGCCGCGACTGCGACGGCCGCACGAGCGGGGGAAACGACGGCAGCGGTGGTAGCGGTGGCGACAACGGGGCTGGAGAGGGCTCGTGCGACGGCACGTGCCGATGCGATCATCCTGTCCGCAGGCACGATCCGGGTGGATGCACGCACTCTGGCTGCCAATGCCCGTGCCATCGGCATGCCCAACATCACTGCGGCTGCGGCGAAGCCCGGTGTCGCGGCGGGCACTGCGGCTGCGGCTGCGGCTGCGGCTGCGGCTGCGGAGTTCATGGTGGACACACCCCGTCGGGTAGGGATCCAGAAAGGCCCGCACCGCACCCGCGGCCTGGGAGCGGAACAACGCTCGGTTGGAAGAACCCGAACAGGCCCGCTCGTCACTACGGTTTCTCGACGGGCGTCGTCCCTGGGGGTGCACTCGACCCATGTGACTTCAGCACCCCGCCGTGGAACAGCTGGCCGGGCGGCCGTGGCGACCTATTCCTACCATTCCTGTTCCTTCGCGCCAATGCCGGTGATCTCGGCGCACGACCTGTCGTCGGTCCATTCTGGGAGAGCCCGGACATCCTGCTTCTCTCCAACACCGACCCCGCCGTTGCGCCCGCCGTGCCACCGGAGTTGGGTCAGACCGCAGAAGCGGGCAAACCAACGACGCTGTATGCCCACGTCTGGAACTTCGGAATCGCACAGGCCCCCAATGTCGTCGTCGAGTTCTATTGGTGTGATCCGGCGTTGGGCATCAACGCGACGGGAACGCACCTGATCGGTGTCGCGGCGCTCTCGTTGGGTGCGCGTGGCAGCGGGCGATCGCATGCCGTGGTCAAGTGCCCCACCCCCTGGTATCCGACGTTCGTCAACGGTGGACACGAGTGCCTCCTCGTGCGTGTGTGGGACGAGACGAGCGACGGACTCGGCGATCCGCCGTGGGACGCAGCGCTCAACCGCCACATCGGACAGCGCAACATTCACGTCATCGCCCAAGGTGATCAGGGGGTGCGACCCATGGCGCGTTTGGTAGACGAGCCGCTGATGCTGCCCCAACCGGTGAAGATTCATGTAGGCCCGCTGTTCGGTGAGCCGGCCGAGGTTGCCGTGACTCGTTCTGCGCCAAACGCCATGCCTTGGCTACAACTTCGGACCGGGACTCGAGGCCAGTTCCCTGCGCAGGCCGCACCGACCGGCAACGTCCTGCTTGGAGCACCGACGACGATCGGTGGTGGACCGTCGACGTCCGGTGCCGCGACGAAGCATCAGGTGGTCGGTGACGACCAGCAGGTCACACTCACCACCGGCGACGGGATTCCCCCGGCGGGTCAGTCGCACGTGTATCGAGTGACCGCCAGCCAGCAAGGGCAAGTCTTCGGCGGCTACACGGTAGTCGTGCTCGGTTGAGGCCGCGTCACACAATTCACGAAGTCACACATTTCACGAAATGGAATCAGGAGAGGAAACCAGAGATGGCCAAGGATGACGCATCGAACGCGCCAGAGAGCTCGTCCCAGTTCAGCATCGAGCTGGGGACACATGACCTTACCGATGCAGAGATCAGCGATCTCGGAAACAAGATTACGGAGACGATCGTCAACTCGATCCAGTCGAGCACGAAGGCCGTCGAGCGGGGCAAGGGGCCATACGCCAGAATCACCTTCGTCAAGCAAATCCACTCGAGAACGATTCGACATTGACCCCTCGACATCGTGATCGAGTCCCATTGAATCATTGTGGTCGCGCGGTGAATCCAGACGCAGTACCGATCAACAGCTACATCCTCAAGGTCGCCAGCCGTTGCAACCTCAATTGCAGCTACTGCTATATGTACAACAAGGGCGACGACAGTTACACGGGCCAGCCGCCCGTGATGAGTCGGGAGACGATCCGTCACCTGTTGGCCAAGGTACGAACGCACTGTATCGAGCAGGCGGTGGGTGAGGTCACCTTCAGTTTCCATGGCGGTGAGCCGCTGTTGGCTGGACCGGAATTCTTCCGCCACTTCGTAGCCGATGCCGCTTCCATTCTCGGCGAATCCGTAACGGTGACATACCTTTTGGAGACGAATGGAACTCTGCTGACGACGCAATGGCTCGACCTCTTCTGTGAGTTGGGCATCGGGTTCGGCATTTCGCTAGATGGGCCACCTGCGATCCACGATCGCAGCAGGGTGAACCACGCCGGACTCGGCTCTTACCGCGAGGTACGACGCGCGATCGACCTCGTAGTCGCAAACCCGCGTTATCAAGCCGTGTTCGGTGGTGTGTTGTCAGTCGTCGATCTCTCATCAGATCCACTCGAGGTTTATCACCATCTGCGCCAAATCGGTATCGCCCAGTGCGATTTCCTACTGCCCGATGGAACGTGGAACCATCCTCCAAAGGGCGTGGAGCTCGAGGCGACCAGCACTCCCTATGCCGATTGGCTGATTTCGATCTTCGATCCGTGGTTCGACAGCCAGGACACCTCGTTCTCGATCCGCTTGTTCGACAGCATCATCAGACTTCTCTTCGATACCCACGCGGGCAATGACTCGCTCGGCGGCGGACAGAACGGACTGTTGGTGATCGAAACCGACGGCGAAATCGAGCCGGTTGACGTCCTGAAGATCTGCGGTCCCTCCTTCACCAAGACTGGACTCAACGTCGCCGATGATCAGATATCTGATGCCTATGCAGTCGATTTGGTGCAGCTGTACGTCCAGGGCAGCGCGGCCGCATGCCGTACATGTCGCAATTGTCCGGTGTTTTCAGTGTGCGGTGCCGGCTATCTTCCTCATCGGTACTCGCCGCTGAACGGCTTCGACAATCCCAGTGTCTATTGCCGCGACCTGATGAAGCTCATCACTCACGTTCGCGACCGCGTGCTCACGGCGATGCCCGCCACCACCCGGCGCAAGTTGGGCCTCGAACCACTCGGTTACGAGCAGGCGTTGGCAATCCTTGGTGCCCACACTGCGTCCACGGCGTAGAAGCGCGAGCTATTCGGGCGGCGAGGTCACGGTGACCTGCGTACCGCGGCCGACGGTCGAGGCGATCGCCATCGTGCCGCCCATCGAGTCGAACCGCGCCTGCAGCGAGGCCAGCCCGATGTGTCCCTCCGCAACCCGCTGGTCGACGATCGACGGCTCGAAGCCCGCGCCGTCGTCGGCGACGGTGAGCACCACGCGGTCACCCTTGCGGAACAGCCGGATGGTCACCGCGCTGGCACCCGCGTGCTTGTTGATGTTGGCGAGCAGTTCGCGGACGGCCCGGTACAGCAGGGCCTGAGAGACGGGCTTGCCGACATCTTCGAGCTCGGCGTCGATCGTGAAGTCGCCGCGAGTCTGGTACTGCCGCACCAACTCTCGCACGCCGGGGGTGAGCCCTAATTGCGCGAGCACCTGCGGGTGCAGTGCCGTCACGGTCGAGCGCAGCCCGGCCGCCGTCTCGTTGAGCGCCGCGTAGACCACGTCCAGCGAGGGGTCGGGCATGCGTTCGCGGACCTCGTCGAGTTCCAGCCGCGCGGCGAGAAGCGTCTGCAGCGGGCCGTCGTGAAGGTGCTCGGCCAGTTCACGATTCGTCCGTTCGTCGGCCTGCATCGACTCGGCGACCAGCCTCTTGCGCACCTCGAGCAGCGCGGCGACGCGCGCCGCCCGCCGTGTCAGTACCAGACACAGCGCCGTGGTGGCGATCGCCAGCCAGATCAGGAACCCGAATTGCAGATAGACGACGTCGGGCAGGCCGACGTGGTCGTCGCGCTTGGAGTAGACGATCCAGGCACCGAGGTAGCACGCCGCGGTGCCGAGCCCGAGCGCGCCGGTCATGACCGGCCGGTCGCCGAAGGCCACCGACAGCGGGAGCAGGAAGAAGACCGGCAGCAGTGCCGCGGTCGCGCCGCCGGAGACGACGCACAGCGACACCACCGCCAGCACGTCGACACCGGTCGAGACCCAGCCGCCCCACGACGGCACCGGTCCGCGAAAGACCATCACCGCCCACACCAGGGCGGCCACGGCGTAGGCGCCGAGGATCGTCATGTAAACCTCGGGCAGCCAGCTGTCGACCTCCCACAGCCACACTAGGAAGCCCATCAGCGCGATCAGCGGCAGGCGTAGCACCGCCGAGACGCGGACGGGTTCAGCGGCGAAGTAGTCGCCGATCCGCCGAGGAAGGCCAGCCACCGCTATTCCAAGAGCCCGCGGCGCATCGCCTCCGCCACGGCCGCCCCGCGGTCGCCGACACCGAGTTTCTCGTAGAGCCGCTGCACATGGGTCTTGACGGTGGACGGTGCCAGGAACATCTGCTTCGCCATCGCCGGGATGGTCTGCCCGCTGGCGATGTGGCCGAGCACCTCACGCTCGCGGGCGCTGAGGGTGGGGGTGTCGGAGTCGTTGCGGCGTTGGATCTCGCCGACGAGCCCGGCAGCCAGGTTGGGCGCGACGACGTCCCTGCCCTTCGCACAGCTCAGCACCGCGTCGACGAGCTCGGCGCGACTGGACTCCTTGGAGATGAAGCCCGCCGCGCCCTCCTGCAGCGCGCTGTAGACGATCGCCGACTCGTCGTGCGCGGAGATCAGCAACACCCGGGTCGGCAGCTCGTCGCGGCGGACCGCCGCCGCGACCTGGGCGCCATCGAGCCCCGGCATGCGGTAGTCGAGCAGCGCCACCCGCGGCTCGTGCTCGCGGATCATCGCGAGCGCCTGCACCCCATCGTCGGCCTCGGCGACCACGTCGATCGATCCGCTGGAATTCAGCGCGCGCACCACTCCGTCGCGGAACAGCGGGTGGTCGTCTCCGACCACCACGCGCACCTTCTTGCCCGAGTCGCCCGCCACGTCCGCCAGCTTCGCACAGAGCCGACGGACCTGGGCCTCAACCCGCGCTGCCGGATTCGGCTTCGCTCGCCCGGGTTCGCCCGGCCAGGCCGATCAGCTCCTCGTGCAGCTCGAACCACACCGTGTGGAACGAGTCGACCATGGGGCGGGTCAGCCACGACATGTCGCCAGCCTCCGCCTTGCGCAGCGCGGCATCGAGACGGTCGGCGTAGCCGCCGAGCCGCGGAGCGAGTGCGCTCGCGTCGGCGATCACGGGCAGCACGTCGCGGTGCAGCCGGTCGACCTCGGAGACGACGAGTGCGGCGGCGTCGGCGCTCGCGGCGTCGCGCTCCAGCTGCCACTGCGTGATGAGGGCTTTGAAGCGCGCGTTGGTCGCGAGGAACCGTTCGTAGACGTGGTCCGCGGCGCCCGGGTCGACGCGGGCGCGCTCGGCGGCGAGCAGCTCGACCAGTCGGGCGCGCCCGTCCTCGGTCAGCCGGACCATCGGGGCGTCGACCAGCAGCCCGGCCTCGACCATCGTGTCGGCCCCGGCCACCTCGGCGCGGGGGATCCGGCCCTTGAGCCGCACCGTCTGGAGTGTCGCCAACTGCCCGCTCACGCGCGGACCCGCCCGCGGATCTCGGCGAACCGCAGCAGGTCGGGGTCATCGAGCACCGCCGAGGCCACCGCCGACCCGGCCCGCACCTCGCCCGCGTCGCCGTCGACGGTGACGACCAGGCCCGCCAGGCGCGCGGTGAGCCCGGCACCGCACCCGACCACCGCCGGGATCCCGAGTTCGCGGGCGACGATCGCGGCGTGACTGCTGGCGCCACCGACCTCGGTGACGACACCCCTGGCGGCCATGATTCCGGCGACGTCGTCGGGGCTCGTCGTCGGCCGCACCAGGATGACATCCCGCCCATCGTCGGCCGCGGCGATGGCGTCGTCGCTGGTCGTGCAGACCACGCCCGAGACGACGCCCGGGCAGGCAGGCACGCCGGACGCCAGCGGCGGGCCAGATGGCGCCGACCGCACGTCGGAGACCGATTCGAGTTGCTCGGGCGTGACGCGGCGCACCACCTCGGCGTCGTCGATCAGACCCTCGTCGCGGAACGCCAGCGCCAGTCGCAGGGCCGCCCGCGGCGAGCGTTGCGCCACCCGCGACTGCAGCAGCCACAGCCTGCCCGACTCGACGGTGAACTCGACGTCCTGCACGTCGGCTCCGAGCCGCTCCAGCCGCGCACCCGCGTCGATCAACTCGTCGTACACCGCGGGCAGCACCTCCCGCAGCGCGGCCAGCTGCTGGCAGTCGCTGGTCCCCGACACGACGTCGTCGCCCTGCGCAGCGGGCAGCCACTCGCCGAACGGCGCCGAGTCGCCCGACGCCGGGTCGCGGGTGAACAGCACGCCGGTGCCGGAGTGGGCGTCGAGATTGCCGAAGACCATGGCCTGCAACAGAATTGCGATACCGCCGCGGTCCAGACCGTGACGCGCGCGGTAGGTGGCCGCGCGACTCGACGACCAGGAGGACACGACCGCCTCGAGGGCGCCGCGCAGCTGGGCCAGGGGTTCTCCGGCAGGCAGCCGGCCACGGCGGAACCGCTCGCGGACGTCGTGGGCGAACGCTGGCGAATACCGCTCCGCGAGCGCACCGGCGACCGCATCGTCGATCCCGACGTTCAGGACGGTGTCGAGCATGCCCGGCATACTCGTGGCCCCGCTGCTGCGGACGGACAGCAGCAGCGGTCGCGGACCGGCACCGAACGTGCACCCCGTCCGCTCCTGCAGTAACTCCAGCCCGTCCAGCACGTCCCGCCACATCCGGTCGACGACGACGGCGGGTTCCTGCGCGCATTCGTCACACCAATCGGCGGTCACGCAGAACGCGGGCGGGACGGGCAATCCCATGGCCGCCATGGTGGCGACCGCACGGCCCTTGCCCCCGACGACGGCCCGCGCGGCATCGTCGAGCACGGCATCCAGCGCCACCGCGGCATGGCGATGTGCTGCGTGTACGGGTCGGCTACCCGTGCCGAGTGCCATTACTAGGCTCCGTCGTCTCGCCCATGATGCTTGCAGGTTCCCAGGAATGCCCGAGTGTAAGCAGGTAGGTGCGGTCCCGCCCTCCGTCCTGCTTTGTCGGGTTCCGCAGGGAGCTTCTAGGCTCATCCAACGAGCGCGTTGTACCGAATACTTGGGGGTCGCTGCGCACGCAGCGATCCAGACAGGGGTTTCACACCGTATGGCCGATCAACTCGCCAATGCCACGGAGGCGCTTCGCCGTGCGCTCGTCCAGAACGACCGGTTGAAGAACCAGAACCGGGCTCTGCTCGAGCGCGCAGGCGAACCCATCGCCATCGTCGGCATGTCGTGTCGATTCCCCGGCGGCGTGAACTCCCCCGAAGAGCTGTGGGACATGGTGGCGTCGCAGCGCGACGTCGTGTCCGACCTGCCAGATGACCGCGGCTGGGACGTCGCGAACTTGTACGACCCCGATCCCGACGCGCCAGGCAAGTCCTACGCGCGCTCCGGCGGCTTCGTCGAGAACGTCGCCGACTTCGACGCGGGCTTCTTCGGCATCGCGCCCAGCGAAGCCCTCGCCATGGATCCACAGCAGCGCATGCTGCTGGAACTGTCGTGGGAGGCCCTCGAGCGGGCTGGTGTCGACCCGGCGTCCCTGCGGGGCAGCGCGACGGGGGTGTTCGCGGGCGTCATCGCCGGCGGCTACGGCATGTCCGCGGACAGCATCGAGGGCTACCGCCTCACCGGTATGACGTCGAGCGTGACGTCGGGACGGGTCGCCTACGTGCTGGGCCTCGAGGGGCCCGCGGTCTCGATCGACACCGCGTGCTCGTCGTCTCTGGTCGCCCTGCACATGGCCGTCCAGGCACTGCGACTCGGCGAGTGCGACATGGCCCTTGCGGGTGGCGTCACCGTGAACGCCACCCCGACCATCTTCGTGGAGTTCAGCCGCCACCGCGGGTTGGCGACCGACGGCAGGTGCAAGCCCTACGCGGGGGCTGCCGACGGCGTCGGCTGGGCGGAGGGCGGCGGCGTGCTCGCCGTCGAGCGTCTCTCCGACGCGCAGCGGCTTGGTCACCCCGTACTCGCCGTGGTGCGTGGCTCGGCGGTCAACCAGGACGGCGCGTCCAACGGCCTGACCGCGCCGAATGGCCCGTCGCAGCAGCGCGTGGTGCGCGCGGCGCTGGCCAACGCGGGCCTCACCACGGCGCAGGTCGACGTCGTCGAAGGCCACGGCACGGGCACCCCGCTCGGCGACCCCATCGAGGCGCAGGCCCTGCTCGGCACGTACGGGCAGGACCGAACGCAGCCGCTGTGGCTCGGCTCCGTGAAGTCCAACATGGGTCACACGCAGGCCGCCGCGGGCGTGGCAGGCGTCATCAAGATGATCATGTCGATGCGGCACGAGTCGCTGCCCGCCACGCTGCACGTCGACGCACCGAGCCCGCACGTCGACTGGACCGCGGGCGCCGTGTCCCTGCTGACGGAGCCGCAGCCCTGGCCTGCCGGTGCGACGCCGCGCCGCGCGGGCATCTCGTCGTTCGGCATCAGTGGCACCAACGCGCACGTGATCGTCGAGTCGGCCCCTCCGACCGAGTCGGACGACGAGTCGACGACCCCCGCACTGCCACCCGTTCTGCCCTGGGTGCTCTCCGCCAAGTCAGGGACCGCACTGCGCGGTCAGGCCACCCGGCTGGCCGAGCACCTCGCCTCGCACACCGAACTGGACACGCGCGACGTCGCGTGGACGCTGGCGGGCCGCTCCTCGTTCGAGCACCGCGCCGTGGTGCTCGGCACGGATCGCGACCAGTTGCTGGCCGGGCTGTCGGAGCTGGTCTCCGACGAAGTGGGCGCACTCGCCGTCCACGGGACCGCCACCCCCGTCGGCAAGGTGGCGTTCGTGTTCCCGGGTCAGGGCAGTCAGTGGCTCGGCATGGGCATTGAATTGCTCTCGTCTTCAACGGTTTTTGCCGAGAAGCTGACGGCCTGCTCGGAGGCGCTCGCCGAGTTCGTCGACTGGTCGCTCCTCGACGTCCTGCGGGGTGACCCGGGTGCGCCGGGTCTGGACCGCGTGGACGTCGTGCAGCCCGCGCTGTTCGCCGTGATGGTGTCGCTGGCCGAGCTGTGGCGCTCGGTGGGCGTCTCGCCCGACGCCGTCATCGGCCACTCCCAGGGCGAGATCGCCGCCGCCCACGTCGCGGGGGCGCTGTCCCTTCGCGACGCCGCGATGGTGGTCGCGCTGCGCAGCAAGCTGCTGGTCGAGCTGTCCGGTTCGGCCGGCATGGTGTCGTTGGCCTGCGGGGCGGACCGCGCCCGAGAGCTGTTGGCAGGCCTCGACATTCACTCCGATCAGGCAGACATCGCCGTGATCAACGGCCGCTCCGCGGTCGTGGTCTCCGGCGAGTCGTCCGCGCTCGACGCGCTGATGCGGCAGTGCGAGGCGCTGGAGATCCGCGCCCGTCGCATCGACGTCGACTACGCATCGCACTCGGCTCAGGTCGAGGCGATCGACGGCCGCCTGCAGGAGGCTCTGGCCGGCATCGAGCCGCGTTCGACGCGCACCGCGTTCTTCTCCACCGTCACAGGCGATCTCGTCGACACCGCGACCCTGGACGCCGACTACTGGTACCGCAACATCCGCCAGACCGTGAAGTTCGACCAGGCCGTCCGGTCCGCCTGCGGCCACGGCTACCGCGCGTTCGTCGAAGCCAGCCCGCACCCGGCGCTCATCGCGGGCATCGAGGACACCGTCCGTGACTGCATCGACGCTCGCCAATCTCCCGTCGCTTCGCTCGCCCCAACCGCCGAGCCGGTCGTCGTGCCGACACTGGGCCGCGACGAAGGCGGGTGGGGTCGCTTCCTCACCTCCGCCGCACAGGCATTCACGTCGGGCATCGCGGTCGACTGGCGCGCCGTGTGTGCTGGCGGTCGGCTCGTCGACGTGCCGACGTATGCCTTCGAGCGGCGACGCTTCTGGCTGTCCGGCGGCGGCACCGGCACGTCCGACGCCTCCGGCTTCGGCCTCAACGGCGCAGCGCACGCGCTGCTCGGCGCCGTCGTCGAGGTGCCGGAGACCGGTCAGGTCGTCCTGACCGGCCGCCTGTCGGTGTCGACGCAGCCGTGGCTGGCCGACCACGCGGTCGGCGGCGTGATCCTGTTCCCCGGTGCGGGTTTCGTGGAGCTGGTCATCCGCGCAGGCGACGAGGTGGGGTGCCCGCTCGTCGAGGAGCTGACCCTGCAGGCGCCACTGATCGTGGCTCCGTCCGGGGTGTCGATCCGGGTTCTCGTCGGGGCAGCCGAGGACGACGGTTCGAGGACGGTGTCGGTGTTCTCCCGCCCCGACGACGACGAATCGGCGTGGGTCCTGCACGCCGAGGCGATCGTCGGGTCCGCGGAGAGCGCGCCGACGGCCGACCTGTCGGCGTGGCCGCCCGCGGGTGCCGTGGCGGTGGACGTCGCCGACGCCTACGAGGTGCTCGCTGCCCGCGGGTACCAGTACGGGCCGGCCTTCCGTGGGCTCACCGCGATGTGGCGCCGCGGTGACGAGGTGTTCGCCGAGGTCACCATCCCGCAGGACGTCCAGTCCGCGGAGTTCGGCGTCCACCCCGTGCTGCTCGACGCCTCGATGCACGCGATCGCGTTCGCGGTCGGCCTTGACCCATTCGCTCCTCACGTCCGCAGTCACGAACTGGCACTGCCGTTCTCGTGGCAGCAGGTCTCGCTGCACGCGGCAGGCGCGTCGTCGGTGCGCGCCAGGATCGCGCCGGTGGGACCCAACTCGGTGTCGATCGATCTCGCCGACGGACTGGGCCTGCCCGTGCTGTCGGTCGGCGCGATGACCACTCGCCCGGTGAGCGCCGAGCAACTCGCGCTCGTGGGCCGCGCGACCCCCGAGGGCGAACTCCTCGAGGTGGAGTGGTCGACGACCGCGGTGCCTGAGGTGCCGGCAGGCGCAACGGCCACCGCCGTACTCTACGAATCTGCCGTCGTGCCAACGGATTCCACCGACGTCGCCGCCCACGTGCACGCCGCGGTCCATCGTGCGCTCGAGCGGCTGCAGTCCTGGCTCGCCGAGCCGTCCACTTCCACGCTGGTGGTCGCGACGCACGGCGCGGTGGCTCTGCCCGGTGAGGACGTCACCGATCTGGCCGGGGCCGCGGTGTGGGGTCTGGTCCGCGCCGCACAGACCGAGAACCCCGGCCGCATCGTCCTCGTCGACAGTCTTGATGAGGTTGAGCCGGCGACCCTCCCCGTGCTGCTGGCCGTCGGTGAACCGCAGGTCGTGCTGCGGGCCGGCGTCCCGCACGTCGCACGCGTGGTGCGCAGTCGCGGTGTCGACACGGTGCTGCAGCCTCCGACCTCGGGCAAGCCGTGGCGCCTCGGCATCGCCACCGCGGGCACGTTCGACGATCTCGAGCTGCAAGAGGTCCCCAACTCGGACGAGCCGTTGCGCCCCGCGCACATCCGCGTCGAGATGAATGCGGTCGCTGCCAACTTCCGCGACGTGATGATCACGCTCGGCATGTTCACCCACGACGCACTGCTCGGCAGTGAGGGTGCGGGCGTGGTGGTCGAGGTCGGCGACGGCGTGACGGATTTCGCCGTCGGCGACCGCGTGATGGGGTTGTTCCCCGAGGGCACCGGCACGGTCGTCCAGGCCGACGCCCGCCTGGTGGCGCCCATCCCGACCGGGTGGACCGATGCCGAGGCCGCGGCGACGCTCGTCGTGTTCACCACCGCTTACTACGGCCTGCGCGAGCTCGCCGACGTCCAACCGGGTCAGTCGATCCTGATCCATGCCGCGACGGGCGGTGTCGGTCTTGCCGCGGTCCAGCTGGCCAGGCACTGGGGCATGGACGTCTACACCTCTGCCAGCCGACCCAAGTGGGACACGTTGCGGGCCATGGGGTTCGACGACGACCACATCGGCGATTCGCGCAGCCTCGACTTCGAGCAGAAGTTCGCCGAGGTGACCGGCGGCCGCGGGTTCGACGTGGTGCTGGACTCGCTGGCCGGCGACTTCGTCGACGCATCGCTGCGCCTGCTGCCGCGCGGCGGGTCGTTCCTCGAGATGGGCAAGACCGACATCCGCGACGCCGATACCGTCGCCGCAGCCCACCCCGGTGTCCGCTACCGCGCCTTCGACCTCTTCGAGCCCGGCCGTCCGCGGATGCACGAGTACATCGTGGAGCTGTCCAGGATGTTCGAAGAGGGCATCCTGCAGCCACTTCCGGTCACCACGTGGGACATCCGCCGGGCGCCCGCGGCGCTGCGGCACCTGAGCCAGGCCCGTCACATCGGCAAGATCGTGATGACCATGCCGGACGCGTGGACCCGCGGCACCGTGCTGATCACCGGAGGCACCGGCATGGCGGGCGCCTCGGTGGCCCGCCACGTCGTGGCGCACCACGGCGTCCGCGACCTCGTCCTCCTCTCCCGCCGAGGGCCCGACGCCCCCGGTGCCGGAGAACTCGTCGCCGACCTGACCGCGGCCGGTGCACACGTTCGGGTGCTCGCCGCCGACGCCGCCGATCGCGCCGAACTCCGCGGTGTGCTCGAATCGGT
Source organism: Mycobacterium sp. (assembly GCA_025963385.1). Lineage (GTDB taxonomy): Bacteria > Actinomycetota > Actinomycetes > Mycobacteriales > Mycobacteriaceae > Mycobacterium. The sequence goes on from JAOPUT010000388.1 coordinate 17,159, forward strand.
GCCCGCCCTGTCGGCGATCATCCACGCGGCAGGCGTGCTCGACGACGCCGTGGTCGGATCGCTGACCCCCGAGCGCATCGATCCCGTGCTGCGCGCCAAGGTCGACGCCGCGTGGAACCTGCACGAGCTCAGCCTCGACACGAATGTCGCTGCGTTCGTCATGTTCTCGTCGATGGCAGGCGTCGTCGGCTCGTCCGGCCAGGCCAACTACTGCGCGGCCAACACCTTCCTCGACGCCCTGTCCGCCCACCGACGCGCGCACGGTCTGCCCGCGACGTCGCTGGCATGGGGTCTGTGGGAGCAGGCCAGCGACATGACCGGCCACCTCGCCGACGCGGACCTCACCAGGTTGGGACGGGACGGCATCCTCGCGATGTCGACCGACGACGCCATGGCGCTGTTCGACTCCGCCCTGGTGGTGGGCGAGCCGCTGCTGGCTCCCGTCCGGATCGACCGCGGGGCACTGCGATCGCGGGCAGCCGAGGGTCTGCTGCCGCCGATGTTCGCCCAACTCGCCAACGCGTCCACCAGGCGCCGCGTCGACGACTCACTGGTCGCGGCGAAGTCCAAATCTGCTCTGGCACAACGACTGCACGGCCTCACCGAGCAGGCGCAGCAGGCGCTCGTGCTCGACCTCCTGCGCTCGCACATGGCTGCCGTGCTGGGTAACACGGAGCCCGACGCCATCACCGCCGAGCTGGCCTTCTCCGATCACGGCTTCGACTCGCTCACCGCCGTCGAACTGCGCAACCGCCTCAAGACCGCGACAGGGCTGGCCCTCTCCCCGACCCTGATCTTCGACTACCCGACGCCGCTGGCGTTGGCCGGCTACATCCGCCAGGAACTCGCAGGCGCGCCGGGAAACCTCGCCGACACCACCGCGGGACACTCACTGACATCGGTCGCCGACGACCCGATCGCCATCGTCGGCATGTCCTGCCGGTACCCCGGTGGCGTCGACTCACCAGAGGCGTTGTGGGACATGGTGGCTGCGGGCCGCGACGTCCTCACCGACTTCCCGACCGACCGAGGCTGGGATCTCGCGGGCCTGTTCAACGCAGATCCCGATGCACCGGGCAAGTCCTACGCCAGCACCGGCGGCTTCCTCTCCGACGCCGCCGATTTCGACCCCGGCTTCTTCGGGGTGTCTCCGACCGAGGCGCTCGCGATGGATCCGCAGCAGCGACTGTTCCTCGAGCTGGCCTGGGAGGGCTTGGAGCGCGGCGGTATCGACCCGACCTCGTTGCGCGGCAGCGCCACCGGCGTGTTCGCAGGCGTGTACGCCCAGGGCTATGGCGTCGGCGCCGACGGCGCGGAGGGTTTCCGTCTGACGGGGCAGGCGTCCAGCGTCGCCTCGGGCCGGGTGTCCTACGTGCTCGGCCTCGAGGGCCCCGCGGTGTCGATCGACACCGCGTGCTCGTCGTCACTGGTGGCCCTGCACATGGCGGTGCAGGCACTGCGCACCGGCGAGTGCGATCTGGCGCTGGCGGGCGGTGTCACCGTCAATGCCACACCCGACATCTTCGTGGAGTTCAGCAGGCAGCGCGGGCTGTCGTCGGACGGCCGGTGCAAGTCGTTCGCCGGAGCTGCGAACGGCACCGGATTCGCCGACGGCGGCGGCATTCTCGTCGTCGAGCGGCTGTCGGACGCACGCCGCCACGGGCACCAGGTGCTGGCGCTGGTGCGCGGTTCGGCGATCAACCAGGACGGTGCGTCCAACGGGCTGACGGCGCCGAACGGGCCGTCGCAGCAGAGGGTCCTGCGGGCGGCGCTGGCGAACGCCGGGCTCAACGCGGCGGACGTGGACGTCGTCGAGGCGCACGGCACCGGCACCACGCTCGGCGACCCCATCGAGGCGCAGGCGCTGCTGGCCACCTACGGACAGGACCGCCGCCACCCGCTGTGGCTCGGCTCGGTGAAGTCCAACATGGGCCACGCCCAGGCGGCCGCGGGCGTCGCGGGCATCATCAAGATGGTCCAGTCGATGCGCCACGAACAGTTGCCCGCCACCTTGCACGTCGACGAGCCCACCCCGCACGTCGACTGGACGATGGGTTCGGTCGCGCTGTTGACGGAGGCGCAGCCGTGGCCGGAGACCGGCGTCCCCCGCAGGGCGGGTGTGTCGTCGTTCGGCATCAGCGGCACCAACGCGCACGTCATCATCGAACAGGCGCCCCCGACGGCCGCACCGGCCGCCGAGGTCCGCCGTCCGGCGGTCGTGCCGTGGGCGTTGTCCGCGAAGTCGCCCGAAGCCCTTGTCGCCCAGGCGAGTCGGATCGCCGATCACGTCGAAGCCCACTCCGACCTCGATCCGCTCGACGTCGGCTGGACGCTGGGCGGCCGCACGTCGTTCGCGCACCGCGCGGTGCTGCTCGGCGCCGACCGGGAGACCCTGGTGACCGAGCTGAGGGGCATCGCCGACGACCAGCAGTCGCCGGGGATCATCCGCGGGCGTGCCACCGGATCCGGCAAGACCGCCTTCGTGTTTCCCGGCCAGGGCGCCCAGGCGCTCGGCATGGGCCGCGATCTGCACGCCGAGTTCCCCGTCTTCGCCGAGGCGTTTGACGCCGTCACCCGTGAGCTGGATCGGCACCTGCTGCGCCCGATCCGCGACGTGATGTGGGGCAGCAACGCGGCGGTGTTGGACTCGACGGAGTTCGCGCAGCCCGCGCTGTTCACCGTCGAGGTGGCGATGTTCCGGTTGCTCGAATCCTGGGGCTTGCAGCCCGATTACGTGCTCGGACACTCGATCGGCGAGGTGACCGCGGCGCACGTCGCGGGGGTGCTGTCGCTGGAGAACGCCGCCGCGCTCGTCGCCGCGAGGGGCAGGCTCATGCAGCGGCTGCCCGAGGGTGGCGCGATGGTGGCCGTCTCTGCGAGCGAGTCGGAGATCCGGCCGCTGCTGCGCGACGGCGTCGGCATCGCGGCCGTCAACGGGCCCGGTTCCGTCGTCATCTCGGGGCCGGAGGATGCCGTGCTCGCGATCGCCGAACAAGCGAAGGCCGACGGCTGCCGCGTGCACCGGCTGGCCGTGTCGCACGCGTTCCACTCGTCGCTGATGGAGCCGATGCTGTTGGAGTTCAGCACCGTGGCAGGCGGAATGTCGTTGGCGGAACCCGTGATCCCGGTGATCTCCAACCTGACGGGCGAGCTCGCAGGCCCCGACTTCGCGACGGCGGCCTACTGGAGCCGCCACATCCTCGAAGCAGTCCGATTCGCCGACAGCGCCAGGTACCTCGAGTCGGTCGGCGTCACCCGTTTCCTCGAGGTGGGTCCCGCCAGCGGGCTCACCGCGTCGATCGCGTTGACGCTCGACGAGTCCGAGCCCGTCACCGCCTCGACGCTGAAGAAGGACACCCCCGAGCCCATGTCGCTACTGAGCGCGCTGGCCGAGCTCTCGGTGTCAGGCGTCGACGTGGACTGGCAGGCGGCGTGCGCAGGCGGCCGACTCCTGGACTTGCCCACCTATGCGTTCCAGCGGCGGCGGTTCTGGCTGTCGGGCAACGGCTCCGGGTCGACCGATGCCGCCGGACTTGGGCTCGGCGGCACGGATCATGCTCTGCTCGGCGCGGTCGTCGAATCGCCTGAGAGCGGCGGGGTGGTGCTGACCGGCCGGTTGTCGGTGTCGTCGCAACCCTGGCTCGCCGATCACGCGGTCGCGGGCGTCGTGCTGTTCCCCGGTGCAGGCTTCGTCGAGCTGGCGATCAGGGCAGGCGACGAGGTGGGCTGCTCGAGAGTCGACGAACTGATGCTGCACGCCCCGCTGGTGCTGCCTGCGGAGGGTGTCGCCGTGCAGGTCGTGGTGAGCCAGGCCGATGAGGCAGGCGGCAGGGTCGTGTCGATCTTCTCGCGCGCCCAACGTGATTCGGCGACCTGGATCCTCAACGCCGAGGGCGAGCTGGGCGTGGAATCCGCGGCGCCCGGTTCGGACCTGTCGACGTGGCCGCCGGTCGGTGCCCGCGAGGTCGACGTGGCGGAGGCCTACGCCGAGCTGTCGGCGCGCGGCTACGAGTACGGTCCCGCGTTCCGTGGGCTGAAGGCGATGTGGCGCCGTGGCGACGAGGTGTTCGCCGAAGTCTCGATTCCACAGGAGCTGCAGGCCAACGGTTTCGGCGTGCACCCGGTACTGCTCGACGGTGCGCTGCACGCGGTGGTGCTGAGCCGCGACGACAACGACGGTGAGATGGCGCTGCCGTTCTCTTGGCAGAAGGTCTCGCTGCACGCGTCGGGGGCCTCGGCCGTGCGCGCGCGACTGGCCCCCAACGGCACCAGCTCGATGTCGATCGACCTGGCCGACGGGCTCGGCCTGCCGGTGCTGTCGGTGGAGGCGATGGTGGCCCGTCCGGTGACCGCCCAGCAGTTGGCTGCCGCGGTCGGCGGCTCCGGCGGCGGTGAGCTGTTCGAGGTGGTGTGGTCGGCGGCCACGCCTGCCACCGAAGCCGTCGACGGTGCGTTCGAGGTCTTCGAATCCGCGCCACTGGCAAGTGATTCCGATGATCTCTCCGGCGTCTACGACGCCACGCATGTCGCGCTCGACAGGCTGCAGTCATGGTTGGCCGAGACCGCGGATGCCACCAGCCCGTCGACCCTCGTCGTCACGACCCGCGGGGCGGTCGCCCTGCCAGGGGAGGACGTCACCGATCTGGCGGGCGCTGCGGTGTGGGGTCTGGTGCGGGCAGCCCAGACCGAACACCCCGGCCGCGTCGTGCTGGCCGACGTGGACGACACCAGCGTCGGCTTCGATCCTGCCGCGGTCATCGCCCTCGGCGAGCCGCAGGTGGTCATCCGCAACAGCGTGCTGCACGCCGCGCGCGTGCTGCCGAGCCGGGCGGCGGAGTCGCTGCTGACACCACCCCCGGACAACGCGCCATGGCAGCTCACGGTGTCCGAGACGTCCCAGACGGGCACGTTCGACGACCTGACGCTGCAGGCGATACCGGACGTCGACGCGCCGCTGGCACCTGGTCGGATCCGGGTGGCCGTGCGGGCGATCGGCGCCAACTTCCGCGACGTGATGATCGCCCTCGGCCTGTATCCGGGCGGCGGGGTGATGGGCATCGAGGCGGCGGGCGTCGTCGTCGAGGTCGCGCCAGGGGTGACGGAGGTGTCCGTCGGCGATCGCGTGATGGGCCTGTTCCCCGAGGGCACCGGCACGTCCGCCACCACCGATGCGCGCGTCGTGCTGCCGATCCCCGCGGACTGGGGCTACGCGCAGGGCGCAGGCTTCACGGTCGGCTTCGCGACGGCGTTCTTCGCGTTGCGCGGGCTGGCCGACGTGCAGCCCGGCCAGTCGGTGCTGATCCATGCGGGCACCGGCGGCGTCGGGATGGCCGCCGTGCAGCTGGCCAGGCACTGGGGCCTTGAGGTGTTCGCAACGGCCAGCCGACCCAAGTGGGACACGTTGCGGGCCATGGGCTTCGACGACGACCACATCGGCGACTCGCGCACCACGGAGTTCGAACAGAAGTTCCTCGCCGTCACGGGTGGGCGGGGTGTCGACGTGGTGCTCGACTCGCTGTCGGGTGAGTTCGTTGACGCCTCGCTGCGGCTGCTGCCCTGCGGTGGCGCGTTCCTCGAGATGGGCAAGACCGACATCCGTGATGCCGACGCCGTCGCCGCCGCGCACCCCGGCGTGCGGTACCGCGCCTTCGACCTGTTCGAAGCCGGGGCGGACGGCGTCGGCCGGATCCTGACCGGCGTCGCCGCGCTCAGCGACACCGGTGCGCTGCGACCGCTGCCCGTCGCGACGTGGGACGTGCGACGAGCGCCTGCGGCCCTGCGGCATCTGAGCCAGGCCCGCCACATCGGCAAGGTCGTGCTGACCATGCCCGACGCGTGGGCGAGCGGCACCGTGCTGATCACCGGCGGCACCGGCATGGCGGGCGCCTCGGTCGCACGCCACGTCGTCGCGAAACACGGTGTGCGCCATCTGGTGTTGCTCTCGCGCCGTGGGCCCGACGCGCCAGGCGCCGCGGAGCTCGCGGCCGAGCTGACCGACGCGGGGGCTCACGTCCAGGTGGTCGCGGCGGACGCGGCCGACCGCGACGCACTCGGCAAGTGCCTGGCGGGTATCGAGCATCAGCACGCACTGTCGGCGGTCATCCACACGGCGGGTGTGATCGATGACGCGGTGCTGACGTCGCTGACGCCCGACCGGGTCGACGCCGTGCTGCGCGCCAAGGTCGATGCGGCGTGGAACCTGCACGAGCTGACCCGCGACATCGATCTGTCGGCGTTCGTGATGTTCTCGTCAATGGCGGGTCTGGTCGGCGCCTCCGGGCAGGCGAACTACTCGGCGGCCAACGCCTATCTCGATGCCCTGGCCGCGCACCGGCGCGCCAACGGGCTACCGGCGATGTCGCTCGGGTGGGGTCTGTGGGAGCAGGCCAGCGGGATGACGGGTCACCTGCAGGACGTCGACCTGGCGCGGCTGAACCGCGACGGCATCCTTGCGCTGCCCGTCGCCGACGCCCTGGCCCTGTTCGACGAGGCCCTGACCGTCGACGAGCCGTTCCTGGTGCCCGCCCGGATCGACCGCGTCGCACTGCGGACCAAGTCCGCCGCGGGCACGCTGCCGCCGATGTTCATCGAGCTGATCTCGGGTCCCGCCCGCCGTCAGGTCGGCGACTCGCTGGCCGCCGCTCAGTCGCGTTCTGCGCTGTCCCAACGCCTTTCGGGTCTTCCCGTCGACGAGCAGCAGGACCTTCTGCTCGACCTGGTGCGGTCCCACATGGCGACGGTGCTCGGGCTGCCCAATCCGCAGTCGATCGCCCCGGAGCTGGCGTTCCAGGATCACGGCTTCGACTCGCTGACCGCGGTCGAACTCCGCAACCGGTTGAAGGCCGCGACGGGACTGACGCTGTCGCCCACGCTGATCTTCGACTACCCCAACCCGTCGGCGATCGCTGAGTACTTCCGCACGCAGCTCGTCGGGGAGTCCGAGCAGTCGCCAGCGACCAGCTCGGTCGACGAGGAGCTCCAGCGTGTGGTGGCGTCGATACCCGTCAAGCGACTGCGGCAGGCGGGCGTGCTCGACATGCTGCTGAACCTTGCCGCGCAGGGTAGCGGCGCGGACGGTGGTGACTCCCGTCCGTCGTCGGAGCCGGCCAGGACGCAGGACATCGCCGACATGGATCTGCAGGATCTGCTCGCGGCGTTCGGTGACGACGATGACGCCTAGCCGTTCATGAGGCGGCCTCGATGAGGGTCGTCGTCACGGGTGCCGACACCGCCATCGGGCGGGGGGTGGCCGCCCGGCTGGTCAGTCTCGGCCACGACGTCGTCGGTGTGGGGGTGCGCCGACCCGAGAGTTGGCCTGGGTCAATCGACTTCGTCGTGTCCCGGCAACTCGACGTCGATGTTGCCAAGGGGGCCGACGCGGTGCTGCGCTGCGGCGGAGACACGGACGTCCGCGGGTTGGACGTCGACCGCGTCGTCGTCCTGTCACCGGTCTGGCCCGACCCCGCGGAGCACGACGAAGCCGAAGACGCCGACGCGGTCGTCGTCCGAACGGCGCTGGTGCTCGGCCGCCACCCCGACGATGCCGTGCTCCGGATGTGCACCGGCGCGGTCGTCTTCGACGTCGACGGCTCGGCCGACCGTCCGCTGCAGGTGGTGCACGCCCATGACGTCGAACGGGTGCTCGTCCGCGCTCTGCTCGACCCGCACCTGCCCCAGGGGCGCATCGATGTCGCCGCCGACGGCCACACCACGCTGCGCTCGATCGCCGCTGCGGTCGGCCGCCCGGTCGTCGGGATTCCAGGGCCACTGCGGCGCTTCGTCCCCCACCCGCTCCCGGCCCTACCCACGCTGAACCCCGGCGTGGACTTCGCCCCTGACTACGACGTCGCGCAGACCGTCGAGGACTTCGCGCTCGCGTGTCGGGGTCGAATCACCATGGGAAGCACCGTGCACGACATCCCGTGGCGGCTGCCGCGCGTGCTCGCGATCCCGGCCTGCGACGCGCCCGCCCCGGACGGCGTCGAGCCGGTACCCGCCGGAGACGGCGCGGCCAACGGCGAGTTCGACACCCCCATCGACCCCCGCTTCCCCGCGTTCATCGCCACGAATCTGTCGGAGGCACTGGCGGGGCCGTTCTCGCCGTCGTCGGCGTCGGTGACGGTGCTGGGCACCCGGGCGGCGGGTCTCGTCATCTCCGAGCGCCTGCGGCCAGGCGGCGCGGTTCAGCGCGAGATGTCGGTGCGGACCACCGGGGTGTTCGGCCATCGTCTGTACGCGGGCATCACGACCGGGCACTTCATGGCGCACACGGTGCCGTTCATCGATCCCAACCTGGTGCTCTCCGGCTTCTTCGGGCACACCGAGGACGGCCTCGAGTTGTTCGGCGAACACTTGCCCCCCGTCGAGCCACGCAGCCTCGTCCGCCAACTCCGCGGGGGGTTGACCTTCGCCAACTGCTTGATCGGTCTGTCCGCGGGGTCCAACCGCGACACCCAGGACTTCGTCGGCGACGTCGCCCGGCTGGAGGCGGCATCGGCGAACCCGAAGAGCCTGGACGACCGCAGGTTGCGCGAGCTGATCCTGCTGGGCCGCGACCACGTCGTCCACGGGTGGGTGCTCTCGTCGGCGTCGATCCTGCTGTGCGCCGGGTACGGGGTGGTGATGCGGCTGCTCTGTGGACGCGACGTCATGCCGGCCGCGGGGGACGAACTCGTCAGCGCGCAGGCGCTCAGCGCCGTCCACCGGCTCGCCGCGGCGGCGCGGCGCGATCCCATCGCCATCCGGCTGCTGTCCGAGCCCTCCGAACCCTCGGTCGACGCCGCGGCACTCGCGGCCCATGCGCCGGGGTTCGCCGCCGAGCTGCACCGCGAGCTGGCGCTCATCGGGCACCGCGGGCCCGGCGAGGTCGAGATGCGTTGCGCCACTTACGCCGACGATCCTGACCTCCTGGTCCGGATGGTGTCGAAGGCCTTGGTGGCAGGGCTGCGGGAACTGCCGACGCTGCCGCCGGTGCCACTGCGGGCCCGGCCGGTCGCCGTCGCCGCCGCGACCCAGATCCGCGAGCGCGAGGTCCGGCGCGACCGGATGGTGCGCGCCATCTGGGTGCTCAGGACGCTGCTGCGCGAGCAGGGTCGCCGCATGGTCGACGCGGGCGATCTCGGCGAGGTCGACGACGTGTTCTATCTGCTCGTCGACGAACTCGACGCACCCCCGCCCGACCTGGCTGGTCTGGTGGCGCGTCGCCGGGCGGAGCAGGCCATGCTGCAGGAGCTGGTGCCGCCCGAGGCGTTCAGCGGCCGATGGTTACCGACGGCGGCCCCGGCGGGCGCCTTCCAGGGCGGCGAGGTGCTTCACGGCATCGGGGTGTCGGGCGGCCGCGTCCGCGGTCTGGTCCGCGTCGTGCACGCGGAGACGATCGACGACCTCCAGCCGGGCGAGATCCTCGTCGCCAAGGTCACCGACGTGGGCTACACGCCGGCCTTCGCGTACGCGGCTGCCGTCGTCACCGAGCTCGGGGGCCCTACGTCGCACGCGGCGATCGTGGCCAGGGAGTTCGGTGTGCCGTGCGTGGTCAACGCGCGTGGCGCCGCCGCCAGGCTGTCGACGGGCACGCTCATCGAAGTGGACGGAGCGACGGGCGACGTCACCGTGCTCAGTGCGTGATTCGGCGCGTGTCATATCGTGACGGTCATGGACTTCGCGATGTCGACCAAGGGCCAGGACTACTACGACCGGCTCACCGATTTCATGGTCGAGCACGTGTTCCCTGCCGAGGCCTCCTACGACGCCTACCGCGAGGAGAAGGGTCCGAAGGATCACACGGTGCCGCCGGTGGTCGAGGAACTCAAGAAGCTGGCCAGGGCCCGCGGGTTGTGGAACCTGTTCCTGCCAGCGGAGTCGGGGCTGACCAACCTGGAGTACGCGCCGCTGGCCGAACTGTCCGGCTGGAGCATGGAGCTGGCCCCCGAGGCGTTGAACTGCGCGGCTCCGGACACCGGCAACATGGAGACGCTGCACCTGTTCGCCAACGAGGAGCAGCGCAAGCAGTGGCTCGAACCGCTGCTCAACGGTGAGATCCGCAGCGCGTTCGCCATGACCGAACCCGCGGTGGCCTCCAGCGACGCCCGCAACATCCAAACCAGCATTGAGCGCGACGGTGGTGACTACGTCATCAACGGCCGCAAGTGGTGGATCTCCGGCGCGGCCGATCCGCGTTGCAAGCTCCTGATCGTGATGGGCCGCACCAACCCCGACGCGGCGAGCCATCAGCAGCAGTCGATGATCCTGGTGCCGATGGACACCCCCGGGGTGACGGTGGAGCGGTCGCTTCCGGTGTTCGGTTGGCAGGACCAGCACGGGCACTGCGAGATCAGCTTCGACAACGTCCGGGTGCCCGCGACGAACCTCCTGCACGAGGAGGGCAGCGGCTTCGCCATCGCGCAGGCCCGCCTCGGACCGGGCCGCATCCACCACTGCATGCGGGCACTGGGCGGCGCAGAGCGTGCGCTGGCCCTGATGGTGGACCGGGCCAACACCCGTATCGCGTTCGGCAGGCCGTTAGCCGACCAAGGCCTCGTGCAGCAGGCAATTGCCAAGTCACGCAACGAAATCGACCAGGCCAGGCTGTTGTGCGAGAAGGCGGCGTGGACCATCGACGAGCACGGCAACAGGGCCGCGCACCTGCTCGTTTCGCAGATCAAGGCGGTGGCCCCGCAAATCGCATGCGATGTCATCGACCGCGCCATCCAGGTGCACGGCGCCGCGGGCGTCAGCGAGGACACCGCACTGGCCCGCATGTACGCGTGGCATCGCGCCATGCGTATCTTCGACGGACCCG
>JAOPUT010000405.1 GCA_025963385.1 Mycobacterium sp.
GGTGGAGACGGGAATCGAACCCGTGTGCACGGCTTTGCAGGCCGTTGCCTCACCACTCGGCCACTCCACCGCTGGGGTTGATGCGTCTGCACCATCGAGCGGATGACGGGATTCGAACCCGCGACCCCAACCTTGGCAAGGTTGTGCGCTACCAACTGCGCTACATCCGCGTGCCACGGGCGAGATCGTCGCCCGTTGCGAAGGACGACGATAGTGCATCGAAGCGCGGCCGCACAAATCTCGACGACGAGGGAGGATGCTGCCTGCTCGGCGCCCTCAATGCAGCCGGTATCCTGTCGCGAAAGTGAGAAGGCGGCACCGTTTCAGGAGTCTCGGCATTCGATGCCGGACGGTGAGCCGTCGCATCGCGGTGAGCCCGAGGTGATCGAGTCGCCGTAGCCCAGCAGCGCCGCCGCCCAGCGCGATGTCGCCGGCGTAGACGAAATCCGCGCCGTCAACGGCATTCAATGTGATGCCCGTCAGCTCGGACATGGTGACGTTTCTTCAGCGGCACGGGCTTGGTCGCCATCGGTGAGGCCGACGCGACGGCGGACCGACAGCAGCGCCGCAGTGGACACCGACGTGGCCAGTAAGAGATGGCCGGGTGATTGCTCATCGAGGCTGACGCTGACGGCGATTCTTGGAGGCACCTTGGCGGTCCTAGCGCGAGAAGAAAAAGATTGCGCGTCAGAACAATTGATACTTCTCGCGCGGGATCGAGAAGCCATGTTCGGCGGTCGAGTCGGTGCAGATGACTCCTGTCTCGGCGCTGTCGCATCGCATTGAACCCGCGCTGACGATTGGCTGTATGCCAGTGGGGAGCCGCCGCCGAGGGCCGTGTCACCCGCGCAGACGAAGTTCGGTGTCTCGCAGCCGACAGGTTGATTCCCTGGCCGTAGTCGAACTCGCAGTCGGCCGGCCGCGGTGGCGGTGTCCAGTCGCGGTCGCTGATGTCGCAGCGCGCCGCGGTGGGATCGATGTAGCAACCGACGTTGCCGCTCGGCGACGTGAAGCCCACCAGGTCCGCCACGCGTTCTCGTTCAGTCGTCGCCGCCGCCTCGTTGTTGTCCGTGGCGGTCGACTGCGGCGGCCTGGTGGGCAGGGAGCGCGCTTCGACCGTGGAGACCCGGGTCAGGTGCCGGACGGTGGTGAAGGAGTCGCGCTCTGGGCGCTGCAGGCGGACAACACGGCCAAGGTCAGGGGCAGCATGACTAGGCCGGCTCACAGCGTCATGGCGGGACCATACCGCCGCGTCAGCGGTCCTGTCCGGCGTCGGGATTCTCGGGGCCGCGCCCGTGCGTGATAATGTTCGTCGTCCATCGATCATTGATCGATGACTCCCTGGTCTCGTAGCTCAGTGGGAGAGCGTCCGCCTCACACGCGGAAGGTCGCTGGTTCGATACCAGCCGGGACCACCACCAATATCGCAGGTCGCAGCCCAAATTTCAGCCCCCGGATGGGTTTGGGGCGGCGCGGGGGCGAGGCCATGGGGCCAAAACGCGTCCAAGGTTCCGGTGGTGCCAGACGGCCGGTCATCGCGCGTGATCAGCCGAGGGGCTCGTATCGGAATGCAGCGGGCTGGGCGCACGATCCGGCAGTGTTCACGCCGGGTCGTTCAAAACCGTCGAGCTGCCGTCGGGTAGTGCAGCACGATGTCACCGTCGTGGAGGGCGACGGAGATCCGCGAGCGGCTAGCGCCGTGCCGTAGTCCGTCCGCGCGAGGCTCGAGCGCAGTGAAAACTCGTCCTCGGACTCTCGGGACTCCGTAGTTGGAACCGTTATCCCGATGAGCGGTTGTCGAGTGCGTCTAACGCAGACGCGACGATATCGTGTTCGTCGTCGTAGAGATCGGCGTAGATGTGGGCCGTGACGGTGATCGAGGCGTTGCCCATGGTCTTGTGGAGCAGTCGCAGATCCGCGCCAGCCCATCGCGCAAGTGACGCATAGTTGTGTCGCACATCGCGCACACGCATGGCGGTCTGCCGATCTCGATGATGGCTTTGCGCCACCAACCTGGCACCATTCATGATCTGCGGCGGCAGGTGTCCGTGGGGCTAGGACGCGCGCCGGAATGGGTAATGGCTAGCACGGGTTTCACACAGGCAGTGGTGCGAGCGCCATCAGATCCCGGTATCGAATGCGACCTAAGAGTTCGGGCATCGGGTGCTGCACAGCGCGAGGACAAGGCTCCTGGGGTGATCGGGTGAGCTGGACGTATCTCGGAAAGGTCGAGCGAGGACGTCGCGGTCTGACGAGCTCGTTCGGGCTCCCGGGCATGAGTTCAGGAATTGGAGTCGCTGGCTGGGGGCGCCCGGGTTCGCAACGCGCCGTGGGTTCCAGCCAGCGTGTTGTTCCCAGCCGGATCGGCTATACGGTGGGCTATGACTGCCAAGTCGCGTGCCGGGGTGGCGAAACTCCTGGGTGACCTCGCTGTCCGCATGCAGGACCAGCCCGATACCGAGCTGACACTGCAAGCGATCGTTGAGGGCGCGGTCGCGATCGTGCCAGGGACCCGCTGGGCGGGAATTTCGCTGGTCACCGGACGTCGGGTGATACCGCGTGTACCCAGTGCCCCGCTCGTCGCCAAGCTAGATTGCCTTCAGACGGCACTCGATGACGGGCCGTGCATCAGTGCCCTGCGCGAGTATCACACGGTCCTCATTGACGACACGTCCGCGGAGTCGCGTTGGCCGCGATTCTCCGAAGCAGCGGCAGGGCTTGGGGTAGATAGTGTTCTGTCATTCCAACTGTTCGTCGAGTCAGAGAACCTTGGCTCGCTCAACCTTTACAGCGACGAGGCTGGCGTCTTCGATGAGGACGCCATCTTCTTGGGGCAGCTTGTCGCCCAGCACGCTTCCGTGGCGCTCGTCGG
>JAOPUT010000406.1 GCA_025963385.1 Mycobacterium sp.
TTGCCGTTGCCCCCGAGCAAGCACGTCGCGGTGGTCGCGTGCATGGACGCCCGGCTCGACGTGTACCGCGTCCTCGGGCTGGCGGAGGGGGAGGCGCACGTCATCCGCAACGCGGGCGGTGTGGTGACCGATGACGAGATCCGCTCGCTGGCGATCAGCCAGCGGCTGCTCGGCACCAAGGAGATCATCCTCATCCACCACACCGACTGCGGCATGCTGACGTTCACCGACGACGGCTTCAAGCAGCAGATCCAGGACGAGACGGGTCTCAAGCCGGAGTGGGCCGCCGAGGCATTCGACGATCTGGACGAGGACGTGCGGCAGTCACTGCGTCGCATCGAGGCCAGCCCCTTCGTCACCAAGCACGAGTCGTTGCGCGGCTTCGTCTTCGACGTCGCGACGGGCAAGCTCAACGAAGTCACCCTCTAGCCATTCGTCCAGCCGACTGCACGCTTGTTGGCGGGTCTTCTCGGCGTTTGCGTACGACAAGCGTGCAGTCGACGCCTCGAGAATTGGTGCGTGGCGCTGCGTCGGCTCGGCCCGACGATTGATGGGTGTCCGACCGCCTCGTCATCGCCACCGAGGTTCTCGCCGACGGAAGCCTCACCCGTCGTGATCTGAACCGCCGGTACACCAAGGTGCATCGCAACGTGTATGTGCGCACGGGTGTGGAATTGACTGCTCTCGATCGTGCGCGTGCAGCGTGGCTGTGGTCCGGCCGAGCCGCCACCCTGGTCGAGCACTCCGCAGCCGCCATGCTTGGCAGTCGATGGATTCCGGACCACGCTCCTGCAGAGATTTGCCACTCCCGGCGACCCCCGCCCAACGGAATCAAGGTCCGCAGCTACGAGCTCCGCGACGACGAGGTATGCAGGATCGACGGAATCCTCTGCACTACCGCGGCACGAACCGCTTACGATCTCGGCAGACGACTTCGCTTGGAGGAGGCGGTGATTCGCATGGACGCACTGCTGAACGCGACGTCGACGAAACCGCAGTCCGTCGCTGCCATCGCAGAGTTCCATCCCGGTGCCAGGGGTGTCCGACGACTGCAGCGAGCATTGGCCTTCGTCGATGCCGGGGCGGAGTCACCGCAAGAGACCCGGCTGCGTCTGTTGCTGGTGGAATCGGGCATGCCTCACCCAGTCACGCAGGTCCCCGTGACGAATGACCGAGGTCGCGTCGTGCGACGAATCGACATGGGCTGGCCCGAATGGAAGGTCGGTGCGGAGTATGACGGCGAGCAGCACTGGACGAACCCCGAGGGCTATGCCGACGACATCGAACGCCTCGACTTCCTTGCTGCCAAGGGCTGGCTCATCGTGCGCGTCAGCGCCAGACAACTGCGATATCGCCGGCCCGAGGTGGTCGAACGGGTGCGGAGTGCCCTCCGACGACGGGGATATCCCGGCTGACGTCCCGCCGACTGCACGCTTGTTGACGGGTCTTCTCGGCGTTTGCGTAAAACAAGCGTGCGGTCGGCGGCGGGAAGCAGTTCACTCACCCGGCGGGTAAGAAGCGTGCGGCATACGGCGCGAACCGCTCGCGGAGGTCGTCCTCGTCGAGGCCGAACATGGCGCACGACGTCGCGACGCGGCCCAGTCGGTTGCGTCGGTGACCGGCCAGATATTCGGCCATCGCGGTACGCGCCTGGTCACTGACCGGCTCGCCGGCCAGGGCGTAGATCTGCTCGGTGACGCCGAGTTCGTCGGCCATGAAGTCGTCGAAGCGCACGTCGATCGACCGCTCCGGGCCGATCAGGTCCCGATCGCGGAGGAACGCCGTGAGCATCACCTGCAGACGGTCGACCCACGACGCGGCGATCTCCTCGACGGGTACCGGGCTGCGGTGCATGCGCGCCGAGTAGGTGATCATCGCGATCATCGACAGGACGACCGGCATCGGGTCGCGATGCGTGCACACCACCACCACTCCGGGGAAGACCCGGTCGAGTACCGCCAGTTGCTCGAGGTGTTGCGGCGACTTCAGTAGCCAGCGCCGCCCGCCGCGCAGAAACTGCAGAGCCTTCAGCTGAGTGGCAAGGTGCTCGTAATGCGTCGTCTGGTCATGCGATAGGTAGTAGTCACGCCAACGTGGGGCTTCGCACAGCGTCTCCATGAACATGGTCGAGACGTCGTTGGCGAGCAGTTGGATCTCCTCGTGCACGTGGTCGGTCGTCATCTCGTGCATCAGGGGAAAGTGCGGCATCACGAGGTTCATCACCTGGACCGCGACGTCCATCCGGGTGCGTCTCGGGTCCGGCTCGACGCCGGCCTCGGATGCCATCGGAAAGGGTTCGACGCCTTCCCAATACGGCAACGTGCGGAAGGTCGGCCCCGCCCCCAGCAGATTGTGCAGGTGCGTCGTTCCGGTGCGGGGGAGGCCGGCGATGACGACGGGTGGCACCAACTCGATGTCGTGAATCTCGGGGTGACGCAACAGAAGATCGGTGAGCAGCAGCCGGTTCTTGAGAGCCTGCAGCAGTTGACTGAAGAAGTTGACCCTGCCAGCGTCGGTGAGACCGTCGATCTCGCGGACGTCGGACAGGTAGAGGTCCAGACGCTCCCGGTAGTCGTCCGGGCCGAAGTCGTCGAGCCCGGTGTCCGCGGAGGCTCTGGCGTGCAGCACGTCGGAGTCGAGCGGACAGTCGGGCGCCAGCGACGCCATCATGTCGCGGATCTGCTCGGCCTCTGGGCTGAAGCGAGGCAGCGCGAGGTCGTCGAGGTGGACGAGACGAGCTGTGGCGTCGGTCACAGCGACTTATGTTACTGTCAGTTCCGTAATGACGACGGACTTTGGCAGACCTCGCGATCCCCGGATCGTCGGCGCGGTGCTCGAGGCGACGGTGGAGATGCTCGGCGAGATGGGCTACGCCGCTCTCTCGGTCGACGCCATCGCCCGGCGGGCAGGCACCAGCAAGCCGGCGATCTACCGCCGCTGGCCCAGCAAGGCGCATCTCGTCCACGAGGCGGCCTTCCCCATCGGCGAGGCCACCGAACTTCCCGACACGGGATCGCTGCGGACCGACGTACGCGGCATGGTCCGCCGCAGTGCGGACGTGTTGTCCACGCCGGCCGCGAGTGCCGCCCTCACAGGACTGGTCGGTGAGCTTGCCGCCGACCCGACATTGCATGCCGCACTGCTGCAACGCTTCTCGGGAATCCTGTCCCAGGGGCTCACCGACCGACTCGAGGCGGCCGTCGCGCGGGGTGAGGCGCGGCCCGACGCCACCGCCGAGGAGCTCGTCGAGGCGGTCGCCGGCATCACGTTCTTCGCGCTGCTCACCCACGGGGCGGCGCTCGACGATGCGTGGGTGGACCGAACCGCCACCCTCATCACGAGAGGCATCAGCGCATGAGCGAATCCACCCATGAGTCCACCGCCGCGTGGCGAGAGCTCCTCGACACCCTCGGCGCCCTCGACGGTTCGTTCCTCACCGGTGATCGTGCCGTCACCGACGACCGGCACGTGGCCGACGGCTACCGGATGTTGGCCACCACCCTCGGCGTCGCCTTCGACACCTACCTGTTCGCCGATCCCGGTCGACCACGGTGGGTGGAGATCAATTCGCCAGTCCGCCCCGACCGTCGCTGGGGCGGTGACAACACCGACGCCCACTACTTCATGTGCCCGGTGGATCCCGAGCGGCGCTACCGCATCAGCGGCAACAGAGGTGACAGCGCGTACTTCTCGGTGACCGCGTACAACGAGCCGTCGCCGGGCGCCTGGTCGGACAAGATCGTCGCCATCCTCCGCGACGACGACCTCGACGTGGACGCCGAAGGAAACTTCTCGTTCGACCTGGGGCCGACACCGGAGGCGGCGGTGTTGATGACGCGCGACTATCAGGCCGACCCACGCACCGGTCGCCCGGTCGCCTGGCGCATCGAGGCCCTCGACGAACCAGAACCGTTTCGGCACGGCGACGCGGAGACGGCGGCCGCGCTGAGGGCCAGTGCCGCGTGGCTGCGCACGATGTTCGCGATCGTGCCCCTGGCGGTCGGGGTGCGCAGCGAGGATGCGCACGCCCTCGGGCACGAAACATCGCATGTCGCCAACGAATTCGCCGAGCCGTACCAGGTGCCCGATGCCAACTTCGGCTGGTCTGCGCGGGACGCCTGCTACGCCTACGGCAGCTTCGTCCTCGACGACGACGAGGCTCTCGTCATCACGCACCGGCCGCCTGCATGCCGGTTCTGGAACCTGGTGGTTTGGAACCAATTCATGGCCACGCCCGGTGTCGCCGACGCGCGCAGTTCGATCAACGGCCACACCGCGGTGCCCAACGCCGACGGGTCGGTGACGATCGTGCTCTCACGGGGGATGACCGGCTACCCCAACTCGCTGACGACGCTCGACTATCCGCTCGGCAACCTGGCGTTCCGCTGGTTCCTGGCCGACGAGGTCCCGGCTCGGCCGCAGGTGCGGCTGATCAAGGCGGCGGACGCGCCGACGACGGTGGACTGAGCCGCCAAATCGTTGACACGCGGATGCGCCGCCGGTTACATTCCTGGGCATGATTGCAATTCTGGCTAACTCTACCAACTTAAAGAGGAAGCCGTGACTGCCGCGCAGGAGCTCGACCAGGCCGCGGGCAAATACGAACTGAGCCATCTGCGATCCCTGGAGGCCGAGGCCATCCACATCATTCGCGAGGTGGCAGCGGAGTTCGAGAAGCCGGTCCTGCTGTTCTCCGGCGGCAAGGACTC
>JAOPUT010000018.1 GCA_025963385.1 Mycobacterium sp.
GCTCTGCGCAGGAGTCGGTGGTCGGTGCAGGCAGCATCGTCTCCGCGGCATCCGTGCGCAATTCGGTGTTGTCGTCCAACGTCGTGATCGACGACGGTGCGATCGTCGAGGGCAGCGTGATCATGCCCGGCGTCCGCATCGGTCGCGGCGCCGTGGTGCGTCACGCGATCCTGGACAAGAACGTCGTCGTCGGACCCGGAGAACACGTCGGAGTGGATTTGGAGCGCGACCGCGACCGGTTCGCGATCAGTGCCGGCGGCGTGGTGGCCGTCGGAAAGGGCATCTGGATCTAGCGCACCCGCTCGCGCTACCCGGCGGTGGGTGTCGCGCTCGCCCGGCGTCGCCTGCGGCGCCACAGCGTGATCGCCACCGAGGCGATCAGCACGAGGGCGACCAGCACCAGCACGGGGAGCAGGATCGCCGCGAACACCAAACCGATGCTGGTGATGTCCTCGAACGTGCTCAATACCGGTGCCGCCACACCCGCGGTCGCCACGTTGGCGACTGGTCGCACCGCCGTCTTGGTCAGGTGCATCACCAGCGCCACGACGACACCGATTGCGATCGGGATCCACTGCTCCGACGACACGAACGCGCCGGGATCGGTGACAGCCGCGGTCTGCGAGGCGGTGCCCGCACCGAAGACGATGCCACCGGAGGTCGGGCGGACGAAGGTCTGGACGACGTCGTTGATGCTGTCCAATGCCGGGATCTTGTCGGCGACCACCTCGACGGCGAGAAGTACCGCGACGATCGCCAGCACCCAGCCGTTCTCGAGCCACGCCCAACCGTGCGGGAGGTTCACCAGGTCGGTGAAGCGAGCGAGCAGGCCCATCGCCAACAGCGGGATGTAGGCATTCAGCCCGGAGGCACTGGCGAGGCCGAGTCCGGTGAGGAACTCCATGGGGTCAGTATGGGGTCGACTTGTCCCGAATCGGCGAACGTGACGTCACTGCGAAGAGACTGGCGAACCCTCGCAGCGGCGTCACGTTCTGGGAGCACGCACCCCGGAAGCCCTGCCGGGACGCTCGTGTGGGGGCACCTTCGGAGTGTTCGCGACCGTCTTCCCCTTGCCTGCGACGGTCGACAGCGCACGGCGACAACGCGGGCAGATCGGCTTGCCTGCAATGTCGACGGTCCACGGCTTGCCCCCGCCGGGGCATGGCTTGTCGGTCACGTGATCAGTATGAGGGCGTATCACCACACGCCGGGCAGCAGCCGGTATCGCACCTTCTGCATGTACGCGCCGTAGCCGACGAGTTCCTCGGTCAGCATCTTCTCCTCGTCCCCGATCCGCACGGCCAGCGCCACGAAGGCCGGAATGACGACGACGAAGCCCCAGTAGGAGTCCAGCGCCAGGGGAGTGCCGAGCATCATGATCAGCGTGCCGAAGTACATCGGGTGCCGCACCAGCCCGTAGAGACCGTTGGAGACCAGCGGCTGGTCGGCTTCGACGGTGATGGTGGCCGCCGCATAACCGTTCTGGACGACGACGTACTGCGCGAGGAGCAGACCCACGCCGACGAGGACGTCGCCGACGATCACCATGGGCACCGGGACCGACGACCAGCCGAAGCGATGATCGAACGCACTGACCACCAGCTGAGCCACCACCGACGCGATGGTGGCGACCATGACGACGCGTTGCACGGGACGGGTTTCCGCGGTCGGGCCCGCCTTCATCCGGCGTTGCAGGGCGGCTGGATACTTCACCGCGATGTACAGGCTGGAGCCCAGTGTGCTCGCGACGAACACGGCCATGTACACCCATGCCTGCCAGTAGTCGAACGTGCCCGCGGGCCAGAACAGGGCCAGGCCGAAGAACGCCACGCTGATGATGAACGAGATGGTGAACTGCAGCGCGAGTTTCATGACTTCCTCCTCAGCGGAGGTCACGGCGACGAAATGCCGTGACTCCCAACGTGATCAGTGCGGCATCGAGGGTAAGGAGCCACACCAGGGGGGTGGCGCTGAAGTCGCCGAGGCCGACGTGCGGGACGTGCGTGAACGGTTCGAGGTCGAGCAGCCACTGGGGTGAGTTCGACAGCGAACCAAGCAGATACACGGCGATGAACACGACGAGAACTCCCCACGCCACCGGTGTGAAGCGGGGGAGCAGGCCGAACAGGGCCACCGTGACCGCGACCAGCAGCCACACCGCGGGAAGCTGGACGGCCGCGGTGCCGAGCACGGTCGGCAGCTTGCCCGTCACGTCGCCCGCAGCGGCGCCGTACGTCAGCCCGGCAACGAGCGCCGCGCCCATCATCGCGATGGCGGTGCCGACCACGGCGAACACCACATGGCTTGCCAGCCAACGGGTCCGGCTTACCCCACCCGCCAGCAGCGTCTCGGCTCGCTGGCTCGACTCCTCCTGGTGCAGTCGCAGCGCCAAGGAGATGGCGAAGGCCGCCACCACCATGCCAAGCATGCCGAACGCCACGGCGATGAAGGCCCGTTCCATCTCGCTACTGCCACCGAGACGGGCCACGACGTCGCGGGCCGACTGGCTGTTGCCGATCTCCCCGCCGATGCCGTTGACGACGCTGCCGATCAGCAGGCCGTAGACGCACAGGCCCACCGTCCACAAAGCCAGTGAGCCGCGATCGAGTCGCCATGCCAACGTCATGACGCCCCGCAGGCCCGATCCGGCCCGTGGTGCACCCGGCCGGTCGGCGATCAGACCCGCACCGACGTCGCGCCTGGCCAGCAGCCCGTAGGCGACGGGGATCAGGACGGCCGTCAAGGTGACGTGCAGCAGCAGTACCGAGAACCGGTCGCCCGCATACGGACGGACCTGCAACGACCACCCCAGCGGGGAGAACCAGGACAGGAAGTCCGCACGCGCGCCTGCGTCACCGACGGCGCGGATGGTGAATGCCGTTGCGAGCGCGGCGAATGCGGCCCCGCGCGCGAACCGCGCGCTCGACGACAGCTGCGCGGTGACCGCTGCGACCGCAGTGAACACCAGGCCGGTGCACGCCAGTGCGAGACCGAAGGCCAGTGATCCGGCCGCCGGGACGTCCAGCGGAAGCAGGCTGGCGGTGCCGATCGCGCCGGTCAACACCGACGCGCCGCCCGCGAGGAGGAGGGCAGCGGTCAGCCCTGCGTAGCGTCCGACGGCGGTCGAGTCGATGAGTTCCGTGCGGCCGGACTCCTCGTCGGCGCGGGTGTGTCGGACCACGGTGAGGATGACGGCCACGGCGATCAGCACGTGGAACATGCCCGCCTTCCAGATCCCGGTGGCTCCGAGACTGTCGCGGTAGACGTTTCCGTACAGGGCGCGCTGCGCCGGGCTGGCCATGATCGTGGCCGCGAACGACGCGCGGTCGGCCTGGGTCGGGTAGACGGCCGCGATACTGCCGACGTAGACCGTGCCGAGCGGGATCGAGAGCAGCAGGACCCATGCGGGCAGGATGATCCGGTCGCGGCGGAGGTAGAGGCGAAGCAGGTCAAGGGTTCCCGTGAAACTCGACCCGCGCACCGGAGCCTGATGGGCGGGATGGTGGGGGCGCTCGAGAACGGTCATGCCGTCACCCGCTCAGCGGTTTCCCCGACGTCGTAGTGGCGAAGGAACAGGTCCTCCAGCGTGGGTGGCTGGCTGACCAGGCTCCGCACGCCGGCGTCGCCGAGCGCCTTGATCACCTCGCCGAGGCTGTCGCCGTCGACCTGGGCGCGCAGGGTGTGCCCCTCCACGCTGAGGTCCGCCAGCCCCTTGATCCCTTTCAGCGGCTCGATTTTGCCTGGATCGCCGAGCATTTCGGCCTTGATCGACGTGCGGGACAGGTGCCGCATGGACTCCAGCGTTCCGCTCTCGACGGTACGCCCGGCGCGAATGATGGTGACGCGGTGGCACAGCGCCTCGGTCTCGGCCAGGATGTGACTCGACAGCAGCACCGTGGCGCCGCGGTGGCTGGCCTCGGTGACGCACTGCTGAAACACGTTCTCCATCAACGGGTCCAGGCCACTGCTCGGTTCGTCGAGCAAGAGCAGCCTGGCGTTCGACGCGAACGCGGAGATGAGCGAGACCTTCTGCCGGTTGCCCTTCGAGTACGTCCGCGCCTTCTTCGACGGGTCGAGCCCGAAGCGCTCGATCAGATCGGCGCGCTTGCGCTCGTCGATGCCGCCTCGCATGCGCGCCAGCAGGTCGATGGTCTCGCCGCCGGTCAGCGATGGCCACAGCGTCACGTCGCCTGGTACGTAGGCGATCTGGCGATGCAGGGCGACGGCATCGCGCCACGGATCCCCGCCGAGCAGTCGGGCCGAGCCGGAGCCGGCGCGCACCAGTCCGAGCAGGATGCGGATGGTCGTCGACTTGCCTGCACCATTGGGCCCGAGGAAGCCGTGTACCTCTCCCTCGGCCACCGTCAGGTCGAGCCCGTCGAGGGCCCGAACGGAGCCGAAGCGCTTCGTCAGGTCGTGGACTTCGATGGCGGGGACGTCACCTGAATTTACGGTCATCGATCACTCCTCCGTTGACGTGGTGATGGGAATGCCCGCAGCCTGTTGCGCCATGAATGCGTCGTACATCGTGGAGTCGGTCATCAGCCCGTGCGTGTAGACCTCGAGTGCGGGGAGCACCATCTCCTGGGCGTAGTCGTGCAGTACGGCCCGGATGTCGGTGGGATTCTCGTGCAGCTGCAGGTAGAGCAGAAAGCCCCCGCCACCGGCCATCGCCAGGAACTTGGCTCGGCTCTTGGGGTTTGGGCTTGGCTTGATCGTGCCCGCCAGCACGCCTTCTTCAATGTACTGCTCGGCGTTGTCGATCATGTTGTGCCACAGCGACTTTGCGAGCTCGCCTCCGGACTGCATGCTGCGGACCAGGTAGGCCATCGATGGTGCGAACGACTCGATCTCGGCCAGCTGGGCGAACCAGGAGGCGGGGTCGGACGACCGGATGGATTCGCTCTTGGAGGCCCGCACCGACTCGGCGACGAAGTCGTCACACGCGGTTCGCAGGCCGTCCTTCGAGCCGAAGTGGTGAATGACCAGCGCGGCGCTGACACCTGCGGCCTTGGCGATGGTGCGAAGGCCGACGTCGAAGCCGTGTTCGCCGAACTGCTCGATGGCGGCATCGCGGATCCGGGCGGTCGCAGTCAGGTCGTCCACTGAACGCATGTTTAGTACGCTAAACGCGCGTTCAGCCGGATGTCAAGCACCTTCCCGCACCTTCCCGCGAGCAGACGCAAAAGTGCCCCGACACGCCGTGTTCGGGGCACTTTTGCGTCTGCTCGCGCAGAGAAAGGAAGGGCGTCAGTCGCGGGCGGCGGCCAGCAGACCGTCGCCGAGGGGCACCAGCACGGGCGTGAGCCGCTCGTCCTCGGCGATGATCCTGGCGGCCTCGCGCACCGCGATGACCTCTCGGTCGCTGGCACCGGCATCGCCGGCCCGGCCCCCGAGGGCGGCGCGATGGATGACGATCGCGCCGCCGGAGCGCAGCAGTCGCACTCCTTCGACGACGAATTGCGGCTGGTCGGCCGGGTCGGCGTCGATGAACACCAGGTCGTAGGACTCGTCGGCCAGCCTGGTCAGCACTTCCTGAGCGCGGCCGCTGATCAGCCGGGTCCGTGACGGTCCGATGCCCGCCTCGGTGAACGCCTGCTTGGCGAGCCGCTGATGTTCGGGCTCGACGTCGATCGTCGTCAGCACGCCGTCCTCCCGCATGCCCGACAACAGCCAGAGCCCGCTGACGCCGGCACCCGTGCCGACCTCGACGACGGCCTTGGCGCGCGCGACCTTCGCCAGCACGCTCAACAGAGCGCCGACGGCGGGTGTGACGGCCCCCGCGCCGCTGTCGTCGGCGCGTTCCCTCGCCGCGGCAGTCAGCGCGTCCTCGGAGATGGAATTCTCGGCGTGCGAGACGATCGCCTCGGCCCGGCTCGGCCGTGCCTCCGCGCCACCGGCCTCCGCCGTCGGGTCGTCGGTGCTGGCCATGCCCGCAGCGTAGAGCGAACGCGGAGCGGCGCGCGCCCCGACACGCCCGCGCCGCAACACGAGATTGCGCGGGAATTCGACTGGTTTTCGCAGTTCCCGTGGTGGACCGCAGACATTCTCAGGAAAAGTTCAGTTTGCTCATATGCGGACCTCACCGGGGTCGGCGACGGTAAGCGCATGGAAAACGGCGGAAGCTGGGAACCCGGGAATATTCACGGCGATAAGGCAGTTTCCGCGGGTGCTGATCCGGGAACTATTGCCGGGATCCGCACTAGTGATCTGGAGGATCCGACGACCACTGCAAGCACGTCCCCCGTATTCATGGCGCACTTCGAGCAGTCCGGTGATGGTGACTGGGTCGAGCCTGCCGAGGAGATGTCCGGTACCGCCGTGTTCGACGCGACCGGAGACAAGACCACGATGCCGTCCTGGGACGAGTTGGTTCGTCAGCACGCCGACCGGGTGTACCGCCTGGCCTACCGGCTCTCCGGCAGCCAGCACGACGCCGAGGACCTGACGCAGGAGACCTTCATCCGCGTCTTCCGGTCCGTGCAGAACTACCAGCCGGGCACGTTCGAAGGCTGGCTGCACCGCATCACCACCAACCTGTTCCTGGACATGGTCCGGCGTCGCGGCCGCATCCGCATGGAGGCGCTGCCCGAGGACTACGACCGCGTTCCCGCCGACGAGCCCAACCCCGAGCAGATCTATCACGACTCGCGGTTGGGTCCCGACCTGCAGGCGGCGTTGGACTCGTTGGCCCCGGAGTTCCGTGCCGCGGTCGTCCTGTGCGACATCGAAGGTCTGTCGTACGAGGAGATCGGCGCCACGCTCGGGGTGAAGCTGGGCACCGTGCGCAGCCGCATCCACCGCGGGCGGCAGGCGTTGCGCGAGTACCTCGCAAGCCACCCGGACGCGTTCGCAGATGGCGCCGCCACGTCGGTCTGACCCCTCGGGGTGGTGTCTCGTGCGTGTTCGAAGCGGCCAGCCGCGCTACATTCGAATGTGGAAGCGCCGCAGTGTGATGAACTGGGATGAATTGGTGTAGAGAGAGGAGCAGGTCGATGGTCGACCCGGGACACGTGTTCCGCCGCGCACTCTCTTGGCTGCCCACTCAGTTCGCCTCGCAGAGCGACCAGCCGGTCGGACCCAGGACGTTCGGCTCCACCGAGCACCTCTCCACCGAGGCGATCGCCGCGTTCGTCGACGGCGAGCTCCGGATGGGTGCTCATCTGCGGGCAGCGCACCACATGTCACTGTGTGCGCACTGTTCGGCCGAGGTCGAGGCACAGGGGCAGGCGCGGGCAGCATTGCGTGACTCCTGTCCGATCGTCATCCCGACCTCGCTACTGGGTGCGTTGTCCGACATCCCGCACCGTGCGCCGTTGGAGCCGCCGGTGGAGGATGTGGCGCCGCAGCTTGCTGCTGGCGAGCCGCGTACTCGCCGCAAGCGCCGGTAGGGTGAATGTTTGGCCAAAGGCAATGGTGTGCGTCGTGAGACGGCGTGCGCTCTGACGGAGAGTGAACACGGGTGACCAACCAGGACCAGTCCGGAAATCGTCCTCGTCTGGAGCCGAAACCCGTCTCGCGGCCGCCGGTCGATCCGGCGCAGACCCGCGCGTTCGGTCGGCCCGACGGCGTCACCGGTTCCTTCCTCGGCGCCGACAAGCATCGCGATCAGGGCGACTACACCCCCAGGGATCAGGCGCCCGACCCCGTCCTCGCCGACGCGTTCGGCCGTCCCGACGGAGTGTCGGAAACCCTGCAGCGCCACCCCGCCGACGCAGGCGCACTGCAGGCCGAGCATGACCGCGGCCTTCCTGAGCAGTCGGCAGATCCCTGGCGTGACCCGTCGGCCACCCCGACCCTTGGCGTCCCAGCCCAACCCAAGCCGGCGCCCGCCGTGGCCAATGCGGTGCCGCTGGGCAAGCTCGGTGTCCGCGACGTGCTGTTCGGTGGCAAGGTGTCGTGGGTCGCGTTGGGCATCATCGTGATCGTCGCGCTGGTCATCGGCGGCATCGGTGGCGTGATCGGCAACAAGACCGCCGAGATCATCCCGGCCTTCACCACGTCGAAGGTGACGCTGCAGACCGACGGGAAGTCCGAGGAGCCGACCAGCAGGTTCGCCGATGTCGCTGCCGCCGTTGCTGATTCGGTCGTCACCATCGAGGCGCTCAGCAAGGGCGAGGGGTCTCAGGGATCCGGTGTCGTCGTCGACGGTCGCGGATACATCGTGACCAACAACCACGTCATCTCCGACGCCGCGAAGAGCCCCGCCGACTACCAGATCTCCGTCGTGTTCAACGACGGCCACGAGGTTCCCGCGAACCTCGTCGGCCGCGATCCCAAGACCGACGTCGCCGTGCTGAAGGTCGACAACGTCGACAAGCTGGTGGTCGCCCGTCTTGGTGACTCCGAGAAGCTCCGCGTCGGTGAAGAGGTCATCGCCGCAGGCGCCCCGCTGGGACTGCGTAGCACCGTCACCCACGGCATCATCAGTGCGCTGCACCGTCCCGTGCCGCTGTCCGGCGACGGTTCCGACACCGACACCGTGATCGACGGCGTGCAGACCGACGCGTCGATCAACCACGGCAACTCCGGTGGCCCGCTGATCAACATGAACTCCGAGGTCATCGGCATCAACACCGCGGGAAAGTCGTTGTCGGACAGTGCAAGTGGCCTCGGCTTTGCCATCCCGGTCAACGAGGTCAAGGAAGTCATCGAGGGCCTCATCAAGGACGGCAAGATGTCGCACCCGACGCTCGGCCTGAACGCCGTGTCGGTGAGCAACGACGTCGCCTCCGGTGCGCTGATCAAGAACGTCGTCGCGGGCGGCCCTGCGGACAGGGCGGGCATCAAGGAGAACGACGTCGTCGTGAAGGTGGGCGATCGCGCGGTCGCCGACGCCGACGAGATGGTCGTCGCGGTACGTCAGCTCAAGATCGGCCAAGATGCGCCCGTCCAGGTGATCCGCGACGGGCGGCCCGTCACCTTGACGGTCAACCCCGGCTCCGACAACCCCGCTGCGTAGCGATGTTCGGCAACGTCGGCTGGGGCGAGATGCTGGTGCTCGTCGTGGCCGGTCTGGTGATCCTCGGGCCGGAACGGCTCCCGGGTGCCATCCGCTGGACCACCAGCACCATGAAGCAGGTCCGCGAGTACCTGAGCGGCGCGACCAGTCAGCTGCGCGAGGATCTCGGCCCGGAGTTCGAGGACCTGCGCCAACCGCTGAGCGAGCTGCAGAAGTTGCGGGGGATGACACCGAGGGCCGCGCTGACCAAGCACCTGCTCGACGGCGACGACTCGTTCCTGACGGGCAACTTCGACAAGCCGGAGAAACCCGTCTCGTCCCACGCGCCGCAACCCCAGCTGCCCGAACCCACGCCGCCGGAAGCGGCCCCGAAGACGCCCGGCGTCACGCCGTTCGACAGCGACGCGACCTAGCGGCCGACGGGGTTCAGGCCCAACGACACTCCCGCGAGGCTGCGCTTGCGCGTGGTCAGCGCATCAGCGATGGAGCGCAGTTCCTTGCCCGCCGCGGAGTCGGGCGCGCTGATGACCAGCGGCACACCCGAGTCTCCCGCCGACACCAGGGCCGGATCCAGCGGAACTTGGCCCAGCAGCGGCACGTCGGCGCCGACCGCCCTGGTGAGGCTCTCGGCCACCTGCTTGCCGCCGCCCTCGCCGAATAGTTGCATGACGGTGCCGTCGGGCAGCGTGAGCCCGGACATGTTCTCC
Source organism: Mycobacterium sp. (assembly GCA_025963385.1). Taxonomy (GTDB): domain Bacteria; phylum Actinomycetota; class Actinomycetes; order Mycobacteriales; family Mycobacteriaceae; genus Mycobacterium. The sequence goes on from JAOPUT010000018.1 coordinate 9,670, forward strand.
ACGACGCCGACGATGCGCTGACGGGTCTGCAGGGCGATGGCGCCTGCGCGTTCGGCGACCTCGGCAGCCGCCAGCTGGGGCGTCGTGACCACCAGGATCTCGGCACCGGGAATCAGCTGCGAGACCGAGATGGCGATGTCGCCGGTGCCCGGCGGCAGGTCGAGCAGCAGCACGTCGAGATCGCCCCAGTAGACGTCGGCGAGGAACTGTTGCAACGCCCTGTGCAGCATCGGTCCGCGCCATACCACCGGGGTGTTGCCCTGCGTGAACATCGCGATTGAGATGACCTTCACGTCGTGCGCGATGGGCGGCAGGATCATCGACTCGACCTGGGTCGGGCGGTCCGCGGTGCCCATCATGCGCGGCACCGAGTGCCCGTAGATGTCGGCGTCCAGCACGCCCACCGACAATCCGCGGGCGGCCAGTGCGGCCGCGAGGTTGACCGTCACGCTGGACTTCCCGACGCCGCCCTTGCCCGAGGCGACCGCGTACACGCGGGTCAGCGATCCGGGTTGGGCAAAGGGGATGACCGGCTCGCGGGAGTCTCCCCGCAACAGCTTGCGCAACTCCGTGCGCTGCTCGTCGTTCATCACGTCGAGGGTGACCTTGACGGCCCCGGTGCCCGGTACGTCGACGACGGCCTGCGTGACACGGTCGGAGATCTCGGTCTTCTTCGGGCACGCCGAAGTGGTCAGGTAGATCTCGACGTGAACGGCAGCGTCGGCCTCGTTCACGGAGACGTCCTTGACCATGCCGACCTCGGTGATCGGCCGTCGGAGTTCGGGGTCGATGACCTTGGACAGCGCCGAGCGAACGGCCGATTCCAGGCCGGTGGCGTCGTGAGGTGATTGCGGTGACATCACCCGCGAGTGTAGGCGCAGCGGCTAGTTGACCGGACCGGGTACCGGGCCTGTGGGCAGCAGTGGGGCAGGTGCGTCCACCGGAGGTGCGCCCAACGGCAGTGGCAGTGGCGGCGGCGGAGCCGGGGCAGGGAACGGCGGAGGCGGGAACGGGAACTGCGGCGCGGGCGGCGCCTGGGGGAGTGGGGCGGCGGCCGGCTGGGGGGTGAGGCAGAAGACCTGGCAGTTCTGCTGGGGTGCCGGGGCCTGCGGGACCAGGCAGAAGACCTGGCAGTTCTGCGGCGGCGCAGCGGGCACGCCCCCGCCGGGGCCGGGTGGGAGGCCCACCTGGTTGGCGCCGTTCATGTCGACCACCGACAGCGCGGCGAGTGGATCGTTGGCTGGCAACCCGATACCCGGCCCGAGGCCCTCGGGGTTGGCGTTGAGATGAGCGTCACCAATCGGCGGGGCGGCCCCGATCGGCGGCAGGTCGACCGGTGCCACGCCCGTCGCGTAGGCGGCCGCCCAGCCGAGCACGTTCTGGGCGTAGGCCATCGAGTTGTTGTAGCGAAGGATGGCCGAGAGCACCTGCGACCGGTCGCGCAGGTTCAGATTGCCGCTGCACAGGTACCTGGCCGCGGCCAGTGACGCGTCGTAGACGTTCTGGATGTCGGCCTTGCCGTCGCCGTTGCCGTCAGACGCGTAGCGCGCCCAGGTGCTCGGCAGGAACTGCATCGGACCCATCGCCCGCGCATAGGTCACCCGGCCCGCCTGCACGGACTGCACGATGACCTCGTTGCCGGCGAGGGTGCCGTCGAGCGCAGGGCCGAAGATGCCGCCGATGGACGTGCCCTGCGGATCGGTGGCGCCGCCGCCTGCGTGCCCGGACTCGATGCGACCGATGCCTGCCAGCAGGTTCCAGCTGACCCCGCAGCCCGGATAGGCCGACGCCATCATGCGCTCGGCATTGCGGTAGGCGCTCAGCGCGACCCCGGGAATGCGCAGGCTGCCAGGCGAACTCACGACCACGGGCGGCGGAGGAGCGGACAGGGTCGCCATCGCGAAGCGGAAGGGCGTGGGCTGCCTGGGGGCCGCGACCACGACGACCCCGGCGTCGTCACCGGTGCGTGCCACCGATGCCAGCGGAGTGATGCCGTCGTCGGCGACGGCGTGCTTGGGGGTGGGCGCGGAGGCGCCGACGGCCAGCATCAGGACGAGCGGCACGATGACGGCAACGCCGAAGGCGGGCGTGCGGACGGCGCCGCGCAGACGACGTCGCACTGCTGCGTAGGCGGACCCGCCCCCTATGTGCACTCAACCGTCCTAGATCCGCAATGACCGAAAACACGGTGCCGGCAAGTGTCGGCAAACGTCGTGAACCAAGTCACCATACCGAGTGATGGTGCGCGTGTTGCAGCATTGGCCTAGACGGACTCATCCCACTCCCGCGGCGCCCTCGACGCCGAGTTCTTCTTCGGTTTCTTGGCGGCCTTCAGTTCGTCGAGAAGCTCGCGCACCTCCTCGAGTTCGCGGCGCAGATAATCGCGCGTGACGACCTCGCCGACGGCGATGCGCAGCGCGGCGAGCTCCCGCGCGAGGTACTCGGTGTCGGCCTTGGTCTGCTCGGCGCGACGCCGGTCCTCCTCCAACGACACCCGGTCCCGGTTCTCCTGGCGGTTCTGGGCCAGAAGGATCAGCGGTGCGGCATACGCGGCCTGCGTGGAGAACGCGAGGTTCAGCAGGATGAACGGGTACGGGTCGAACCGAAGGCTGACGGCGATCAGGTTGAAGGCGATCCAGACGATCACGAGGATGGTCTGGATCGCCAGGTAGCGGCCGGTGCCGAGGAACCGTGCGATCGACTCGCTGAACTTGCCGACGGCCTCGATGTCCACCCGCGGCATGAACTGCCGCCGCGAGGTGCGCGGGGTGTCGAGCCGCTGGCGCGACGACAGGTCGCTCACGACGGACCTCCCGACGTGGGGAGCGCGGCATCGGTCAGGTCATCCGGTCCTGGCAGCTCGGGATCTTCCTGCCGGATTCGCCAGTCGTTCGGCAGCAGGTGATCGAGCACGTCGTCGACTGTGACGGCACCGAGCAGGTGCTTCTCGTCGTCCACCACAGGCCCGCAGACCAGGTTGTAGGCGGCGAAATAGCGTGTCACCGCCGCCAGCGTCGTCTCGGGGTCCAGGCTCGGCAGGTCGGAGTCGATGATGCCGCTGACCAGGGTGGCCGGCGGTTCGCGCAGCAGGCGCTGCAGGTGCACGCAGCCCAGGTAGCGGCCCGTCGGAGTGGCGGTCGGCGGCCGCACGACGAACACCAGGGACGCCAGCGCCGGGGTGAGTTCGGGGTCGCGCACCCTCGCGAGCGCCTCGGCCACGGTGGTGCCGGGACCGAGCACGACGGGCTCCGGGGTCATGAGGCCACCGGCGGTGTCGGGGGAGTGCTTGAGTAGCCGTCGCACCGGTTCGGAGTCCTCGGGATCCATCCGCGCCAGCAGTGCCTCGGCGGCCGAGGCGCCCAGCTCACCGAGCAGGTCGGCGGCGTCGTCGGGGTCCATCGCCTCGAGCACGTCGGCGGCCCGCTCGGCGTCGAGCCGCTCCAGCAGATCGGCCTGTTCGCTTTCGGGCAGCTCCTGCAGCACGTCGGCGAGACGTTCGTCGTCGAGTGCGTTGACGACCTCGTACCGGCGCTTGGCAGGCAGGTCGCGGATGGCGTCGGCGACGACGATCGGTCGCTGCCCCTGGAACTGCGCGAGCAGGTACGCGACGCCCTGACCGGGCAGCGACATCGCGGACTGCGTCAGGCCCGTCACGTTCTGCCAGTCGACGATGTGCACCGCGGTGCGGCGGCCGAGCCTGCGGTGGCTGCGCACCGCGACTCTGGTCACCACCCAGTCCCTGGTACGGATCTGTTCGAGGGCGAGGTCGACCACGACGAGGTCCACTCCCGCGAGCTGTTCGAGCTCTGGATCCTGCACCCGCACGCGGCTGTCGAGCACCTGGCCGAACACCAGAACCTCACCGGGACGCTGGGCGAAACGACGCAGTGACACGTTGGCGGTGTTGAGCGTGACCGCATTGGGCTCGATCGCCGTGACTCGGAGCATGCCAACGAAAATTCTTCTGCGGGTGAGCAATTCGACGACAAGGCCGAGCACGCGCGGTTGTTGGCGACCGATGCCGATGCTGATCACCACGTCGCGGACGCGGCCGATCGACTCACCGTCGGGGCCGAGTACCAACATCCCCGATAGTCGGGCCGCATAGACCCTGTTCACCGCCACCATGAGTCAAAGAGTAGAGAGTGATCCCGTGGAGAATCGATATCGCCCCCGTAGAACCTGCCTTTCGGTTCCTGGGAGCAGTGAGAAGATGATCGAGAAGGGCAAGGGACTGCCCGCCGATCAGGTGTTCCTGGACCTCGAGGACTCCGTCGCGCCAGATGCCAAGGCGCAAGCGCGCACTCAGGTGGCCGCCGCTCTGGCCGCAGACGGCTGGGCGGGACAGCTCCGCGGGGTACGCGTCAACGACTGGACGACGCCGTGGACCCATGCCGACGTCATCGAGGTGGTCGGGGCGGCGGGCGCCCATCTCGACGTCGTGATCCTCCCCAAGGTGACCGACGTCTCCCACGTACAGGCGCTCGACCTGTTGCTCACCCAGCTGGAGACCACCCACGGACTGCCGGTCGGGCGCATCGGCATCGAGGCGCAGATCGAGAACGCGCAGGGCCTGACCAACGTCGACGCGATCGCGTCTGCGCCTCGGGTGCAGGCGCTGGTGCTCGGTCCGGCGGACATGATGGCGAGCCTGAACATGCGGACCCTGGTGGTCGGAGAACAACCCGAGGGATACGACGTCGGCGACGCCTACCACCACGTCTTCATGCAGATCCTCGTCGCGGCGCGCGCGCACGGGATCAATGCGATCGACGGCCCGTTCCTCAAGGTTCGCGACGTCGAGGCGTTCCGGCGGGTCGCGGGTCGCGCCGCCGCGCTCGGTTATGACGGCAAGTGGGTTCTGCACCCCGATCAGATCGCCGCGGGCAATGAGATCTTCAGCCCGCGCCAGGCCGACTACGACCACGCCGAGCTGATTCTCGAAGCCTACGAATGGCACACGTCACGGGTCGGCGGGGCCAGGGGCGCCGTGATGCTCGGCGACGAGATGATCGACGAGGCGAGCCGCAAGATGGCGCTGGTCGTCGCGGGCAAGGGGCGAGCCGCCGGAATGGTGCGCACGGCCGCCCCGTTCGAGCCGCCGAGTCAGTAGTAGGAGGACGGCGGCGTCGACGTGACGGCGACCATGAAGATGATGAAGACCACGTACAGGATCCATCCCGCGATGGCGAGCGCGCCGACGATGACACCCGCAAGGGCCATCCCGTGGCCGTCCTGCCCGGTGCGCTTGACCTCGCGCATCGCGATGATCCCGAGGATCAACCCGACGACCGAGGGAACCCCGCAGAAGAACAGCCCGGCCAGCGACGTGACCAGCGAAGCGATCGCCTTGCCGTTGGTGCCGGTCGGCCGCCCCTGCGCGTAGGGGTCGTACCCGTAGCCGTAGCCGCCGCCGTACTGCGGCGGGTAACCGGGAGGGGGATAGCCAGGTGCCGGGTAGCCCGGTTGCGGATATCCGGGTGGCGGATATTCCGGCTGTGGGTAGCCGGGCGGGGGCATGCCAGGCGGCTGAAAGCCCGGCGCGGCGCCGTAATTCGGCGGCGTCGCCACGGTGTCCGACGGATAGTCCACTGGCGCATACGGATCGGCCGGTGTGGGGGCGTCCTCCAGAGGCGGGTACTCGCGCCCGTGCGTCGGCTCGTCGGATCCAGTGCTCATAAGGTGCTCAGTCCCATCACGATTCCGATCATGCTCAACAACAGGGTCAGGGCGCCGACGAAGATCCCCGCGATCGCCAGGCCGCGACCGCGGTCACCGGTGACCGCGATCTGATTGAGGGCGTACACGCCCAGTCCGATACCGATGATCGAACCGATCCCGAACAGAGTCACCACCGACGACACCAGCGATGCGACGGCGGTGGGGTTGCGCCTGGCCGGTGCGGGGGTTTGGACGGCCCCGGCCGCGGCGGCGTGTTCTGCCGTCCCGTCGGGCGGTGTCATGGTCTCCAACCTAGCGCTCCCGGGAACCAGCGGATCTCATCAGTGCCAGAAGAACGTCGAGGCGTGCAGCACCGGGACGACGAGAGCACCGATCAGGCAGACGCCCCCAGGTCGTGATGCCGTTGGTGGGGCCAGCCCGCTGCCGCAGGGCGGCGGGTACGGGTCCCCGCCAGGAGGCCTCTACGGCTGGGCGCCTGCCCGCTGACCTGCGGGATCGACTGGGAAGCCCCCGGACGAGTCATGCGGTCAAACTACCCGAGCCAAGGCGTGGCAGTGCTTGTTGGTCGGACGGCACGTATCGGGGACGTCGAGCGTTGAGAATGAAGATGCCGCTCCATCCGGACAGACGTGACACGACAGGACAGGGACACCGAAGATGACGAACCCACTTCAGAATCCAGGGCGGGCTGGACAGAATCCGGGACGTGGTGGATTCGCTGCGCTGCCGACCCCGCCGAAGGGGTGGCCGATCGGCTCGTACCCCACCTACGCCGAGGCGCAGCGTGCCGTCGACTACCTCTCGGACCAAGAGTTCCCCGTGCAGCAGGTCACGATCGTTGGTGTCGACCTCATGCAGGTCGAGCGAGTCACCGGTCGGCTGACGTGGCCCCGTGTCCTCGGTGGCGGCGCGCTGACGGGCGCGTGGCTGGGCCTTTTCATCGGACTGGTGTTGGGGTTCTTCGGTCCGAGTCCGTGGGGTGCACTGATCGCTGGGTTGGTGGCTGGCGTGTTCTTCGGCCTCATCACGTCCGGCCTCCAATACGCGATGGCGCGGGGCACAAGAGATTTCAGCTCGACCATGCAGTTGGTTGCCGGACGCTACGACGTGCTGTGTGATCCGCAGAGTGCGGAGCAGGGCCGGGATCTGCTGGCCCGCTTGACGATCTGACACCGAACGACCACCGTCGGTCGCTTCGCAGCCGACACGCCGGTCCGCGTCAGGAGTTTGCGCAGACCGCCCCAACGCCTCGGGCCAAGGTTGCTGTGACGTCACGATTTCCGACGCGCGGGTGTGAGAGTGTTGCACATCACGCGTAACTCGCTCTACGGTTTGCGCGCGGAGGTAATTCGCCCGGAGCCGCTCCGGCGGCGACATGGGACGCGGACAGGAGGCGGTGGTGCGCGTTAGACGGCTGTGCGCTGCGGCGTTGGCTGGGCTGACGGCGGCATCGGTGGTGTCGGCGTGTGGTACCCAGAGTGGCGGAATCGTCATCAACTACTACACACCGGCCAGCGAGATGGCGACCTTCACCGCGGTGTCGAAACGGTGCAACGACGAGCTCGGTGGTCGGTTCACCATCAAGCAGATCAGCTTGCCGAAGGGCGCAGACGACCAACGGCTGCAGCTGGCACGGCGTCTCACCGGCAATGACAAGACCCTCGACCTGATGGCGCTGGACGTGGTGTGGACCGCCGAGTTCGCCGAGGCCGGGTGGGCGTTGCCGCTGTCCGACGATCCGGCGGGCCAGGCCGAGGCGGACGCCAAGGAGAACACCCTCCCCGGTCCGCTGAAGACCGCCGAGTGGCAGGACAAGCTGTACGCCGCACCGATCACGACCAACACCCAATTGCTCTGGTATCGCGCTGATCTGATTCAGAAGCCGCCGGACACCTGGGACGGGATGGTCGCCGAGGCGACGCGCCTGCACGACGAGGGCAAGCCGAGCTGGATTGCCCTGCAGGCCAAGCAGTACGAGGGCCTCGTGGTGTGGTTCAACACGCTGCTGGAAAGCGCAGGCGGGCAGGTGCTATCCGATGACGGGAAGACCGTCACGCTGACCGACACCCCGGAACATCGCGCCGCCACCATCAAGGCGCTGCAGATCATCAAGGCGGTGGCCACGGCGCCGGGCGCGGATCCGTCGATCACACAGACCGACGAGGGCACCGCACGGCTGGCGCTCGAACAGGGCAACGCCGCGCTGGAGGTCAACTGGCCGTTCGTCCTGCCGTCGATGCTCGAGAACGCCGTCAAGGGCGGCGTCGGCTTCCTGCCGCTGAACGAGCGTCCCGAACTCAAGGGCTCCATCAACGACGCGGGTACCTTCTCGCCGACCGACGAACAGTTCGCGACCGCCTACGAGGCCAGCCAGGAGGTGTTCGGTTTCGCGAACTATCCGGGCGTGCTCCCGGGTGAGCCGGCCAAGGTGACGCTCGGCGGCCTGAACCTCGCGGTCGGCAAGAACACCCAGCACAAGGCGGAGGCGTTCGAGGCCATCCGCTGCCTGCGCAACGTGGAGAACCAGAGGTACACCTCGGTCGAGGGCGGTCTGCCCGCCGTCCGCACGTCCCTCTACGACGACCCGGCGTTCCAGAAGAAGTACCCGCAGTACGCGATCATCCGCGAGCAGCTCACCAACGCCGCCGTGCGTCCCGCGACTCCGGTGTATCAGGCCGTGTCCACCCGGATCTCGGCCACTCTCGCGCCGATCAACGCGATCGACCCGGAGAAGACGGCCGACGAACTCGCCGATCAGGTGCAGAAGGCCATCGACGGCAAGGGGCTCATTCCGTGACCGCGCCCGCATCCACCCAGGTGGATTCCTCGCCCGAGCGCTCGTCAGCGCAGGCCACCGAGGACGACAAGTCGGAACGCCGCCTGGCGTTCTGGTTGATCAGCCCCGCCGTCGTGCTCATGCTCGCCGTGACGGCGTACCCCATCGCCTACGCCGTCTGGCTCAGCCTCCAGCGGTACAACCTGGCGGCACCCGACGACACCAAGTTCGTCTGGTTCGACAACTACGTGACGATCCTGTCCGACCGGTACTGGTGGACGGCGTTCGTCGTGACGCTGGCCATCACGATCGTGTCGGTCGCCATCGAGTTCGTCCTCGGCATGGTGTTGGCACTCGTCATGCACCGGACCATCTTCGGCAAGGGCGTCGTCCGCACGGCCGTCCTGATCCCGTATGGCATCGTCACCGTCGCGGCCTCCTACAGCTGGTACTACGCGTGGACTCCCGGCACCGGCTACCTGGCCAACCTGCTCCCCGAGGGCACCGCGCCTCTCACGGAACAACTTCCGTCCCTTGCGGTGGTGGTGCTCGCCGAGGTGTGGAAGACGACGCCGTTCATGGCGCTGCTTCTGCTGGCGGGCCTCGCCCTGGTGCCGCAGGATCTGCTCAACGCGGCCCAAGTCGACGGTGCGGGCCCGTGGCGGCGTCTGACCAAGGTGATCCTGCCGTTGATCAAGCCGGCGATCCTGGTGGCGCTGCTGTTCCGCACTCTCGACGCCTTCCGCATCTTCGACAACATCTACGTGCTGACCGGCGGTGCGAACGACACGGGTTCGGTGTCGATCCTGGGGTACGACAACCTCTTCAAGGCGTTCAACCTGGGTCTGGGTTCGGCGATCAGCGTGCTGATCTTCCTGACGGTCGCCGTGATCGCGTTCATCTACATCAAGATCTTCGGCGCCTCGGCACCCGGTGCAGCCGAGGAAGGTCGGTAGAGATGAGTGAGCGGGTGAGTCCGGGTCGGGCGACCGGCTGGACCGTCGTCAACGTGCTGGTGGTCGTGTACGCATTGTTCCCGGTGCTGTGGATCCTGTCGCTGTCGTTGAAGCCGACGTCAACGGTCAAGGACGGCAAGCTGATTCCGTCGCAGATCACCTTCGACAACTACAAGGCGATCTTCCAGGGCAACATCTTCACCTCGGCCCTGGTCAACTCGATCGGCATCGGACTGATCACGACGGTGATCGCCGTACTCGTCGGTGGCATGGCGGCGTACGCCATCGCCAGGTTGGCGTTCCCCGGCAAGCGCGCCCTCGTCGGCGTGGCCCTGCTGATCGCGATGTTCCCCCAGATCTCGCTGGTGACACCGATCTTCAACATCGAGCGCAGGATCGGGCTGTTCGACACCTGGCCGGGTCTCATCATTCCGTACATCACGTTCGCGCTGCCGCTGGCGATCTACACCATGTCGGCGTTCTTCAAGGAGATCCCCTGGGATCTGGAGAAGGCGGCGAAGATGGACGGCGCCACGCCTGCGCAGGCGTTCCGCAAGGTGATCGCGCCGCTGGCGGCACCGGGCATCGTCACGGCGGCGATCCTGGTGTTCATCTTCGCGTGGAACGACCTGCTGCTCGCCCTGTCCCTGACCGCGACGCAGCGGGCCATCACGGCACCGGTCGCGATCGCAAACTTCACGGGCAGTTCGCAATTCGAAGAGCCGACGGGATCGATCGCCGCTGGCGCGATGATCATCACGGTGCCCATCGTCATCTTCGTACTAATCTTCCAACGACGGATCGTCGCCGGTCTGACGTCCGGTGCGGTGAAGGGATAGTTCATGGCCGAAATCGTGTTGGAGAACGTGACCAAGAGTTACGCCAACGGCGCTGCGGCGGTGAAGGATCTGTCGATCACCATCGCCGACGGCGAGTTCATCATCCTGGTCGGACCGTCGGGTTGCGGCAAGTCCACGACGCTGAACATGATCGCCGGTCTCGAGGACATCAGCTCCGGCGAGTTGCGCATCGGCGGAGACCGGGTCAACGAGAAGGCGCCCAAGGACCGCGACATCGCGATGGTGTTCCAGTCGTATGCGCTGTACCCGCACATGACCGTCCGCCAGAACATCGCGTTCCCGCTGACCCTGGCCAAGATGAGCAAGGCCGACATCGCGACCAAGGTCGACGAGACGGCCAAGGTCCTGGACCTCACGGAGTTCCTCGACCGCAAGCCCGGCCAGCTGTCGGGTGGCCAGCGTCAGCGAGTTGCCATGGGACGTGCGATCGTTCGCAATCCCAAGGCCTTCCTGATGGACGAGCCCCTTTCCAACCTCGACGCCAAGCTGCGGGTGCAGATGCGGGCCGAGATCGCGCGGCTGCAGAACCGCCTCGGCACCACGACGGTCTACGTCACCCACGACCAGACCGAGGCCATGACGCTCGGCGACCGCGTCGTCGTGATGCTCGCAGGCGTGGCGCAGCAGATCGGCACGCCCGACGAGCTGTACCACCGGCCCGCCAACCTGTTCGTCGCGGGGTTCATCGGGTCGCCATCGATGAACTTCTTCCCGGCTACGCTGACCGATGTCGGGGTGCGCTTCCCGTTCGGTGACGTCACGCTGACGTCCGAGGTGCACGACACGCTGGCGCTGCACCCGAAGCCCACCAACGTGATCGTCGGCGTCCGCCCCGAACACCTCGACGACGCGGCGCTGATGGACACCTACGCCAAGATCAGGGCGTTGACGTTCGAGGTGACGGTCGACCTCGTCGAGTCGCTGGGCTCGGACAAGTACATCCACTTCCACACCGAGGGCGAGGGCGCGCGGGCCGCGCAACTCGACGAGTTGGCCTCCGAGTCCGGTGCTGCTGAAAACCAGTTCGTGGCAAGGGTTCCCGCCGAGTCGGCGGTGGTTGCCGGGCAGACGGCGGAATTGGCCTTCGACACCTCGAAGCTGACGCTCTTCGACGCGGACACGGGCGTCAACCTGTCGATTCCGCCCGCCGGGTGACCGACGTCCTGACCGAGGTTCGCGCGCGCCTGCGCGAGCACTTCGACCGGATCGGCACGGTGGGGGATCCCGCGGTCGCGAGCGTGACGTTCCTCGGTGCCGAGTCGATCGACGTCCTGCGCTTCGGTCCGGACGCGGACGAGGTGAATCATCATGTCTCTCTTGGCTGTTCGCGTCATCCGATGCTGGACCCGACCTCGATGGTGATGGACGCGACGGGCGGTCCGCGCGCCGAGGTCGTGGTGTCGCTGCGCGGGCCGACGCCGACGGGTCTGGCGCGGTCGATCGCGGTGGTCGCCGCCTCGCCTGCGGTCGAGGGTCTGGTGCTGGTCCCCGACGCCCTCGTCGACCTGGAGACGCCGCTGTGGGAACGCGCGCCCTTCACGGCAGTCTTGTTGGGCCCCAGCGACATCGACGATGTGGTGCTGCCCCCGCCGTACGATCCGGTGGTGCTATTGACGGCCACGCCGATCACCCCGACCGAGGCGGCCTGGGTGCGGTTGAAGGGGGCCGAGGCCATGCGGGAGGCGTGGCGCACCGACGGCGTCGACGTGCGGGACCCACGCAGGCCGGCGGCCGAGCCGCGCTAGCGCCAGTGCTCGCGCTAGAGCCAGTGGTTGCGGCGAAACGTCACGTACAGCACGGTGCACACCGCCGCCATGATCGTCAGCACCATGGGATAGCCGAACGTCCATGCCAGCTCGGGCATGTGCTCGAAGTTCATCCCGTAGATGCCCGCGAGTGCGGTCGGCACCGCGGCGATCGCCACCCACGCCGAGATCTTGCGCATGTCCATGTTCTGCTGCATCGACACCTTGCCGACGGCGGCCTGCACCAGTGAGCTGAGCACCTCGTCGTAGCTGGCGATGCGGTCCGACGCCTGCGTGTTGTGGTCAACGACGTCGCGGATGTAGCGCCTGACCTCCTTGGAGATCAGGTCGTTGTGGTCCGACCCGAGGCGCTGCAGGGCGAGGTTCAGCGGGCCCACCGCCCGGCGCATCTCGACGACCTCCCGCTTGAGCAGATAGATGTGCTCGATGTCGGTCTCGGTGGTGGGGGAGAAGACGTTCTCCTCCATGGCGTCGATGTCGGTCTCGACGAGGTCGGTCACCTCGAGGTAGTGGTCGACGACGTGGTCGGCGATCGCGTGCAGCACGGCGTACGGGCCCAGCGCGCAGTTGGCGGGGGTGTTGTCCATCCGCTTGCGGACGCTGGCGAGACCACCGTGGTCGCCGTGGCGGACGGTCACGACGAAGTCCGGTCCCACGAAGATCATGATCTCGCCGGTCTCGACGATCTCCCTGGCCTTGGCCACTGACTCGTGCTCGACGTACATGATTGTCTTGAGCACCAGGAACAGGGTGTTGTCGTAGCGCTCCAGCTTCGGGCGCTGATGAGCGTGGACGGCATCCTCGACGGCGAGCTCGTGAAGGCCGAACACGTCGGCGACGGCCTGCATCTGATGGTCGTCGGGTTCGTGCAGGCCCACCCAGACGAACGCCCGCACGCCGTCCATCTCGAGTTCGCGGACCTTGTGGAGCGCGGCGGCATGCGTGTACTTGCCCGGCAGGCGTTGCCCGTCGGCGTAGACGCCGCAGTCGACCATCGCCCTGGCGACGGGCACGTGGATGGAATGGGCGTCGGGCTCGGGCGGTCGTCGGTTCGCTGGGCGTAGCAGCGACGGTTGCAAGGCACGGAACGACGGCATCAACGACCTCCCCTCGACGGGCGGAGCAGCCCCACATGGACCTCCGAACGACCGTTGCAGATGCTACGCCGAAAGGCTGGGAGCGCTCGTCTGACAACGGCTCAACCGGGCCAATTGGGGCATGGGGTTGCAGTACCGTGACGGAGTGGCCAACGGAACTGTTCGCACTCCCCAGGTCGTCATCGACGACGCCGCCATCTTCGACGCACACGAGGGCGGCAAGCTCTCGGTCGCCTTGAAGGCACCGCTGGACACTCAGCGCGCCCTGTCGATCGCCTACACGCCGGGCGTCGCTCAGGTCAGTCGGGCCATTGCGTCCGACCACACGTTGGGGAAGCGGTACACCTGGGCCAACCGACTGGTCGCGGTGATCAGCGATGGCACCGCGGTGCTCGGACTCGGCGACATCGGTCCCGCCGCGTCGCTACCGGTCATGGAGGGCAAGAGCGCGCTGTTCAAGACGTTCGGCGGGCTGGACTCCATCCCGATCGTGTTGGACACCAAGGATCCCGACGAGATCGTCGAGACGATCATCCGGCTGCGACCCACGTTCGGCGCGGTCAATCTCGAGGACATCTCGGCGCCCCGCTGCTTCGAGATCGAGCGGCGTGTCATCGAGGCGCTGGACTGCCCGGTCATGCACGACGATCAGCACGGCACCGCGATCGTCGTCCTCGCGGCCCTGTTGGGGGCGACCCGGGTACTCGATCGCGACATGCACACGCTGAAGGTGGTCATGTCCGGAGCGGGCGCCGCGGGCATCGCCTGCACGAACATCCTGCTGGCCAAGGGCATCACCGACATCACCGTGCTCGACAGCCAGGGCATCCTGCACACCGGACGCGATGACATGAACCCCTTCAAGGTGGAGTTGGCCACGAGGACCAACCCGCGGGGTCTCACCGGCGGCATCGCCGAGGCACTCGACGGCGCCGACGTGTTCATCGGGGTCTCGGCGGGGCTCGTCCCCGAGGAGCTGATCGCGACGATGGCGCCAGGTGGCATCGTCTTCGCGATGTCCAATCCGGACCCGGAGATCCACCCCGACGCCGCCCGCAAGTATGCGGCCGTCGTCGCCACCGGCCGCAGCGACTTCCCCAATCAGATCAACAACGTGCTGGCCTTCCCCGGGGTGTTCCGCGGTGCGCTCGACGCCGGTGCCCGCCGCATCACCGAGGCGATGAAGGTGGCCGCCGCGGAGGCGATCTTCTCCGTCGTCGGCGACGACCTGGCCGTCGACCACATCGTGCCGAGCGCGCTGGACCCGCGGGTGGCTCCGGCCGTGGCTGCGGCGGTGGCGGCGGCGTCGAAGCTCTGAGCGGCGCCGTGGCCCCCCGCCGGCTGGCGGCATGCCTTGCCGTCCTGCTGCTTGCAGGCTGCGGGTCGGCGCCCCCTCCCGCGTCGCTCGCCGTGGGTGCCGGTCCCGACGCCGAGTCCTTACTGTTGGCGCACGTGTACGCGGCGGCGCTGCGGTCGTACGGAAGCGCGGCGCACGTCGAGAAGCGGGCCGATCCGGTGTCCGACCTCGACACCGCTGACGTGGAGGCGGCGCCGGGCCTGACGGGGCGGCTCTTGGTGCGCTTCGACCCCGACGCGACGGCGCGCGGCGCGGAGCAGGTGTACCGGTCGATGATCTCGGCATTGCCGGAGGGCATCGGCGCCGGTGACTACGCGCAGTCCGCCGAGGACAAGCCTGCGCTGGCGGTGATGGAGTCCACCGCGCAGAAGTGGGGCCGACGCGACGTGGCGGCGCTGGTGCAGCACTGTGCTGGGCTGAAGGTCGGCAAGGTCGTCGGCGACCGCTCGCCCGCCAGTGTCGCGACGTGCGAACTTCCCGCCGCGGCCGAATTCCCGGACGCCGCAACGCTGGTGGGTGCACTGCGATCGGGCCGGGTCGACGCTGCGTGGACGTCCACCGCCGTACCGCAGACACCGGACGACGTGGTCGTGCTCAGTGACCGGACGTCGGCCATCCGCGCGGAGAACGTGGTCCCGCTGTACCGCCGCAACGAGCTGGACGAGCGTCAGGTGTTGGCGCTCAACGAGATTGCGGGCGAGCTGGATACCGGGTCTCTGGCCGACATGCTCGGCAAGGTGGCCAAGGGCATCGATCCGGGCGCGGTGGCCGACGAGTGGCTGGCAGCCCACCCCCTGGGCCACTGACCTCAGTGCACGCTCGGCAGCAGCTTCGCGATCGCCGACGAGAACAGCTTCTGGTAACCCGAACCGGTGATCCGGACGATGACGTCGAGAACCTTGGCGTCGGCACCGACCAACACGCGAGGCTTGTTCTTGCGAACGGCCTCGAGGATGATCTTCGCCGCGCGCTCGGGCGTGGTGTTGGCGAGCTTCTTGTCGAACACCTTCGCCAGCTGCTGAGGGTCGATGCCCTCGGCCGCGGTGGCGTTGCGCGCGATCGCCGTCTTGATGCCGCCGGGGTGCACCGTCGTCACCTTCACGGGTCGCTTGCCTGCGATCATCTCCTGGCGCAGCGCCTCGGTGAACCCGCGCACCGCGAACTTGGCGGCGTTGTAGGCGGCCTGACCGGGCACCGAGAAGATGCCGAACAGGCTGGACACGTTGACGACGTGGCCGTCGCCCGACTCGATGAGGTGTGGAAGGAAGGCCTTGGTGCCGTTGACGACGCCCCAGAAGTCGACGTCCATCACGCGCTCGATGTCCTTGTAGGAGCTGACCTCGACGTCGCCGGTGAACGCGATGCCCGCGTTGTTGTAGATCTGGTGGACCGCGCCGAAGTGCGCCTTCACGGCGTCGGCGTACAGTTCGAACGCCTCGCGTTCGGTCACGTCGAGACGGTCGGCCTTGACCGGGGCGCCGATGGCCTTCAGGCGCGCTTCGGTGATGGCGAGCCCCTCGGTGTCGACGTCGCTGATGGCCACCTTCGCGCCGGAACGTGCCAGCTCGATGGCCAACGCCTGCCCGATGCCCGATCCGGCGCCGGTGACGACGGCGACTTTCCCGGCGAAGCCCTCCATGAACACTCCTTGTTCGACGCGTGTTGAGTGAAGGTCAGGTTAGCCGATACCGCGGGTCCCGGGTTCAGGGGGTTGCTGGCTCGGCGGGTTCGGTGGCCGTCGTCCGCGGTGCCGAGCCTGCGCGAGCGTGCGCGAACTCGGACCGCGGAGCGGCGTGTCGGCCGCAGACACGCACGCTCGCGGCAGAGAGGGGTGGCAGGGGGAGGGGGTTAGGGCGCGAAGGCCTCGTCCATGATCTCCTGCTGCTCGACGGCGTGCACCTTCGACGAACCCGACGACGGTGCCGACATGGCGCGGCGGGAGATGCGCTTGATGCCGCTCAGCTTGTCCGGCAACAGCTCTGGCATCGCCAGGCCCAACGTCGGCCACGCACCCTGGTTGGCAGGCTCCTCCTGAACCCAGAAGAACTGCTCGGCATTCGGGTACTCGTCGAGCGTGATGCCCAGTCGCCGCTTGGGCAGCGGGTAGAGCTGCTCGACGCGGATGATCGCGACGTCGTCGCGCTTGTCCTTGGTCTTGCGGGCCGCAAGGTCGTAGTAGATCTTGCCGCTGGTTAACAGGATCCGCTTCACCTTGCTGCGGTCGCCGTCGCCATCGGTGTAGGTGGGCTCCTCGAGGATCGAGCGGAACTTCTGCTCGGTGAAGTCGCGGATGTCACTCACCGCCGCCTTGTTGCGCAGCATCGACTTCGGGGTGAAGACGATCAGCGGCCGGTGAATGCCGTCCATGCCATGGCGCCGCAACAGGTGGAAGTAGTTCGCCGGGGTCGACGGCATCGCGACGGTCATCGAACCTTCGGCGCACACCTGGAGGAACCGCTCGATGCGGCCCGACGTGTGGTCCGGGCCCTGGCCCTCGTGGCCGTGCGGCAGTAGCAGCACGACGTCGGACAGCTGGCCCCACTTGGCCTCACCGGAGCTGATGAATTCGTCGATGATGGACTGCGCACCGTTGACGAAGTCGCCGAACTGCGCCTCCCACAACACCATTGCGTCGGGATTGCCCACGGAGTAGCCGTACTCGAAGCCCACCGCCGCGTACTCGGACAGCGCCGAGTCGTAGACCATCAGCCTGCCGCCGGTCGGCGTGCCATCCTCCTTGAGCGTCAGCAGCTCCAGGGGGGTGAACTCGGCACCCGTCGAGCGGTCGATGATCACCGCGTGCCGCTGGGTGAACGTGCCGCGACGGGTGTCCTGACCGGTCAACCGCACCAGCTTGCCCTCGGCGACCAGGGTGCCGATGGCGAGAAGCTCACCGAAGGCCCAGTCCACCTTGCCCTCGTAGGCCATCTCGCGGCGCTTCTCGAGCACCGGCTTGACGCGGGGGTGCACGGTGAATCCCTCGGGAACCGCCAGATGCGCGTCGCCGATCCTGGCGAGCAGCGACTTGTCCACTGCCGTGGACAACTTCGCGGGCAGCTTCTGATCCGCCTCGACCGACTCGCTCGGCTCGATCTCGTGCTTCTCGAGGTCGCGGACCTCGTTGAACACCCGCT
Organism: Mycobacterium sp.; assembly: GCA_025963385.1. Lineage (GTDB taxonomy): Bacteria > Actinomycetota > Actinomycetes > Mycobacteriales > Mycobacteriaceae > Mycobacterium. Next base: position 27,298 of record JAOPUT010000018.1, read on the forward strand.
CGAGTTGGCCCTGGTAGTCGCGCAGCGCGTCCTCGGCCTCCTTGATCGAGATGTCACCGCGGCCGATGAGGGCTTCGGTGTAGGTCTTGCGGACGCCGCGCTTGGTGTCGATGACGTCGTACATCCCCGGCTGCGTCATCGACGGGTCGTCGCCCTCGTTGTGCCCGCGGCGGCGGTAGCACAGCATGTCGATGATGACGTCCTTCTTGAACTGCTGACGGAAGTCGACGGCCAGCCTGGCCACCCAGACGCAGGCTTCCGGGTCATCGACGTTGACGTGGAAGATCGGCGCACCAATCATTTTCGCGACGTCGGTGCAGTACTCGCTGGATCGCGAATACTCGGGCGCGGTGGTGAAGCCGATCTGGTTGTTGACGATGATGTGGATGGTGCCGCCGGTGCGGTACCCACGCAGCAGTGCGAGGTTCAACGTCTCGGCCACGACGCCCTGGCCTGCGAATGCGGCGTCGCCGTGCATCATCACGGGCACGATGGTGAAGCCGTCGGCACCGTCACCCTTGTCGGCCAGGTCCTGCTTGGCGCGCACGATGCCCTCGAGCACGGGGTCGACGGCCTCGAGGTGGCTCGGGTTGGCCACTAGCGACACGTCGATGTCGTTGTCGCCGAACATCTGCAGGTAATTGCCGGTCGCGCCGAGGTGGTACTTCACGTCGCCGGAGCCGTGTGCCTGCGATGGGTTCAGGTTGCCCTCGAACTCGCTGAAGATCTGCGAGTAGGGCTTGCCGACGATGTTGGCAAGCACGTTGAGCCGTCCGCGGTGTGGCATGCCGACGACGACTTCGTCGAGGCCGTGTTCAGCGGCCTGGTCAAGTATCGCGTCCATCATCGGGATGACGGTCTCGGCGCCCTCCAGCGAGAACCGCTTCTGCCCAACGTATTTGGTCTGCAGGAACGTCTCGAATGCCTCGGCGGCATTGAGCTTGGACAGGATGTACTTCTGCTCGGCGACGGTCGGCTTCTCGTGCTTGATCTCGACGCGTTCGCGCAGCCACTTCTGCTGATCGGGCTCGAGGATGTGCGTGTACTCGACACCCACGTGCCTGCAGTACGCATCCCGCAGCAGGCCAAGCACGTCGCGCAGCTTCTTGTACTCGGCACCGGCGAACCCGTCGACCTTGAACACGCGGTCCAGGTCCCACAGCGTCAGCCCGTGGGTGTTCACGTCGAGATCCGGATGGCTGCGGAACCGGGTCTTGTCGAGCCGCAGCGGGTCGATGTCGGCCATGAGGTGGCCACGGTTGCGGTAGGCCGCGATCAACTCGATGATGCGGGCGTTCTTGTCGAAGATCGAGTCGGGGTTGTCGGTCCGCCACCGCACGGGCTCGTACGGAATGCCGAGCTCGCGGAAGATCTCGTCGAAGAAGTCGTCGGACAGCAGCAACTGGTGGATCGTGCGCAGGAAGTCGCCCGACTCCGCGCCCTGGATGATGCGGTGGTCGTAGGTCGACGTGAGCGTGATCAGCTTGCCGAGGCCCATCTCGGCGATCCGCTCGTCGCTGGCACCCTGGAACTCGGCCGGGTACTCCATGGCGCCCGCGCCGACGATCGCGCCCTGGCCGCTCATCAGACGTGGCACCGAGTGCACGGTGCCGATGGTGCCGGGGTTGGTCAGCGAGATCGTGACCCCCGCAAAGTCCTCAGCCGTCAGCTTGCCGTCGCGCGCCCGTCGCACGATGTCCTCATAGGCGGCAATGAACTGGCCGAAACGCATTGTGTCGCAACGCTTGATGGCGGCGACGACGAGCTGGCGCTTACCGTCCTTGCCCTGAAGGTCGATGGCAAGGCCCAGATTCGTGTGGGCAGGCGTGACCACGTTCGGCTTGCCGTCCACCTCGGCGAAGTGCCGGTTCATGTTCGGGAAGGCCTTGACCGCCTGCACGATCGCGTAGCCCAGCAGATGGGTGAACGAGATCTTGCCGCCGCGGG
>JAOPUT010000025.1 GCA_025963385.1 Mycobacterium sp.
GGTGCCCCGACGTCCCGAACGCGACCTGCTGATTGATGTCCTCCGGGTCGGGCACCACGCTGTAGTACGCGGTGACCACCTGGGCCACGTCGATGAGGTCTTCTGGAAGAGCCGGTTTTCCGGCACGGGGGTTGGCAGGCATGAATGCGATTCTGCTCCCTCGACGCGCACCGCACGTGCGCGTCACCAAGAATTCAGGCAGCCGAATCCTAGAGCGCCCACACCACGGCGAACCCGAGAGCACACGCGGCGACCGACAAGACCAGGGAGCCAACCGCGTTGAGGAGAGCCAGCGACCGCCGGTTCTGCTGAACCAGTCGGACGGTCTCGAAACTGGCCGTGCTGAAAGTCGTGTAACCGCCACAGAATCCGGTGCCGACGACGGTCTGCCACGCGGTGGGCTGGCCGTGAAACAGCACCAACCCGGCCAGGATCCCGAGCAACAGCGATCCCGTGACGTTGATGATCACCGTCGCCCACGGGAACGGTGACCGCCATCTCCTCTTGATCGACGAATCGAGAAGAAACCGAGCCAAGGCTCCGCAGGCTCCGGCGACGAGCGTGAGGACCACGATCACGCGCGCTCCCGTCGGCGGTGAGCGCCAGCGGCAACCACTATTCCGAGCCACGCCGTCACGACTCCGCCGACAACGCTCAAGACCCCGTAGGCGACGGCGGTGCCGAGGTGGCCGTGTCGATCGAGCAGCACCACCTCCAGCGCCAGGGTGCTGTAGGTCGTGAAGGCCCCACAGCCGCCGGTGCCTGCGCAGAGGCGGGCGCGCTGCCGCCAGCCCGAGTCGTCGCCGAGACGCGCCAACCCCTCGAGCAGACCGCCGAGGATGAACGCGCCACCGAGGTTGATGAGGAAGGTGGCCCACGGCCAGCCCGACGGGTCGTGGGGCAGCAGATTCTCGATCACGTATCGCAGGCCCGTGCCGACGACACCGCCGGCGAACACCCACGCCAGGGCGGACGGCCGCAGATGCAACGGCTTGCTCGATACGGAAGCAACATCGGGATCTGACGGCAACTCGCCGTGCGAGTCCTCGGGGTTCTCGCTATCCGCTGGCTTCACCGACCGCAGACCTTACCGCCAGCATCAGGGCGCGGCGCGACATCATGCCCGTTCCCTACCTCCTCAGGAGAGGGCTGGCATCCATTGCGCCGCCAGTTCGCGCACCCAGTCCGCCGCCGCATCGGCGTCGTCGGGCGGGCCCACCACCAACACCAATTCGTCGATGCCGAGGTCGGCGAGTTCGGCGACGTCGGACCGCTGCGGATCACGCAGCGCCACCGCCAGCCGCAGTGCCGTCGCATCGCGGCCCCGCTCCTCGCAGAACGCTCGGATCTTCGCGACGTGCTGCGCCACCGCTGCCGGTCCGTCGACGTTGAATCCGTACCAGCCATCGCCCCAGTCGGCGACTCTGCGCAGCGCCGCGTCGCTGTTGCCGCCGAGCACGATCGGAATGCGCCCGCCCCTAACCGGTTTCGGGTTCACCCGCACCGAGTCAAAGTCGACGAATTCACCGCGGAAGGAGGCCACGTCGTCACGCCACAGCGTCCGCATCGCCTCGACGTACTCGGCGGTGCGCGCAGCCCGCCGTTCGAACGGCACACCGAGCGCATCGAACTCCTCGCGTGACCAGCCCACCCCGATGCCCAACGTGAACCGGCCGCCCGACAGCGTGTCCAGCGTCGCGGCCTGCTTGGCCATCAGAACGGGATTGTGCTCGGGGAGCAGGAGCACTCCGGTCGCGATGCCGATGGTCGACGTCGCGGCGGCGACGAAGCTGAGCCCGATCATCGGATCAAGCCAATCCGCATCGGCGGGAACGGCTATCTGGCCGTCGGCCGAGTACGGGTAGCGCGACGCTGACCGATCGACCATGACAACGTGCTCGCCCGACCACAGGGTCGCGAACCCGGCCGCCTCGGCAGCCTTGGCCACGACGTCGATGACGTCGCGCGTGGCGCCCGACCCGATTCCGAGCGCGTGCAGTCCAAGTCGCATGTCCGCCATCGTCTCACGCACCGATGAGTCGAACACCCGTCCACACCAGGGCGATCGTCGGCGGACCGCGACTACCTAGCCGAACTGGTTAGGTGGCCGGCGCCCCCGTGACGACTGACGCCCCATGGACAGCTCCGAGTCGTCGCGGTCGGAGGCCTTGTATGTTGGGCCCGTGTACCGACCACGGGAGGGGTGAGTCCGACGCCGGACACGATCTACGCCGATGTCTCCGAATGGCAGCTGCCGGTGAACGACCGATATCCTCATCGGGTTCTGTGCATCAGGTCCAATGACGGTGACCATCGCGACCGGAACTGGAGCACGAACTACTCCTGGTGCCAAAGTCGTTGCGACGAAGGCGAACTGGAGTTCTTCATCGTCTACTTCGTCTGGCGGCGCAACTGGCGCCAAACCGTCGACACGCTCAAGGCCATGGTCGGTGAGCCGCATCCACGGATGGCCGTGATGATCGACGTCGAGGGCTGGGGTGGACACATCACCGGCGACCAGTCCGACGGCATCAACCGCGCCTACTGGGCCATCGCCGACTGGCTGGGCGAGCCGCGCCGCGTCATCGGCTACGGCAACGTCGGTGACCTGAACCGGTTGTGGCGGGTCAAGCCCGAGGGCATCCGCCTAGTCGTCGCGGCCTACGGCACCAATCCCGACTACCCCGGCAAGCTGGCCCACCAGTACACCGACGACCATCGATACGGCAACGCAACCACGCTGCCCAACGGTGCGCCCCCGTTTGGCAACTGCGACATGAACTCGGCCGACGGCTTGACGCCCGCGCAGTTCGCCGCGGCGTGCGGACTCCAGTCGGTCATGGGTTTCGCGCAGCGTTAGCGTGGTCGAGTGCACAGTCACGGTGGTCAAGGAGCCTTGGGGCTGCTGGCATGCGTGGCCACTGTGGTGGCGCTGTCCGCGTGCGCCACGAAGGATGCTGCGACGACCCCGTCGACGAGGACGGAGACGGCGAGGACCGACACGACGACACCGGCGGTCACGACCACCGCCGCCGCTCCCTCAGCACCGGCACCGCAGCCGCGGACCGTCAACTGGTTCGACCTCGACGTCGGCGACTGCCTGGCCGATCCGCCGCCGGTGGACGATCCCAACGTGATCGCAGTGGCTGTCGTCGACTGCTCGACGCCCCATCACGCCGAGGTCTATCTACGCGCACCGTTGGCGGTCAACACCGCCGTCGCCGACGTCGCCGATCGCAAGTGCAACGACGGTTTCACCGCGTACAC
>JAOPUT010000029.1 GCA_025963385.1 Mycobacterium sp.
GCCCAATCACAGGAGGACCCGTGGCTGCTGGTGACACCAACCTCACCATCGTCGGAAACCTGACCGCCGACCCCGAACTGCGCTTCACGCCGTCCGGGGCCGCCGTCGCCAACTTCACGGTGGCGTCGACGCCGCGGATGATGGACCGTCAGACCAACGAATGGAAAGACGGCGACCCGCTCTTCATGCGGTGCAGCATCTGGCGTGAGGCTGCCGAGAACGTGGCCGAGAGCCTCACCCGCGGTTCGCGGGTGATCGTCACCGGTCGCCTCAAGCAGCGGTCCTACGAAACTCGCGAGGGTGAGAAGCGCACCGTCGTCGAGCTCGAGGTCGACGAGATCGGTCCCTCCCTGCGGTATGCGACGGCCAAGGTCAACAAGGCCAGCCGCAGCGGTGCTGGCGGAGGCGGCTTTGGCGGAGGCGGCGGATCGCGTGGCCCCTCGGGCCCGAGTTCCAATGACGGACCGAAGGACGACCCGTGGGGCAGTGCCCCGGCATCGGGTTCGTTCAGCGGCGCCGACGACGAACCTCCCTTCTGATCCAACTGTTCTTCAAGTACTTAGAAAGAGATAGACATGGCGAAGTCCTCCTCCACGAAGAGGCGCCCGGCTCCTGAGAAGCCGGTCAAGACCCGCAAGTGCTCGTTCTGCTCCAAGAAGGGCAAGAACCAGGTGATCGACTACAAGGACACCGCATTGCTGCGGACCTACATCAGCGAGCGCGGCAAGATCCGTGCCCGCCGGGTCACGGGCAATTGTGTCCAGCACCAGCGCGACATCGCGATCGCGGTCAAGAACGCCCGCGAGGTGGCCCTGCTGCCGTTCAGCGCGGCGACGCGCTAGACCGGAACGGAAACCACACTCACATGAAACTGATTCTTACCGCTGAGGTCGACCACCTGGGTTCGCCCGGAGACACCGTCGAGGTCAAGGACGGCTACGGCCGTAACTTCCTGCTGCCCCGCGGCATGGCGATCGTGGCGTCGCGTGGCGCCGAGCGTCAGGCCGAGGAGATCCGCCGGGCCCGCGAGACCAAGACCGTTCGCGACCTGGACCACGCCAAGGAACTGAAGACGGCCATCGAGGAACTCGGTCCGGTGGCCTTGCCCGTGCGCACCGCAGGTGCCGGCAAGCTGTTCGGCTCGGTGTCGCCCGCGGACGTCGTGACGGCCATCAAGAAGGCCGGTGGGCCGAACCTCGACAAGAGGACCGTCTACCTGCCCAAGGCCCACATCAAGGCGACCGGAACGTACGCCGTTGCGGTGCACCTGCACCACGACGTTAGCGTTGCCGTGTCGCTGAACGTGGTCGCCGAATAATAACCACAGCGTAAATACGCCCGGGTGAAGCCGTGATCGATCTTCACCCGGGCGTTGCTGTATCGGCTGGCGAACATCGCTGAGCAATCGCAACGCAGCGAAGCTAACCGACTGTTAACCTGATTGGCCCCGAGGCGCAATACAACACGCCCGAGAAGGCAACCCCGGCCGACACGCCGAACGAATTCGCATCCACAGCTCTGAACAACCTTTGTGATGCCCTTATCAGCGTTGATGCAAAATAATCGCGCAGTTGTGCACAGGTTGTCCCCAAGGGCTCAACATGGCCGACCACGCCTATCCACACGCCATCCACGAGGTTACTCACAGGGCCGCTTTGCGAGGGTTCCAGCAACGTCTAGCGTGAGCCGTCGCAGACGAATCCGGCGCATCGAGAGCCGCGAGTTCGTCGGGGGGCTGACTTACAGTCACGGAAGACGATGTCGAATGCATGTTCGACATTGGTGCGAGGACGTGAAGGGGAGGTGGGACGCTTCGTGGCTGTCGTCGATGACCTGGGCCGGCCCGGTGGTCATTCTGGAGGTCGTTCCGACGAAGACGGTCCGCCCGCCGAGGAGTATGGCCGCCAGCCCCCGCAGGACATGGCAGCCGAACAGTCCGTGCTCGGCGGGATGCTGCTCTCGAAGGACGCCATCGCCGACGTACTCGAGCGACTCCGCCCCGGCGACTTCTACCGGCCGGCGCACCAGAGCATCTACGACGCGATCCTTGATCTGTACGGCCGCGGCGAGCCCGCCGACGCCATCACCGTGTCCGCGGAGCTCGACCGCCGGGGTCTGCTCAAGCGCATTGGTGGAGCGCCCTATCTGCACACCCTGATCTCCACCGTGCCGACTGCAGCCAACGCGGGCTACTACGCGGGCATCGTGGCGGAGAAGTCGCTCCTGCGGCGCCTCGTGGAGGCGGGCACGCGCGTCGTGCAGTACGGCTACGCGGGCGCTGACGGCGCGGACGTGGCCGACGTGGTCGATCGCGCGCAGGCCGAGATCTACGACGTCACCGAACGGCGTGCGACAGAGGACTTCGTCGTTCTCGAGCACCTGCTGCAGCCCACGATGGACGAGATCGACGCGATTGCCTCGCAAGGCGGCGTGTCCCTCGGTGTGCCCACCGGCTTCGTCGAACTCGACGAGGTGACCAACGGTCTGCACGCGGGCCAGATGATCGTCGTGGCGGCGAGGCCTGGTGTGGGGAAGGCACTAGCGCTCGATACGCCGCTGCCCACTCCTGCGGGCTGGACGACGATGGGCGACGTCGCGGTTGGCGACTACTTGATCGGACCCGACGGCGAGCCGACGCGGGTGGTGGCGGCGACCGAGGTGATGACCGGTCGGCCCTGCTACGAGGTCGAGTTCTCCGATGGCACCGTCATCGTCGCCGACGAGCAGCATCAGTGGCCCACTGAGACCGGAATACGCACCACCGCCGAATTGCGAAGTGGCGCAGACCGCCTCATTCCCGCGACCGTCCACAGCCGAGCCAGCGGAAGGACGGCACTCCTGGAGTTAGGAGTTCACGTCGCCTGGGTGCGGTCTATCGGGAGCGTGCCCGTCCGGTGCGTGCAGGTCGACAACGCGTCACATCTCTATCTCGCCGGTGACGGGATGGTGCCAACGCACAACTCCACGTTGGGCTTGGACTTCCTGCGGTCGTGCTCGATCAAGAACCGGCATGCGAGCGTCATCTTCTCCTTGGAAATGAGCAAGTCCGAGATCGTCATGCGCCTCCTATCGGCCGAGGCGAAGATCAAGCTCGCCGACATGCGGTCCGGACGAATGAGCGACGACGACTGGACCCGCCTCGCGCGGAGGATGAGTGAGATCAGCGAGGCGCCGCTCTACATCGACGACTCGCCCAACCTCACGATGATGGAGATCCGCGCGAAGGCGCGACGGCTCCATCAGAAGGCGAATCTTCGACTCATCGTCGTCGACTACCTCCAGCTGATGACCTCGGGCAAGAAGGTCGAGTCGCGTCAGCAGGAAGTGTCCGAGTTCTCAAGGCAGATCAAGCTTCTCGCCAAGGAGCTCGAGGTTCCCGTGGTGGCAATGAGCCAGCTGAACCGCGGTCCGGAACAGCGGACAGACAAGAAGCCTATGCTGTCTGACCTCCGCGAATCGGGATCGATCGAGCAAGATGCGGACATGGTGATCCTGCTGCATCGGCCCGACGCCTTCGAGCGCGACGACCCCCGCGGTGGCGAGGCCGACC
>JAOPUT010000170.1 GCA_025963385.1 Mycobacterium sp.
GAACACCTTCCCGAGGCCGGTCGCCCCACTGGCCGACACCCGGCAGGACCTCGCCGCCTTCGACCCGCCGCTGATGCGGGCCATGGCGCCGGACCCGCGGCAGCGGTTCAACGCGTGCCTGGACTTCGCGGCCGCTCTCCGCGACGTCGCGACCGCCGCCACCCAGGCGCACCGGGTCGTCGACCCGGCCGCGCACGCGCCCACCGAGCACCTGGTGAACCCGACGACGGGCTCGGGCCTGCCCGCCGTCTTCGTGCCCGCGTGGTCGGCCGAGGAACCGGACCCCGCGGCGGGGTTCGATGACTTCGATGAGGACGTCGAGCCCGAGTTCGCCCCGACGATGGCGGCCAGTGCGCTGTCGCCAGAGCCTTCCTTCGACGAGGAGCCCTTCGCCGACCCCGCCGCCACGCGACCCACCAGGATCTGGGCGGTCACCGGCGTGGCCGCACTCATCGCGCTGGTCGTCGTGTTGGTGGTACTTGTGGTCCGCGGCGGCAGCGACGACCACGCCGACCAGGCGGCCAAGAGCGGGTCGCCACCGTCGAGTGCGTCACCGACCGGGGCGCCCGGCGCGGCCCCTGCGGCGGCGCCGACCATGACGGGCGTCGGGGGTCGACCGAAACCGGCCACGATCAGGGGCGCGGATCCGACCGGTGAGGAGTGCGAGGGCGGCTTCCAGATCACCGGCCAGGCGGGATGGGCGAGCCAGGGCGTGCGCGGCAGTCCCGCCGCGACGTGTGCGTTCGTCGGCAGCGTGCTGAAGGCCTACTGGGATGCCGCCGACCCCAGCCGCGAACCGCGATCCATCGTCGCCCCAGGAGCCATTCCCTGCGGGGACGGTGCGGCCTGCGTCGGTCGGGACTTCTTCGTCACGTGCTCGGCGGAGGGCTCCGACCCGTGGATCACCTGCCGCGGAGGCCGCGACGCGGTCGTGATCCTCTACTGAGACGCCTGAACTGTCGCCTGGACTCGCTTTCTCCATAACGGCGCTGACACCTCGTGATCATCGCTGGTGCTACCTTGGCCGGGTGGATCGGTTCGTGTTGCCCGCAGCGGCCAGCATCGTCGTGGGACTCTTGCTCGGTGCCGCCGCCATCTTCGGGGTGACGCTGATGGTTCAGCAGGACACCAAGCCGCCGCTGCAGGCGGGTGACCCGGCGTCGTCGGTCCTCAACAGGGTCGAGTACGGCGACCGGACCTAATCCCCTGGTTGATCCCCTGGTTGCTCTACGTGAATCGCCGGTCGCTTCTGCGCTCCTGCCCTCCACACCTCTGAGCCGGCGCTGGCTGTGGCTCGTCGGAGCCGTCGCGCTGGCGTTGACCTTCGCGCAGTCGCCGGGGCAGATCTCCCCCGACACCAAGCTGGACCTGACGGCCAACCCGCTGCGCTTCCTCGCCAGGTCGGCGAACCTGTGGAACAGCGACCTTCCCTTCGGGCAGGCGCAGAACCAGGCCTACGGTTACCTCTTCCCGCATGGCGCGTTCTTCCTCGCCGGTGACGTCCTCGGGCTGCCAGGTTGGGTGACGCAGCGTCTGTGGTGGGCCCTTCTGTTGGTGGCGGGTTTCTGGGGCATCGTCCGGCTGGCCGAGGCGCTGAACATCGGCAGCCCCTCCTCGCGGGTGATCGCGGCGGTCGCGTTCGCGCTGTCACCGCGGGTGTTGACGACGCTCGGCGCGATCTCGTCGGAGACGCTGCCGATGATGCTGGCGCCGTGGGTGCTGCTGCCGGTGATCCTGGCTTTGCGCGGAGAGGGCGGCGTGCGCATGTTGGCGGCCAGGTCGGCGCTGGCGATCGCACTGATGGGCGCCGTCAACGCAGTCGCCACCCTGACCGCCTGCCTGGTTGCAGTGGTGTGGTGGGCGGCGCACCGGCCCAACCGGCTGTGGTGGCGGTTCACCGGATGGTGGGCGCTGTGCTCGGCGCTCGCGGTCACGTGGTGGGTGGTCGCCCTTGTCATGCTCGGGCGCATCAGCCCGCCGTTCCTCGACTTCATTGAATCGTCGGGTGTGACCACGCAGTGGCTCTCACTCCTCGAGGTGCTGCGGGGGACGGACAGCTGGACACCGTTCGTCGCGCCGAATGCCACCGCGGGGACGTCCCTGGTCACGGGTTCGGTCGCCGTGCTGGCGACGACGCTGGTGGCCGCAGCTGGACTGGCCGGGCTGTGCCTGCGGTCGATGCCTGCCCGTGGCCGGTTGACCGTGATCCTCCTGACCGGCATCGCCCTGCTGGCCGTCGGCTACTCGGGTGGCCTCGGAAGCCCGTTCGCCCACTCCGTGCAGGCCTTCCTCGACGCGGACGGCACACCGCTGCGCAACGTGCACAAGCTCGAGCCGTTGATCCGCCTTCCGCTGGTCCTCGGCATCGCCCACCTTCTGAGCCGCGTCCCGCTTCCCGGCAGCGCCCCCCGCCGCGAGTGGCTGCAGGCGCTGGCCCACCCCGAACGGGACAAGCGGGTAGCCGTCGGCGCGGTCGTGCTCGTCGCGCTGACGGTGGCCACGTCGCTGGCGTGGACCGCACGGCTGACCCCGCCCGGCACGTTCACGGCGATTCCGCAGTACTGGCACGACGCCGCGAACTGGCTCGACGAGCACAACCAGCCCGACCCGGGACGGGTCCTGGTGGTCCCCGGCGCACCGTTCGCGACGCAGGTATGGGGCAACACCCACGACGAGCCGTTGCAGGTGCTCGGCGACAGTCCGTGGGGCGTCCGTGACTCGATCCCGCTGACGCCGCCGGAGACCATCCGCGCCCTCGACTCGGTGCAACGACTGTTCGCCGCTGGCAGACCATCCGCTGGCCTCGCTGATACCCTTGTCCGACAGGGTATTTCGTATCTCGTCGTGCGCAACGATCTCGATCCGGAGTCCTCCAGGTCGGCCCGCCCGCTGCTGGTGCACCACGTCGTGGACGACTCGCCCGGGCTCACCAAGATGGCGCAGTTCGGCGACACCGTCGGCCCAGGCACGCTGAAGGGGTTCGTCACCGACAGCGGGCTCCGGCCGCGTTATCCCGCGGTGGAGATCTACCGGGTCGACGGTGCGAAACCCCTGCGTCCGTACCTGACCGACGTCGAAGCCATGGCGCGTGTCGACGGCGGCCCCGAGGCGCTGCTGCGAATCGACGAGCGCCGCCGCCTGCTCGGCCAGCGGCCGCTCGGTCCGATGCTGCTGACCGCCGACGCCCGCGCTGCCGGACTGCCCGCACCCGTCGTCACCGTCACCGACAGCCCGGTGGCCCGCGAGACCGACTACGGCCGCGTCGACGACCACTCGTCGGCCGCACGCGCACCCGGCGACACCCGCAACACGTTCAACCGGGTGATGGACTACCCCGCGGGGGGCGCCGCGCCCGTGTACGGTCGGTGGCCGGGCGGCAGGGTCTCGGTGTCGAGCTCTTCGGCCGACTCCACGGCGCTGCCGAACGTCGCGCCTGCGGCGGGTGCAGCCGCCGCCATCGATGGTGACCCCGCGACCAGCTGGGTATCCAACTCGCTGCAATCGGCTGTGGGCCAATGGCTTCAGGTCGACTTCGACCATCCGATCGCCAATGCCGCGTTCACCATCACCCCGAGTGCCACCGCGGTCGGCGCTCAGGTGCGGCGCATCGAGGTCTCGACCGCCACCGGAACCAGCACGCTGCGCTTCGACCAGGCGGGCAAGCCGTTGTCGGCCGCGCTGCCGATGGGCGAGACCCCGTGGGTGCGGTTCACGGCGGTCGCGACCGATGACGGCTCGCCCGGCGTGCAGTTCGGCATCACGGACTTCACCATCACGCAGTACGACGCGTCGGGATTCGCCCAGCCGGTCAGCCTCAGGCACACCATCGACGTCCCCGCACCCCCGCCGGGTTCGACTGTCGCGCAATGGGATCTGGGTTCTGACCTACTCGGCCGCCCTGGATGCGCGGACGGGCCGGACGCCGTGCGGTGTGCCGCGACCATGGCCCTGTCCCCCGAGGAGCCGGTCAACCTCAGTCGCACGCTGTCGGTGCCGCAGGCGATGACCGTGACACCGACGGTCTGGGTACGCGCCAGGCAGGGACCCAACCTCGCCGACCTGATCGCCGAGCCGGGCAAGGCCCGCACGCTCGGCGACGCCGACGTGATCGACGTGCTCGGTTCTGCCTACGCGGCGGGCGACGGTGATCCGCGGACCTCGTGGACCGCGCCGCAGAACATCGTGCAGCACCGCACCGGGGCGAATCTGACGCTGAAACTGCCGCGACCGACGGAGGTCTCGGCGCTGCGACTGACGCCGAGCCCGTCCGAGTTGCCCGCGCACCCGACGATGGTCGCCATCGACCTCGGCAACGGCCCACAGGTGCGCACGTTGGCGGCGGACGGCGCGCAGACCGTGGCACTCGATCCTCACGTGACTGACACCGTCAAGGTCTCGATCCTGGACTGGAACGACGTGATCGACCGCACCGCACTGGGTTTCGATCAGGTCAAGCCGCCGGGCCTGGCCGAGGTCACCGCGTTGGACGGTAGCGGCACGCCGATCGCCGCCCCGGACGCGAAACGCAACCGCGCCCGCACCATCACGCTGCCGTGCGGCAGGGGTCCGATCATCGGCGTCGCCGGGCAGTTCGTTCAGACGTCGGTGAGCACCACCGTCGGCGCACTTCTCGACGGCGGACCCGTCGCGGCCAGACCGTGCGGAAGAGAGACGATCGCACTGCCCGCCGGTGAGCAGGAGCTGGTCATCAGCCCCGGTCCCGCCTTCGTCGCCGACGGCGCACAGCTGGCTGGCCGGTTGGCAGCGACATTGCCAAGTGCCCCAATGACTCCCACGCGTACCACGCAGTGGCAGGCCGATCACCGCAAGGTCGACGTGGCGGCATCGAATCACCCGCGGGTGCTCGTGGTGCCAGAGAGCATCAATCCCGGCTGGACCGCACGCTCGACGGACGGGACCGTGCTGAAGCCCATCACGATCAACGGCTGGCAGCAGGGCTGGGTGCTGCCCGCGGGCACGTCGGGCATGGTGGCGCTCGACTTCAAGTCCAACACGACCTACCGCGTTGGCCTCTTCGGCGGCCTTGCGCTACTGCCGCTGCTGCTGTTGCTCGGCTTGCTCCCCGTCAGACACGAGCCCGCGCGCCAGGAACCGGCGCGCCCGTGGCAGCCGGGGCCGTTCGGTGCGGGCGCTGCGGTGCTCGCCGTCGGGTTCCTCGTCTCGGGGTTCGTCGGAATCGCGGTCGTCGGCGTCGCGATCGGGCTGCGCCATCTGCTGCGGGGGCGTCAGCGCCTGTCCGACGCGCTGACACTCGGCGCGGGCTCGGGCGGGTTGATCCTGGCCGGCGCGGTACTCAGTCAGTACCCATGGCGATCCGTCGACGGCTACATCGGCCACGCGTGGGGCGTCCAACTGCTGGCGCTGATCTCGGTGGCGACATTGGCGGCGTCGGTGGTCCCGTCTTCACGCGCCGGCGAGCCCGCCCTCGACGAGATCGGCACCTCGGCCGACCCCGCCTGAGGCGACGAAACCCTCGGCCACCCGCCGCGCGCCGTCGGTCATCGACATGGCGCGCACCACCGCATCCCGCAATCGTGAAGCGGTGAGGCGCTTCGCGGGCAGCCGGGTGCCACATCTCGCGACCTCGACCCTGCGTGCCACCTCGAACTGATCGCGACCGTGCGGGACCACGCAGACGGGAACGCCTCGTGCCAAGGCCTTCTGGGTCGCACCCATCCCCCCGTGGGTGACGGCGCAGACAGCCCGGGCGAGGACCGGCGAATGCGGTACGAACTCGACCGCGGTGGCGTTGCGAGGCAACACGAGTGAGTCGGGCACTCCGCACGGGAAGGTCGCCACCACGTGAACGGGCTCGTCGGCCAAGGCGGTGATCGCGGCCAAGCCGAGGGCCGCGTCGTCCTGCCGCTCCGACGACATGGTGACGAGAACCAGTGGTGCGTCGATGTCCTCGAGCCACCGGAGGTCGGCATCGCTGCGCGGCTCGAACTCACATGGGCCGATCAGCTGCACGGGGCCGTCATCGGGTCTCGGGTAGTCGAGCGGTGAGGCGCTCGCCAACAGGATGAGCGGAGGGCGCCTCAGGAACTCCTCCGTCGACCCGACCTCGGAGAGGCCGAGCGCGCGGCGAATGTCGTTGACGCGCGGCAACATCGGGTTCGCCACGGCCGCGGTGACCACCGGGTTCAGCAACCCGTCCCGCACCCTGCCGGGCCATCCGCGCCACGGCCGCAGACCCGGCCCGTACGGCGGATGCCCGGGCGACCGGAGGAACGGAAAGAACGGCCAGAACGCCGACCAGGGCAGGCCGGTGGCCTCGGCGACGGCCGATGCACCCCAGCAGTTCGCGTCGACGATGATGGCGTCGGGTGCCGTCGTCTCGATCGCCCGACGCATGTCGTCGACCTCCACGACCGCACGCTTGCCGAAGACCCCGAGCGCCACCTTCAGGGCAGCCCGGCCGCCGGACGCCTCCCAGTCGGTCATCTCGATCGCCTCGATCCTGGGATCGATGGGCTCCGCCTCCAGCCCGAGGGCTCTGACGGTCGGCAGGCCGCGAGCCAGGGTTCGCACGACGACGCGGTGACCGCGGCCGTGCAACTCGTCGAGCAGAGCGCAGAGCGGAAACAAGTTTCCGAGCGAGGGCGAGGTATACGCCAAGATCGTGGCCATCGAGCAGCCTCCCCGTACACGTGGTCCTCGTCCATGGTCCTCTGCGGGACTGCGATACGCGGTCGTTTCTGCCTGGACGGGACCTCACGCATCTACGCTCGATCTCGATGGCTCGCTGACAGCAGGACGAAGGATGGCGCCGAGGCAAACTCCTTGCAGGACGTGTGGAACCGAGCCACGGCCCGGCGCCAAGTTCTGCGACGCCTGCGGCACCGCGATCGCCCTCGACACCACCGAGCTCAAACAGGTCACCGTGCTGTTCGCGGACGTGGTGCGATCGATGGACCTGGCCGCCGCCCTCGACTCCGAGCGACTCCGCGACGTGATGAGCGAACTGTTCACCGGCTGTGCAGCGATCGTGCAGCAGTTCGGTGGCACCGTCGACAAGTTCACGGGCGACGGCATCATGGCGCTGTTCGGGGCGCCGATCGCCCTCGAGGACCACGCCGCCAGGGCCTGCCGTGCCGCGCTCGAGATGCAGCGCGCAGCGACGCGCTTCGCGGCGGGTGTGCAGGGTCGCGACGGCATCGGCTACGCCGTGCGGGTGGGGCTCAACTCGGGCGGGGTGGTCACCGGCCAGATCGGCTCGGGGCCTACCAGTTACACCGCCGTCGGGGTACACGTCGGTCTCGCCCAGCGCATGGAGGCTGCGGCGCCGACGGGCGGTGTGATGCTGAGTGAGTCGACTGCCCGCCTCGTCGACCCCGTTGCCGTACTCGGGGAACGGGAGCTCGTCACGATCAAGGGTTCGGCGGCGCCGGTGCCCGCCAGACGCCTTCTGGCGATGAAGAGTCGCGAATGGTTGGCGAAGACCAGTGACGACGGGCTCGTCGGACGCGACGCCGAGACCGCCGCGATCTCGGCGATGCTCGATCGCGCGGGTGAAGGCGCAGGTTGCATCGTCGGCATCGAGGGGCCTGCCGGCATCGGCAAGAGCCGAGTCGCGCTCGAGCTGTCGGCGTCGGCGCGGACGAGGGGAATCCGGACGATCTCCACGTTCTGCGAATCCCATGCCAGCGGGATCCCGTTCTACGTGGTCGCCCGTCTGCTGCGCGACGCCTTCGCCATCGGGGACGTCGACGACGCAACCACTCGAGACATGTTGCGCGCCAAGCTGGCCCACTCTGAACCCGGGGACGTGGCGCTACTCGAGGAGCTGTTCGGCCTGCGCAACGGAGACGGACGGGATCCACGTGTGTCGACCGATGCCAGACGCAGGCGACTGTCGCGCCTCCTGCACACCGAGGCGTTGGCACGCGCAACACCGACGGTGCTCCTCATCGAGGACGCACACTGGATCGACTCGGTCAGCGAGGCGATGCTCACCGAGTTCTGCACCCTGGCCGCGGCCAGCGCCGCGCTCGTGGTGATCACCTACCGTCCCGAGTATCTCGGCGCTCTTCGCGACGTCCACGGGCTGCACCGCCTCGCGCTGACCCCGCTCCGACAGTCGGATTCCCTGACCCTGGTGCGACGCCTGGTGGGTTCCCATCCGTCGCTTCGCGATGTCGTCGCCCGGGTGGTGACGACGGCGGCGGGCAATCCGTTCTTCGTGCAGGAGCTCGTTCTGGATCTGGTGGAACGCGGCATCCTCGCTGGACGACCGGGAGCGTATGCGTGTCACGGCGATTCGAGCGATCTCGCCGTGCCCCCCACACTGCACGCGGCCATCGCCGCCCGCATCGACAGACTCGGCGTTCCCGCCAAGCGCGTGCTCAATGCCGCAGCGTTGATCGGTTCGCAATTCGACACCGACCTGCTGGCCACCGCGCTCGACACGGACCGGGCGGAGCTCACCGCGCGGCTCGAAGAGTTGGTCGCAGCCGACCTCCTCGACCCCGTCGCCCTCGCCTCGCTGACCGAATACGCCTTCCGTCACCCACTCATCCGCGCCGTCGCCAGCGAGTCCCAGCTGCGCTCGGACCGTGCAAGGACACACCGCCGCCTCGCCGCGGCGATCGAACGTCGCAGCGAGCACGACCCCGACCAAGACGCCGGACTGATCGGCACCCACCTCGAGTCAGCAGGTGATCTGAGAGAGGCCTTCGCCTGGTACATGCGGGCCGGGGCGTGGTTCACGAACCGGGACATCGGCGCCGCCCGAACCAACTGGCAGCGGGCCAAGACCGTCGCGGACGCCATCCCCCACCGGGAAACGGACAGGCCTACCATGCGGATCGCCCCACGGTCTCTGCTGTGCGGAAGCACCTGGCGGGCCGGTGGCAGCGTCGAGGATGCCGGCTTCGAGGAACTGCGCAGGCTCTGCGTCGAGGCCGACCAACCGATTCCGCTGGCCATGGGGATGGCCGGGTACATGTCGGAACTGTCGGTGCACGCCCGCCCCAGGGAGGCCAACGAGCTGGTGCCCGAGTACGTCGCACTGATCGATTCGATGAGCAACCCCGAGATGACCGTCGGATTGTTGTTCGCCGCAATCTATCCCAAGCACCTCACAGGCGAGCTACAGGAGGCCCTTCAGCTCGCCGAGCGGGTCATCGACCTCGCCCACGGCGACCCGAGGAAGGGCAACGTCCTGACCGGGTCACCGCTTGCCTTCGCAATGGCGATGCGCGGGACCGCACGGTGCTGCCTCGGCTACCACGGATGGCGTGCAGACCTCGACGACGCGAATGCGATCGCTCACGCCGTGGACCCGACGACCTATGTGTCGACGGTGATGTTCAAGTACACGGTGGGCATTGCCGTGGGCGCCCTCGTCGTCGATGACACCGCGCTGGCCGAGACCCGGGCCGCTCTCGACATCGCCACCACGTGCAGCGAAGACATGGCACTGGGGCTCGCTCAATTGGTCCGCGGCGTGACGCTGACGCACACCGGATCCGTTTCGGATCGGGCCAGCGGGCTCGAATTACTCTCGGCGGCAAAGGAACTGGCCGACGCGGAGCGATTCAGCATGACCGAGTTACCGCTCATCGACACCGAGCACGCCGCGCAGCGGGCACGAAGCGGAGACCTCGACGGCGCCGTGAACCTGGCTCGCCATGCCGTAAACACGATTGCCGACGCCGGGATGACGCTCTACCTGGGCGCCGCCGCGACGGTCCTCGTCTGCTCGCTGCTCGAGCGGAATCACCGCGGCGACGTCGACGAGGCCCGCCGTGCGGTCGACGCACTGGCGACGACGCATCACCCGATACCGGCCCATCACGAGCTGCCGTTGCTGAGACTGCGTGCCGAGGTGGCTGCAGCCCTCGGCGACGACACCGACCACCGCGAGTTCGCACGTCGCTACCGATCTCGGGCCCGGGCCCTGGGTTTCCTGGGACACATGGCGATCTCGGATTCCACGTTCGGCGCGCGCCGACGTCCCTAACATCGGTCTGGTGCCACTCGTCAACACCGCGCGCGGAGCCATCGACGTCTCGGACCTCGGCGTCACCCTCATGCACGAGCACGTGTTCATCATGTCCACCGAGATCATGGAGAACTATCCCGAGGGCTGGGGGGACGGCGCCAAGCGTGAAGCCGACGCGATCGTGCGGCTCAACGAGCTCAAGTCCCGCGGCGTCGACACCATCGTCGACCTCACCGTCGTCGGGCTCGGCCGCTACATCCCCCGCATCGCCAGGATCGCCGCCAAGACCGAGCTGAACATCGTTGTCGCCACTGGGCTCTACACCTACAACGACGTCCCGATGTACTTCCACTACCTCGGCCCCGGCGGCGCGCTCGGGGGTCCGGAGATCATGACCGACATGTTCGTCCGCGACATCGAGCACGGCATCGCGGACACCGGCGTCAAGGCGGCGATTCTCAAGTGCGCCACCGATGAACCAGGCGTCACACCCGGCGTCGAGCGAGTGCTCCGTGCCGTCGCCCAGGCACACCGCCAGACCGGCGTCCCCATCTCGACCCACACACACGCCGCGAGCCGTCGCGGCCTCGAACAGCAGAGGATCTTCGCCGAGGAGGGCGTCGACCTCAGCCGAGTCGTCATCGGCCACAGCGGAGACACCACCGACCTCGCCTATCTCGAGGAGCTGACCGCCCAGGGTTCCTACCTCGGCATGGACCGGTTCGGGGTCGACGCGTTCCTGGGCTTCGAGGACCGGGTCAACACCGTCGCGACGATGTGCGAACGCGGGCACGCCGACAAGATGGTGCTGTCCCATGACGCCTCTTGCTATTTCGACGCGCTGCCCGAGGCGACGCTGCCGGTCGCACTGCCCAACTGGCACTACCTACACATCCACAACGACGTGATACCCGCGCTCAAGCAGCGTGGTGTCACCGACGAGCAACTCGCCACGATGCTCGTCGACAATCCCCGGCGGATCTTCGCCACCCAGGGCGGGTATTGACGTGGTCGACTCGGTCCCGCCGATCAGCACCCAGGTCTCCGCGCTCGCGGCGACCGCCCCCGACGAGCCGGCCGTGACCTGTGAGGATCGGACCATCACCCGCGGCGAACTCGACTCGTCGACCAACCGCCTGGCCCGCGCCTACGCCGCACGCGGCGTCGGGGTCGGGGACTACGTGTCGATCGCGATGCCCAACTCGATCGAGTTCATCCAGGCGAGCCTGGCGTGCTGGAAGATCGGCGCCGTGCCGCAGCCGCTGTCGGCGAGGTTGCCCGACGCCGAGTTCGCAGGCATTCTCGACCTGAAGCCGCGGGCCCTGATCGTCGGCCGCGCCGATCCGCGTGGCGAGGTGCAAAGCGTCCCGATGGACTTCGCTCCGGGCCCAGAGTCATCGGATGCTCCACTGCCCGAAGCGGTTTCACCGGTATGGAAGTCGATGACCTCCGGTGGCAGCACGGGACGGCCGAAGCTGATCGAGGCAGGCGGCGACAGCCGGTTGCCTGCCGCGGCAGGCTCCGCGCTGGGAGCTCAGGAGGGCGACGTCAACCTCCTCTCGGTGCCGCTCACCCACACGACGGGATTCACCACCGCGACGTTGGCCCTGCTGATGGGCCACCACCTGGTGGTCATGCCGCGCTTCGATGCGCACGAGTTCCTCGGGCTGGTCACCGAGCACGGCGTCACGTACCTGGCGACGGTACCGACCGTCATGCAGCGGTTGCTGCCGGTGTACCAGGCCACCCCCGACGCGTACGACCTCTCCTCGATACGGAGGTTCTGGCATCTCGGCGCACCCTGCCCACCGGCCGTCAAGCGAGCGTGGATCGACCTGCTCGGCCCCGAGAAGGTCTGGGAGTTGTACGGCGGCACCGAACTTCAGTCGATCACCGTCATCTCCGGCGACATGTGGCTGACCCACCCCGGATCGGTGGGCATCGTCGTCGCCGGTGAGATGAAGGTGCTCGACGACGACGGCGACGAGTGCCCACCCGGCGTCACCGGCGAGATCTACATGCGACCCGGACCGGGTAGCCCGCCGACCTACCGCTACGTCGGCGTGACCGCCAAGAGCAGAGACGGCTGGGACTCGCTCGGCGACCTCGGGTGGTACGAGGACGACGGCTCGCAGCGCTTCTTCTACCTGTCCGACCGCCGTGTCGACATGTTCACCGTCGGCGGCCGCAACGTCTATCCCGCCGAGATCGAGTCGGCGCTCGCCGAGCACCCGAACATCCTGTCCTCCTTGGTCGTTGGCGTGCCCGACGAGGATCTCGGGCAGGTGCCCCACGCACTGGTACAGGCGGCCGTCGACATGGATGAGGCCTCGGTGCGCACGTTCCTCGCGGAGCGACTGGCGGGCTACAAGGTGCCGCGCACGGTCGAGTTCACCGACCAGCCGCTGCGCGACGACGCGGGCAAGGCGAGACGTTCGGCCGTCCGGGACGGGGTCATCTCGCGGCGAGCCGCGCAATTGGGCTAGAGCGCGGCGAGCCGCGCAATCGGGCTAGAGCGCGGCGAGTGGGTGTCCCCTCCCGTGCTTCAACCGCCGCGAACGGGGAATGCGCAATCGATGTACATCTATGTCGGGTATGTCGGGTTCGCGGCGGGCATCGATCACCGTGGCTGACGGTGGCGACGCGGCTGCCGATCGGGACGCCGCCGCCCGAGGCCATCACGACAGCGTCGCCCAACCCCACACCGACGAGGAGGGCCCCGTCGCCGAGGCCGAGGCCCGTGCTGCCGAGATGCGCTCGCAAGAGCAGCCCCTCGGGCAGCTGGGCAGGCCGTTCAACCGGCGGTCCCCATTCTTCATCGGGATGACGGCCTCGGCTGGGGCCGCCGTGACATATCTCGCCGTACAACTTCTTTCGGCCATGTCGGCGGTGCTGGTGCTCATCGGCGTCGCGTTCTTCCTCGCCTTGGGACTGGAACCGGCCGCTTCCTGGTTCGTCAAACACCGGCTGCCGCGCTGGGCCGCGACCACCCTCGTGTTCGTCGTCTTCCTGGCGCTGATAGCCGGCTTCATCAGCGCGGCGATCCCCCCGTTGAGCGAGCAGGCGCACCAACTCGCCGCCACGGCACCGCACTATATGCAGCAGGCGCAGGACCACTCCTCGGCCATCGGCAGACTCAACGACCGCTTTCATCTGCAGCAGCGGGTCACCGACGCGGTCAGCGGATCAGGCGGGTCCGCCCTCAGCGGGGTCATCGACGCAGGCACCGCGGTGTTCGGCGCCGTCACCGACACGGTCATCGTCATCGTGTTGACGGTGTACTTCCTGGTCGACCTGCCACGTATCCGCACCAATCTCTACCGGCTGGTCCCCAACACTCGCCGCCCCCGAGCCATCCTCATCGGCGACCAAATCTTCGCCAAGGTCGGCTCCTACGTACTCGGCAACGTGCTGATCTCGGTCATCACCGGCGGCGCGACGTTCATCTGGCTGTTGGCCTTCGGGGTGCCCTACCCGCTGCTGCTGGGAATCTTCGTCGGGCTGCTGGACCTGGTGCCCGTCGTCGGGTCGACCATCGCCGGCATCGTCGTCGCCTTGGTGGCGCTCACGGTCTCGCTGCCGGTGTGCATCGCGACCATCGTGTTCTTCGTCGCGTTCCGGTTTATCGAGGACTACCTGCTGGTACCGAGAATCATCGGTCGTGTGGTGAACGTCCCCGCTCTGATCACCGTCGTCTCCGTCCTCATCGGCGGCACGGTACTCGGCATCGTCGGTGCCCTGGTGGCGATTCCCATCGCCGCCGCCGTGCAGCTCATCATCCAGGAAGTGGTCTACCCCCGCCTCGACGAACGCTGACCACCGCGCCGAGGCGGTACTCCTCGCGGGCCGCACACCGGCTAACGTGCGACCGCAGGCTCGGGCGAGTCGCTGACCGAGCTGTCCAGCGGCGGCACGTCATGACTGCCCAGATCCCCTGGTCGCTGCGCTCCTGCCCGCCGGTACTCCCACCGCCGCAACGCATTCCGGCACGGCGACTCGACGAGGGCGTAGCTCACCGCCGCGATCGCGAAGCCGAACACCAGCGTCAGCGCCAGCACCACCGGCATGTGCCCGTTGAACGGGAACTCTCCGATCACGGGGAACACCATTCCCAGCGCAGCGAGGTGCCATACGAACAGGCCGTACGACCAGCGCCCCAGCGTCACCATCGTCGTGCTGCCGAGGAACCGGTGCGGCGTGTCCGGCCGGTCGAGCACCAGGGGCGCCAGCAGCGCGCCCGCGACCACCGCGCCCATCGACACCTTGATCAGGAACTGCCCCAGCGAGCCGGGGGCCAGACCGGCGGGGCCTGCCAACGGCGACGCGGCCAGCCCGAACGCGGTGAGCGCGATGACGGCCATGACGATCCGGCGGCGGGCCAGGCGGTGTGCCCACCCCACCGGGCTGACCGTGAGCTCGGCGATCAGCATGCCCGCGGCGAACCACGCGAAGAACGCAGGCGGCCACGTCAGTGGGTTGACGCCGAACGGCACGGAGAAGGGGATCAGCCCCCAAGCGAAGCTCGCCAGGGCGACGCCGATGATGACCGGTATCCGGGCGCGCACCGGCAGCCGTCGCGCCACCAGGGCCAGAATCGGCAGCGCGAGATAGAAGCTGACCTCCACCGACAGGCTCCACATCTGCGTCAACCCGGACGTCAACGTCAGCGGTACGTAGATCTGGGTCAGCGTCAGATTGGCCAACCACACCGTGAGGTCGGCGTTGGCGTCGGGGAAGAGGGTGAGAATCACCACCACGGCCACCAGATAGCCGGGCATGATGCGGACGATCCTGGAGCGCAGGTAGTGGCCCGTCGGCGGGGTGTGGCGCAGGCCGCGTGCCGCGGCGGCGTGACCACGCCAGAGCAGGAATCCCGACAGGGCGAAGAAGACGGCGACGGCCAGGTCGAAGCGTCCGAGCACGCGACCGGTGCTCCACGTCGTGTGCCCGGTCTGAAACCCCACGTGGGTGATCACCACGCCGATCGCGGCACAGGCGCGCATGCCCTCGACGGCGGGCAGGAAGCTGCGGGTGCCCGAGACTTCCTCTGAATTGCTGCCGTTCACGGTGACCAGTGTGCCCGATGGCCTTGGACTAAGTACCGGCCTCACAAAGGGCTGTTAGGGTCGACACGGTTTGCCTCAGCTCCCTCCGGGGCAGGTGACGGCATGCCTGGAGTCGTCTCGCGACGAGAAGGAGGCACGGTTTGAACCGCGCTGTGGCGCTGCGTATCGCGGCGTGCGGGCTCATGGGCCTCGGTGCCGCGCTCTTGATCGCAGCCCTGCTGCTTTCGACGTACACCAAGGGCAAGATCGCCAAGATCCCGCTCGACATCGACACGACGCTGGTCAGCGACGGCACCGGGACGGTCTTCGACCCCGCCTCGCTCAACGCTCAAAAGTTCGTGGTGGACAAGAACGCACCCGTCTCGTTCCAGCAGCAGATCAGCGTCGAGGCGCCCTCGAACGCCGACGTCGTCACGCTTCAGGTCGGCAACACGGTGCGTCGGACCGACAAGCAGCAGGACAACGGCTTGCTGCTGGCCCTGGTCGACACCGTCACCCTGGACCGCAAGACCGCGCTGGCGGTGTCCAGCGACACCAACCCCGGCGGCTCGGTGCAGAAGCCGCGCAGCATCGACGATCCGCAGCCGCCGACCAACGTCGCGCTGCCGCACGACGGGCTGGCCTACCGCTTCCCGTTCGACACCGAGAAGAAGACGTACCCGTACTTCGATCCGATCGCGCAGAAGGCGTACGACGCCAACTACGACGGCGAAGAGGACGTCAACGGGCTGAACACGTTCCGCTTCACCCAGAACGTCGGCTATGACGCCGACGGCAATCTGGTGGAACCGGTCAAGTACGCCTCGCTGTACGGCGACGACGCCGACAGCGTGGTCTCCGCGCGGGCCGAGCTGTGGGGTCTGCCCGGCGATCCCGAAGAGCAGATCACGATGACCCGCTACTACGCCGCGCAGCGCACCTTCTGGGTGGACCCCGTCTCGGGCACCATCGTCAAGGCCCAGGAGCACGGCTTCCACTACTACGCCCGCGATGCGCTCAAGCCCGAGGTCACGTTCGCCGACTACAAGGTCACGACCAACGAGCAGACCGTCGAAGCACAGGTGGCCAGTGCCCGCGACGAGGGGGACGTCGTCGCACTGTGGGGCCGGATCCTGCCGATCACGTTCACCGCGATCGGTCTGGTGGCACTGATCGGCGGTGTGCTGCTGGGATCGTTTACCCTGCGCGCCGAGTCCGCCCTGATCGATCCCGGTCTCGACGACACCGGCGGCGGGTTCTTCGGCAGACGCCCGGTGGACACCGGGCCGATGCCCGCCGCCGAGGCCGCGACCGAGAAGATTCCCACGCAGAGACCGTCGGACCTGCCTCCGGACCGACCGGTCTGATCGCTCGATCCCGTCTTGCCGTGCCGGCGTACGCGCTGGCACTGTCCCTGGCGGTGACCGCGCCTCTCCTGGCGCCGGGCTACCTGCTGCTCCGCGACGCGGTGTCCACGCCGCGGGCGTACCTGACCGATGCCGCGCTGGGACTCACCCAGGCGGCGCCGCGGGCGCTGCCTCAGGACTTCGCGGTGGCGCTGGCCTCGCACGTCGTCGACGGCGGCGTGGTGGTCAAGCTGCTGTTGATCGCCGGCCTCTGGTTCGCGGGCTGGGGGGCCGCGCGACTGGCAGCCGCGGTCGTTCCCGCCGCGGGCCTGCCTGGCCAGCTCGTCGCCGCCACCCTCGCGGTGTGGAATCCCTATGTCGCAGAACGACTCCTGCAGGGCCACTGGAGCCTGCTGGTGGGCTATGGCTGCCTGCCCTGGGTCGCGACGGCGGTGGTGCGACTCCGCGAGCAACCGGGCGGCACCTGGTGGCCGGTGCTCTTCTGGACCGCCCTCGCCGGTCTGACACCGACGGGGCTGATGCTCGCGGCGGCCGTGGCACTAGTGGGTTGCGCGGTCCCCGGCGCAGGTCGCTCGCGGCCGTGGTGTGCGGCGGTGAGCCTCGGCGCAGCGGTGCTCGGCGCGCTGCCGTGGCTGGTGGCTCCCGTGCTGGCCGGGTCGCTGTCGCTGACCCAGGCGGCCGGGGTGCCGCAGTTCGCCGCCAGGGCCGAACCTGGTCTCGGCACGCTGCTGACCCTCGCGGGCCTCGGCGGGATCTGGAACGGTCAGGCCGTACCGAGTTCGCGGACAACGCTTTTCGCAGTGGTTGCGACCCTCGTCCTGCTCGCGGTCGTCGCGGTGGGGGTGCCGACGGCCCTGCGTCGCCCCGCGGCGCGGCCGTTCCTGGTGCTGGCTGCGGTCGCGGTGGTGGCGCCCGCCCTGATGGCGACGGGGCCGGGACTGGTCACGGTCGAGGCCGTCGCGCGCGCGGTGCCTGGCCTCGGGGTGCTGCGCGATGCTCAGAAGTGGGTCGCGCTCGCCCTGCCGGGATACGCCGTGGCGGGTGCTGCGGCCGTCGTGACCCTGCAGCGGCGGGTACCGCGGCCGGTCACCGCAGCCGTGTGCTGCCTGGCGCTGGTGGCCGTGCTGCCCGACCTCGCGTGGGGCGTCGGCGGGAAGATGACTCCGGTGCACTATCCGGCGGGGTGGACGGCGGCGGCCGCGCTCGTCAACGCCGATCCGCGGCCCGTCGCTGTGCTGCCGCCCGACAGCATGCGCCATTACCCGTGGGCGGGCGACGCACCCGTACTCGACCCGTTGCCGCGCTGGGTGTCCGCCGATGTCCTGACCACCGGCGATCTGGTCATCGGCGGACAGACGGTCCCCGGCGAGGGTGACCGTGCGCGCGACGTGGAGCGGCTGGTGCGATCGGGAGCCGATGCCGACGAGCTCGCACGCGCGGGCGTCGGCTGGGTCGTCGTGGAAGGTGGCGGCGAACCGCGCCTTGCGCTTCCCGTCGCCTTCGCCGACGACGACGTGGTGCTGTACCGGATCGGCGGCGACCATCCCGCCACGTCGCACCGCGGGGTCATGATCGCCGCGCACCTGGTGTGGCTGGCGGCCCTGCTGGCAGGCGCCGTCGGCGCGATCGCCGCGGCAATCTCACGGCGGCGCACGGGTGCGGTCTACTAGGCCCCATGAGTTGGCTCAGCGATTGGTGGCAGCACGAGGTCGTCGACGGCTACAAGGGACCGCTGCTGCTGAGCTTCACCGCGTTCGTGGTGACCTTCGTGACGACCCGCACCATCACGCGTCTGATCCGGGCCGGTAAGGGACCGTTCCACAACGTCAGCAGCGGCGGCGTGCACATGCACCACTCGACGCCTGGCGTCGTGCTCCTGATCGTGGGCGGATTCACCGGGGTCGGCGCGCCGCCGCTGTCGGGGTGGACGTACTTCGCCGGGTTGCTCGTCGGCATCGGCGCCTCACTGGTGCTCGACGAGTTCGCGATGATCTTCCGGCTGCAGGACGTGTACTGGTCGCAGGAGGGCCAGCTCTCGGTGAACGTGGTGACGCTGGCGGCGGCCTGCGTCGGGCTGGCGACGGTCGGGGTGTCCCCGGTCGACGATCTGCCGCCCGTGATCGCCGCCGTCCGCTACGGCGCCGTCGTGGTGTTACTAGTCAACTTCGCCCTCGTCGCCATCACGGCGTTGAAGGGCAAGTACCCCACCGCACTGCTGGGGCTCTTCATCGGTCCCGTCGCCTGGGTGGCCGCCGTGCGACTGGCGCGCCCGACGTCGCCCTGGGCGCGCTGGCGTTACCCACCCAAGAAGCGGGCGCGGGCGGCGCGGCGGGCCGCCGCGTTCGACGATCGGTGGGCACCGATTCGACGACACTGGGACGACTTCATCGGCGGCACACCGACATCCGTCGCTCCGGCGTCAGACCACGCCGCCGACCAGCCTGCCGTCGACCACTGACTCGAGGACGACGCGCATCGCGTCGGCACTCTGCGACCAGGAGAACTCGCCGCTGCGCACCTGAGCCTTCACCCCGAGCTGCTCGCGCTGCACGTCGTCGGACAACAGCTGCGCCAGGCAGGAGACCAGCTCGGCGTGGTCGTCGACCAGTAGCCCGGTGACCCCGTCGACGATCGAATCGGTCAGACCGCCCGACGACCGGTACCCGATGGTCGGCACGGCATGCTGCGCCGCCTCGGTGACCGCCAACGCCCAGCCTTCCTTGCGCGACGGCAGCACGTGCACCCAACAGCTTTGCAGCACTTGGTGTTTCGTGCGATCGTCGACGTGGCCGTGGAACGTGACGGCGTCGGCAATGCCGAGGCCGGCTGCGTGTGCGACGAGGCGGTCGTGCCACCAGCCACCGCCGACGACGTCGAGCCGCAGATCCGGTGTGTGCGGCAACAGTTCGGCCACCGCGTCGAGCACGTCCTCGATCTGCTTGTGCGGCACCAGCCGGGACAGCACGGCCACCCGCGGCGTCTCGGACCGGGGGGGCGTCAACGTGTCGGCGGGCGCCTCGTCCAACCCGTTGCGCACCACCGCGACGTGGTCGGGGTCCACACCGAGGTCGGCGAGGTCGCGGGCCGACGGCAGCGACACGGTGACGTACTGGTTGTGGCGGTGCAGACGCGGCGACAGCGTCGACTCCACGAACCACCCCACGCGGCTCATCAGCGGCCCGGCGACCGGCCACTGCTCGCGGTGGCAGTGGTGGACCAGCAGGACCGACCGTCGGCCGAACGCCAGTCGCGCGAGGAACGGCACGCCGTTCTGGCTGTCGATGACCACGTCGGGACGCACCCCGCGCAGCGGGCCGAGACCGATCCGAGCGGCCAGCATCGCCAACCCCGCCAGAACGTACACGGAGTAGCGACCACCGCCGCGGCTGACCGTCACGCCGTCGAGCACCTCGCGGCGGGCGGCACCCCGGTAGCGGGCGGTGCGCAGGGTCACGTCGACCCCGTCCGCGGCCAGCTGACTGCCGATCCGCTGGAGATAGGTTTCGCTGCCGCCGCCCTGCGGGTGACCGGTGTCGCGCCAGCACAGCAGCAAGACACTTCGGAGGGCGTGGGCAGACATCGAGGCCAGACTAGTCGCCACCTACGCTCGACCGGGTGTCCGCTACCGATCCGTTCGCAGGCCACGCCACCCTGGCACGGTCGGTGCGGCTGCTCGGACAGTTCCGCTTCGAGCAGTCCGATCCCACCCGGTTCTACGGCGCGCTGGCCGACGACACGGTCGACCTCGTCGTCTCACTTCTCGGCACCGAGCCTGCGGGCCAGACCGTGCTCGACGTCGGCGGCGGACCCGGCTACTTCGCCGCCGCGTTCGGCGCCGCCGGCCTGGAGTACCTCGGGGTCGAGCCGGATCCACGGGAGATGCATGCCGGGCCCGCAGGCGAGGGGGGATCGGGCAGCTTCGTGCGCGCGTCGGGAACGGCACTCCCCTTCGCCGACGACAGCGTCGACGTGTGCTTGTCCTCCAACGTCGCCGAGCACGTCCCCGACCCGTGGCGGTTGGGTCGCGAGATGCTGCGCGTGACGAGGCCCGGCGGGCTGGTCGTGCTGTCGTACACGGTGTGGCTCGGACCGTTCGGTGGGCACGAGATGGGGTTGACGCACTACCTGGGCGGAGCCCGGGCCGCCGAGCGCTACACCCGTAAACACGGCCATCGACCGAAGAATGACTACGGCTCTTCGTTGTTCCCGGTATCGGCGGCGGACGGGCTGGAGTGGGCCAGGAGCACCGGCGCACTCATCGCCGCTTTTCCCCGCTACCACCCGCGATGGGCGTGGTGGGTGACCCGTGTCCCCGTGCTGCGGGAGTTTCTGGTCAGCAACCTGGTGCTGGTGTTGCGGCCGTCGTGACCCACTGAACTGCAACAGGTTCTCGTTTGGCGGTTCCGTAGGTAGTGTGACGGTGATGACACTGCGGAGGCGAGGAGCGAAATGACGCAGAGCACGGCGTTCAAGACCGAGTGGGACCAGCTGTTCATCGGAGGCAAGTGGGTCGAGCCGTCGACGTCAGAGGTCATCGAAGTGCACTCACCCGCGACCGGCGAACTCGTCGGCAAGGTGCCGCTGGCCGCCGAGGCGGACGTCAACGCGGCCTGCGCCGCCGCCCGCAAGGCATTCGATGAGGGACCGTGGCCGCACATGTCGCCCGGGGAGCGCGGTGAAATTCTTGGCCGCGCGGTCAAGATCCTCGAGGAGCGTGCCGAGGAGCTGAAGTTCCTGCTGGCCGCCGAGACGGGTCAGCCGCCCACGATCGTCGACATGATGCAGTACGGCGCCGCGATGTCGTCGTTCCAGTACTTCGCGGGCGCCGCGGACAAGTTCACCTGGCGCGACTTCCGCGACGGGATCTACGGGACGACGATGGTGCTGCGCGAGCCGATCGGCGTCGTCGCCGCGGTGACGGCGTGGAACGTGCCGTTCTTCCTGGCCGCCAACAAGCTCGGTCCCGCGCTGCTGGCCGGCTGCACGATCGTGGTGAAGCCAGCTGCCGAAACCCCGCTGTCGCTGTTCGCGATGGCCGGAATCTTCGCCGAGGCCGGGCTGCCGGAGGGCGTGCTCTCGGTCGTGCCTGGCGGCCCGGAGACGGGCCGCGCGCTGACCGCCAACCCGGAGATCGACAAGTTCACATTCACCGGCTCCAGTGCGGTCGGCAGGGAGATCGCGAAGATCGCCGCCGAGAAGCTCAAGCCCTGCTCGCTGGAGCTCGGCGGCAAGTCGGCGGCCATCATCCTCGAGGACGCCGACCTCGACTCGACGCTGCCGATGCTGGTGTTCGCCGGCCTGATGAACACCGGACAGGCGTGCGTGGCGCAGACGCGCATCCTGGCGCCCCGCTCGCGTTACGACGAGGTCGTCGAGAAGATCGCCGCCGCAGCGGCGGCCATGCCGATCGGGCTGCCCGACAACCCGGGCGCCATGATCGGATCGCTCATCTCGGAGAAGCAGCGGGAACGCGTCGAGGGTTACATCAAGAAGGGCGTCGAGGAAGGCGCGCGGATCGTCACCGGCGGCGGCCGCCCCGAGGGCCTCGACGACGGCTGGTTCGTGCAGCCGACGGTGTTCGCCGACGTCGACAACTCCATGACGATCGCGCAGGAGGAGATCTTCGGGCCGGTGCTGGCGGTGATCCCCTACGACACCGAGGACGACGCGGTGCGCATCGCCAACGACTCCGTGTACGGGCTGGCCGGGTCCGTGTTCACCAGTGACAACGACAAGGCCATGAAGATCGCCGCGAAGATCCGCACGGGCACCTACGCCGTCAACATGTACGCGTTCGACCCTGGCGCCCCGTTCGGTGGTTACAAGAACTCCGGCATCGGCCGCGAGAACGGGCCCGAGGGCATCGAACAGTACACGCAAGCCAAGAGCGTGCTGCTGCCGTTCGGCTACACGCCGTAGGTCCTCGAGGCTGCTAGAAGGCGGCTTCCTCGAGTTCCATCGGTGAGAGGTCGGTGGCCTCGATCGCACGCCGCTCGGCACCGAGGCGGGGCAGCACGTTGGTCGCGAAGAACGTTGCGGCGGTGACTTTTCCGCGATAGAAGGCTCGGTCGCGGTCGGACGGCTGCCCGTCGAGCGCCGACAGGGCAATCTCGGCATGCCACAGCAGAAGCCAGCCGATCAAGAGGTCGCCGACCGCGAGCAGGAACGGTACGGACTGCAGGCCGACGCGGTACACCTCGCGAGGCTCGGTGCTCGCGTCGACGAAGTACCCCGTGAGGGTGGCGACCATCGCGTGCACGTCCGCGACCGCGGTCGCCAGCACGGCTCGGCACGCCGCAAGCTCGGGGCGCCCGCCTGGACTCTCGACGAACCTGCCGATCTGCCCCATCACGTGGTTCAGCGCGATCCCACGGTCGCGGGCGATCTTGCGGAAGAAGAAGTCCTGCGCCTGGATCGCCGTCGTGCCCTCGTACAGCGAGTCGATCTTCGCGTCGCGCACGTACTGCTCGATCGGGTAGTCCTTCAGGTAACCGGATCCGCCCAACGTCTGCAGCGATTCGGCGAGGTACTGATAGGAGCGCTCCGAGCCGACGCCCTTGACGATCGGCAGCAGCAGGTCGTTGACCCGTCGTGCCACCTCGGGGTCGGCGCCCGACACCAGCTCCGCCACGACGTCGTCCTGGTGCGCCGCGGTGTAGAGGTACAGCGCCCGCAACCCTTCGGCGTAGGCTTTCTGCATCAGCAGCGAACGGCGGACGTCGGGGTGGTGCAGGATCGTCACCTTCGGCGCGGCCTTGTTGGTCATCTGGGTCAGATCGGAACCCTGCACCCGCGTCTTCGCGAACTCCAGGGCATTGAGGTATCCGGTCGACAGCGTGGCGATCGCCTTGCCGCCCACGGCCATTCGCGCGAACTCCATGACCTTGAACATCTGGGCGATGCCCTGGTGGACGTCTCCCACCAGATAGCCGACCGCGGGCTTGCCGTGCTGGCCGAACGTCAGCTCGCACGTCGCGGACGCCGCGAGACCCATCTTGTGCTCCAGTCCGGTGACATAGACGCCGTTGCGCTCGCCCGGTGCCGCGGTCTGGGGATCGGGCATGAACTTCGGGACGAAGAACAGGCTGAGCCCCTTGGTGCCAGGCCCGGCGCCCTCCGGGCGGGCCAAGACCAGATGGGCGATGTTCTCGAAGAGGTCGTCACAGTCGCCGGAGGTGATGAAGCGCTTCACGCCGTCGAGGTGCCACGTGCCGTCCGGTTGCTCGACCGCCTTGGTGCGCCCCGCACCGACGTCGGACCCAGCGTCGGGTTCGGTGAGCACCATGGTGGCACCCCAGTTGCGCTCGACCGCCAAAGCGGCCCAACGCTTCTGCTGTTCGTTGCCTTCGTTGTAGAGGACCTCCATCATCGGAGGCCCGTCGAGGTAGAAGAAGGCCGCGGGTAGGCCGCCGACGAGGAATTCGGTGATCGCCCACCGCACCATGGCGGGTGCGGGAACGCCGCCGACGCCCTCGGCGAGACCGATCCGCGTCCACTCGCCGCGTTGCCACACCAGGACCGACTCCTTGAACGCCTCCGGCAGCGTGACCGAATGCGTCTCCGGATCGAAGGTCGGAGGGTTGCGGTCACTCTCCTCGAACGCCGCCGCCAACGGACCCTCGGCCTGCCGGGCGGCCTCCTCCAGCATGGTTCGGACGTCGTCGACCTCGAGCCCGTCGAACTGCCCGCTCGCGAGCGCCTTCTCCAGGCCCAACACCTCGATGAGGTTGAACGCCAGGTCTCGGACATTGGCCCTGTAGTGGCTCACGTGGTCAGAAGGCTCCCTCGTCGAGATCCATCGTGGCCAGGTCGACCGATTCGATGATCTTGCGTTCGGCACTGAGCCGCGGCAGCACATTGCGCGCGAAGAACCTTGCTGCCGTGATCTTTCCGGCATAGAAGTCACGGTCGCGCTCGGACACGTCGCCGTCGAGTGCGTGCAATGCGATCTCGGCGCCCCGCAGCAGCATCCAACCGATGAAGAGGTCACCGACCGCGAGCAGGAACGACACCGAGCCCAGCCCGACGCGGTACAGGTCGCGCGAGTTCTGCTGTGACGCCATCAGATAACCGGTCATCGTGCCGACCATCGCCTGCACGTCCGCCAGTGCGGTGGCCAGTGACTCGCGGCAGTCGGCGAGTTCGGAACGCGCCGAATCGGTCTCGAGGAATGCCTGAATCTGGCCGGCCACGTGGGCGAGCGCACCGCCTTGGTCGCGCGCGATCTTGCGGAAGAAGAAGTCTTGGGCCTGGATGGCGGTGGTGCCCTCGTACAGGGAGTCGATCTTGGCGTCGCGGATGTACTGCTCGATCGGGTAGTCCTGCAGGAAGCCAGAGCCCCCGAAGGTCTGCAGGGACTCCGTCAGGGTCTGGTAGGCCCGCTCGGACCCGACACCCTTCACGATCGGCAGCAGCAGATCGTTGACGCGTTCGGCCATCCCGGCGTCGGCATCCGAGACGATGGCCGCCGCGGAGACGTCCTGATGCGCCGCCGTGTAGAGGTACAGCGCTCGCAACCCCTCGGCGTAGGCCTTCTGCATCATCAGCGCGCGACGAACGTCGGGGTGGTGCAGGATGCTGACGCGTGGCGCCGCCTTGTCGGTCATCTTGGTCATGTCGGCGCCCTGGATGCGCGTCTTGGCGTATTCGAGGGCGTTCAGGTATCCGGTCGACAGGGTGCTGATGGCCTTGGTGCCCACCATCATTCGCGCGTATTCGATGATCTTGAACATCTGGGCGATGCCGTTGTGGGTGTCACCGACCAGCCATCCGACCGCCGGCCTGCCGTGCTGGCCGAAGGTCAGCTCGCACGTCGCGGACACCTTGAGGCCCATCTTGTGCTCGACGCCGGTGACGTAGACACCGTTGCGCTCGCCTGGCTCACCCGTCTCGGGATCGGGCAAGAACTTGGGTACCAGGAACAGTGAGAGGCCCTTGGTGCCAGGACCTGCCCCCTCGGGCCGGGCGAGCACCATGTGGAGGATGTTCTCGAAGAGGTCGTCGGAGTCACCGCTGGTGATGAATCGCTTGACGCCGTCGAGGTGCCAGGTGCCGTCGGGCTGCTCGACGGCCTTGGTGCGACCGGCCCCGACGTCGGAGCCGGCGTCCGGTTCGGTGAGCACCATGGTGGCGCCCCAATCACGCTCCACGGCCAGTGCGGCCCAATGCTTCTGCTGTTCGTTGCCGACGCCGTAGAGGATGTTGGCGAGCACGGGGCCGGCCAGATACATGAAGGCCGCGGGTTGGGCGCCGAGCGGGAACTCGTTGATCGCCCACGACAGCATCGCGGGGGCGGGTACGCCGCCGACCTCCTCCGAGAGGCCGATCCGGAACCACTCACCCTGCTGCCACGCCTTGAACGACCGCTTGAACGGCTCCGGCAGTGAGACCGCGTGAGTGTCCGGGTCGAATGTCGGTGGGTGACGGTCGGACTCGGCGAAGGACTCCGCCAGCGGCCCTTCGGCCAGCCGTGCCGCCTCGTTCAGCATGTCGCGGATCGACGCCGCGTCCAGATCGCCGAACTCACCGGTCGCGAGGACCTTCTCGAGGTGGAGCACCTCGAAGAGATTGAATTCGAGGTCGCGCACATTGCTTTTGTAGTGGCCCACGTCTTGCGCCTTTCGCGATCGAACTGCGCCATGCAGCGTAGTCCGATTACGCCTCAGAACCCACGAAACGAGGCGGCCCTGCGTTCGACGAACGACTGCACACCCTCGGCCGCGTCCGCCGTGCCGAAGAGACGGGTCACCTCCGGACGAAGGGCGGCGATGGCAGCGGCGTCACCCTTGGTGCGGGCCAGCTGCGCGGACGCCAGCGTCGCCCGGACGCCCAGCGGGGCCGCCCGATCGGCGATCGTGTGGGCGATCTCCCTGGCCTTCGCCTCGGCCGCGGTCGCGTCGGGGACGACTTCCTGCACCAGGCCGATCCGGTGGGCCTCGGCCGCATCGAACTCGTCACCGGTGAGCAGCCAGCGCATGCCGTTGCCCCAACCCGTCTGGCGCGGGAGGCGGATCGTCGCTCCTCCGAAGGGATAGATGCCGCGCAGTACCTCGATCTGGGCGAAGCGGGTGTCCGCGGCGGCGATCCGGATGTCCGCGGCCAGCAGGAGTTCGATGCCGAGGGTGAGGCAGCGCCCGTGCGCGGCCGCCACCACCGGCTTCGTCCACTCGCCGTCGAGCCGCCACGGATCGCGGCCGTCCGCAGGCATGGGGTCGCGGCCCTCGGCGATGAGGGGAGCCACGTCGACCAGGTCGAGGCCTGCGGTGAAGTGTTCGCCGTGAGCGAAGAGCACGCCCGCCCGCAGGTCTTCGTCGCCCTCCAGCAATGCGTAGGCGCGGGCCAGATCGGCGAGCATCGCGACGTTGAACGCGTTGCGCTTCTCCGGGCGGTTGAGGCCCATGACCAGCACGTGACCGTCACGTTCGAGCGTGACGGTCTCCAGGATCGGGTCGGCGGCGGGGGTCTTCGGAGTGCTCATCTCCGCAGTGAACCCCTCAGCGACGAATTATGCAAGAGTCCATATTCACGGTCTTGCCGTGTGATCGGGAATACATTCCTTGTCTCGGTGTGTTGCAGATTCTATGCTAGAAAACATAGCCAGGGAGGCACCCGTGTGGATCGTCGAAGTCAACGTCCTGGGCCGTAGGTTCACGCACGCCGTTGGCGAGCGCCCCGAGGCTCTCCGGCTCCCTCCCCGCATGGCGCAATGGCGCGCGTGGAAACAGCGCCACCCGCGGGCAGCCGCCTGATGCCGTCCCCCGCCAAGCCCACCAACAAGCGCGGCTCCACCAGGATCCGCATGCTGTCCACCGCAGCGGAGGTGCTGCGCGAGAAGGGTGCCGCGGGCGTCACGATCGACGAGGTGCTGACCCGCAGCGGCGCTCCTCGCGGCTCGGTCTACCACCACTTCCCCGACGGTCGCAGTCAGCTGCTCACCGAGGCCCTGCTGTATGCGGGCGATTCGATCACCGCGCTCATCGACGACGCCGCCACCAAGGGCTGCATCTCACTGGTGCGCCAGTTCGTCGCGTTCTGGGAACGCACCCTGGCCGAGAGCGACTTCACGGCGGGCTGCCCTGTCGTCGCCGCCGCGATCGGCTCGGCCGACGACGACCCCGCCCTCACCGCCATCGCAGGCGACATCTTCGACCGCTGGCGTCAAGCCCTCACCCGCGCCTTCGTCGCCGACGGCTTCGACGACGCCGACGCCTGCTCGATGGCCGTCACGTGTATCGCCTCCCTCGAGGGTGCGGTGGTGCTGTGCCGGGCCACCCGTACCGCCGATCCCCTGCGTGAGGTCTCCCAGCAGCTCGAATTCCTGATCAAGTCAAGGGAATTCGTGCACCGCTTCGGCCTGCCGTCGGAGCGCTAGGCGGCCTTCGCCCACCGCGCGCAGACGAAGTCGGCGTTGCGGCCCACCTCTTGCAGGGTCCACTCCGAGCGCAGCGGCAGCAGGCGTGCGCCAGCGCCCAGTGAGCAAGGGGCATACGTCACGATCATCTCGTCGATGAGCCCGGCTGCCGCGAACTGCGCCGCGACGTCACCGCCACCGACCACCCAGACGTTCCCGTCCGCCGCTGCCGTCACCAGCGTGGAGTGCAGTTCGGTGACCTCGCCCGCGAACGTCTGCACCGGGTGGCCGTCGGCGATGATCCCGGGCCGGTGGGTGAGCACCCAGGTGGGCTGCGCGTACATCCAGTCGCCCGGTTGGTTGGCCAGGATCCACTCGTAGGTGGACGAGCCCATCGCAAGTGCCCCAACACCATTCGCGAACGCCTCGTAGCCGAAGGCGCCGTCGGGGTCGACGGCGCGGGAGGTGAGCCAGTCGAGGCTGTCCGCCTGGTCGACGACGAAACCGTCGAGGCTCGACGCGGTGTAGTACACGGTTGCCATGTCAGCTCCTTCTCATCCAGTCCAATGGGTCGCCTCGACCCGCGAGGACGCCGTGACGGGCCAGCATCGCCCTCACCAGTTCCCGTCGATGCGCCGAATAGGTCAGCACGTGCGCGACGATGCCGTAGAGCTGAAATGATTCCGGCGGGTCGCACAGCGCATCGATTACGGTGTCGCCGAGGCGCCCTTGCTCGGCGTGCTCGGCGACCATCGCGGTCCAGCGCGCCGAGACGGCGGCGTGGTCGTCGGCGAGTTGCGCCGCCTCCCGCAGCCCCGGGTGCGCGGGGTGATCCCGTCCCTCGATGCTGGCGAGCCACACCTCCTTGGACCACACCACCGCGCCGAGCACTGCGCCGACGCTGGCTTCCTCACCGTCCCAGTCAAGGACCACCTGTCCCGGTGTAATGCGTTCCCGCCATTGATTTTCCGTTAGTTCGGTGGCCGTGCCGATCAGGTAGGCAGTGTCGGCGACATCGTGCGCCACCATCAACTGCGACACGTCGGGCGGCTTGGCGTCCTCCGCACTGTCCAACCACAGCGACTCCGGCGGGTGGAAGTGCAGGCCGTTGGGTGCGGTCAGCCGGAACTCGACCTCGCCGGCCTGCGACGGTGGCACCCCGTAGGAGCGGCGGAAGGCACGCGAGAAGACCTCGGGTGACGACCACCCCTCCTCGGCGGCCACCGCCGCGACGCCCTCGCCGCGTTGCAGTCGCCACGCGGCACGTTCCAGCATGACGCGACGCCGGATGGCCGCGGGCGGCTCTCCCGTCAGCCGACTGACCTGCCGGGAGAAGTGGAACTCGGAGGCAAAGCTGCTGCGCGCCATCTCGGCGACGTCGGAGTTGCCGCTGTCGACGACGGCGTCGAGCAGCTCGCGCAGGCGGTCCCGGCCACGTGACTCACTCACAGTGACCGAGTATGGTCCGGCGCCGTCGCGAGCGACATGACGATTCCTGCTCTCCGGGCGCACTACCCTGGTGCCTAGTGAGCGAATTCGATGCGCTGTGCGCCAATGATTCCCAACTTGCCGAG
Organism: Mycobacterium sp.; assembly: GCA_025963385.1. Lineage (GTDB taxonomy): Bacteria > Actinomycetota > Actinomycetes > Mycobacteriales > Mycobacteriaceae > Mycobacterium. The sequence continues at coordinate 29,304 of JAOPUT010000170.1, forward strand.
CTGCGTTCCGCAGTCCGAGCATTCCTCGCGGCCGATCGGGACTCCTTCGGGTGGACGCCCGCCGTCGACTCCTGGCTGTCGAGCTGGGACACCGACTTCAGCATCCGGCTCGCCGACGCCGGGTTCATCGGGCTGACCATCCCGGTCGAATACGGTGGCCGGGCCCCCACGGACGCGCGTCTAGTCGGGGCTGGCTACCTGCACCGCTACGTCGTGACCGAAGAACTCCTGGCGCATGGCGCACCGGTGGGCGCGCACTGGATCGCCGACCGTCAGGTGGCACCCGGACTACTGGCCTACGGGTCCGAGGAACAGCGCCGACGCCTTCTGCCGCGGATCGCCGCCGGCCGGCTGTACTCCGCGATCGGCATGAGCGAGCACGGCGCAGGTTCCGATCTCGCTGCCGTCCAGTCCAGGGCGACGCGCACGGACGACGGATGGGTGCTCAACGGCACCAAGGTGTGGACGAGCGGCGCGCACCTCGCGCATCAGGTCGTAGTCCTGGCCCGCACCAGCCCGCTGGACCCCGAACACCGTCACGCCGGCTTCAGTCAGTTCATCGTGCCGACCGATCTGCCCGGCATCACCATCAGCCCGATCGTGCTGATGAACGGTGAGCACCACTTCAACGAGGTGCTGTTCGACGACGTCCGGCTCACCGATGGCGACCTCCTCGGCGAGGTCGGTTCCGGCTGGCACCAGGTCACGTCCGAGCTGGGCTTCGAACGCAGTGGGCCCGAACGCATCCTGTCCACCGCGACCATGCTGTTCGAGATCATCGCGGCGTTGAGCAGGCGCGACGTCGACGACCGGACCGCCGCCGACATCGGCGATCTGGTCGCACGGATGATCTCGCTGCGCCAGCTCTCGGTGTCGGTGGCCAGGGCGTTGACCGCGGGACAGGACGCGAACACCCAGGCGGCCCTCGTCAAGGATCTCGGCACGCGGTTCGAGCAGGACTCCGTGGAGCGGGCCGCCGATCTGATCGACGACGTCGACGGTCCCGAGGGCGCCCGACTGCGTGCGTTGCTGGCCACCGCGCGAGTGCACTCACCGCTGTTCACCCTGCGCGGCGGCACCAACGAGGTGCTGCGTGGCGTGGTGGCCAAGGCGGCGATGTGAACGACGAGCTGCGGCAACTGGTCGATGAGATCGGCCAACGGTCGTTCGACGCGCGCGTCGGACATCACGCTCGACCCGAACGCCTCGACGAGGACCTGTGGCGCGTCCTGGAGACCTCCGGGCTGACGAGGCTCACCACCGAGCAGGGTGCCGATCCGGCGGAGTCCGCCGTCGTCCTCGCCGGGCTGGCGCGTTGGGCGGCTGCCGTGCCGATCGCCGAAACCGACCTGCTCGCCACGTGGTTGGCGGGGAAGGCTGGTCTTGCGATTCCCGACGACGGCCCGCTGACGGTGGCGACGGCCGACGTCGAGCCGAAGCACGGTCGCATCGCCGGGACCGCCGCCGACGTACCGTGGCCGGACGTAGGGGTCGTCGTCTTGGCCGCGCGCTCATCGGACGCGACGTACGCCGCGGTGCTCGATCGTGGACCCGCGGCGTCCACCCACGACCTCGCAGGCGAGCCGCGCGGCGACGTGTCGTTCGATCTCCCTGTCGGCGAAGCCGTCCGACTCCCCCGCGACGTCGGCGACGAACTGCTGCGTCGCGGCGCGTGGGCGCGGTGCGTGCAGATCGTCGGCGCGTTCGACGCAGCAGTGCACCTCACTGCTGCGCACACCAGGGAACGGGTGCAGTTCGGCCGCCCGCTGAACAAGTTCCAAGCCGTTCAGCATTCGCTGGCGGCGCTCATCGGCGAGGTCGAACGAAGCCGTGCGGCAACGGCTTTGGCGATCGCCGCGGCGAACGATCACGGATTCGACAGCCCGCGCACCGATTACGCGACCACCGTCGCCAAGGTGGCGGTGGGCCGCGCCGTCGGTCCGGTGACCACGATCGCACACCAGCTGCACGGCGCCATCGGCGTCACCGCGGAGCATCAGCTGTGGCTCGCCACGATGCGTGCCAGGAGTTGGGCCGACGACTTCGGCACGACGGGCAGGCACGCCACCCGTCTCGGCAGGATGGCACTGGCAACCGACGACGCCTGGAGCCTGGTCGTCGGCGCCGTCGAGCCCCTGTAGGAGTCGAGCACCTGTCAACGTCACACCTATTCTGTGACGGGGACTACTGTGTGGTACGCGCGGGGACCGGCATTATTGTGGGCTATGTACAAATTAACGTCGACGATAGTGGTCGCTTCTTCCGCGGCGCTGATCGGCGCGGCTTCCTTCGTCACCTCGATGTCCGTGGCAGCCCCGCGCGCCACTGCGGCGCCAGCGTCCATGAGCACGGCCATGCCCCTCTCCAGCCAGTGGCGGGCCTGCGACTTCAGCAAGCTCGCGTGGGTCTCCGCGGTCGGGGATGCCCGAGCCGTCGCGCACGTCGGCACCAACGGCGCAGGCATGGTCGCCGCGACGGTCGACATGGCCACCGCGCTTCCGAACACGCACTATGACGTCCGCGTGATCCAAACCCCTCGCGCCTCGAATGGCTGCGCAGCGGGGGCGTCCGGCGTGCTCGTGGGCGGTGTGCAGACCGACGGTCTTGGCGCAGGCACCACGACGATCGCCGGTCCTGCCGCCAAGGGCGCCACCGGGGCGTGGGTCATCGTGGAACTACCGTCGGACTCCTCGCAGACGCCCGTCGAGTTCTACACCTCGGAGTTCATCGCCTCGATCTAACGCGATTTCCCCCTCCGCACCTGCCCCGGTACTCTAAAACTGGAACACGTTCCAATTCCTCCAGGGGGCACGCGTGAACGCGAACGACATCGATCCGACCGAGGTCGAACCAAGCGCCGTCACCAAGTGGGACCCGGGCGTCACCGAGCGGGTGATGGGTTGGCTCCGACCGCTCATCAAGGGCTACCACCGCGCCGAGGTTCACGGACTCGACGACTTCCCAGTGGGCGGCGCGCTCGTGGTGGGGAACCATTCGGGTGGGCTGTTCGCCATGGACGTGCCGGTGTTCGCGACGGGCTTCTACGAGAGGTTTGGCTTCGACCGGCCCGTCTACACCCTGAGCCACGACATCATCTTCACCGGGCCGACCGGTGACTTCTTCCGCAAGACCGGTTTCATCCCGGCCAACCACGAGAACGCCGATGAGGCGTTGCGCTCAGGTGGTGTCGTCGTCGTGTTCCCCGGGGGCGACTACGACGTCTACCGTCCGACGTTCTCCGAGAACAAGATCGACTTCGGCGGCCGCACCGGCTACGTGCGAGCCGCACTGAACGCCGGCGTGCCGATCGTGCCGTCGGTGTCGATCGGCGGGCAGGAGGCGCAGCTGTTCCTATCCCGCGGCGAGTGGATGGCCAAGACACTGCGGCTGGACAAGCTGTTGCGCGCCAAGATCCTGCCCATCTCGTTCGGTTTCCCGTTCGGGCTGTCGGCGGTGCTTCCCGTGAACGTGCCGCTGCCGACGAAGATCGTCACCCGGGTGCTGCCACCGATCGACGTCGTGGCCGAGTTCGGCGAGAACCCCGACGTCGACGAGGTCGACACGCATGTCCGCCGCGTCATGCAGCAGGCACTCGACGAGCTGGCGAGAGAACGCCGCCTACCCGTGCTCGGCTGATCGCTCATGGCACTCATCGATCCACTGACCGGAACCCTCGGCCTGCTGACCACCATGGTGCGGGCCCGCGTCATCGCGCCGCTGCGGCCGGACAAGTACGTGAGGATCGCCGCCGCGATGGCGCGCGAGAACATGGCCATCACATCGGGTTTCGCCAGCGCGGCCCAGCGTTGCCCGGACCGCCCCGGCCTCGTCGACGAGCTCGGCACGCTGACGTGGCGTGACATCGACCAGCGGGCCGACGCCCTCGCCGCCGCACTGCAGGCACTGCCAGGCGGCACGCCGCACGTCATCGGGATCATGGCGCGCAACCACCGCGGCTTCGTCGACTCGCTGATCGCCGCCAACCGCGTCGGCGCCGACGTGCTGCTCCTCAACACGTCCTTCGCAGGACCTGCACTCGCAGAGGTCGTTTCGCGGGAGGGGGTCGACGCCGTCGTCTACGACGAGGAGTTCACCACCACCGTCGACCGGGCGCTCGGGGAAGGCGCGAACGCGACACGGATCGTCGCGTGGACCGAGACTCCCGACCACGAGCTGACGGTCGAATCGATGATCAGTGAGCACTTCGGCAGCCGACCCGAACGCACGGACGACAAGTCCAGGGTCATCCTGCTGACATCGGGCACGACGGGAACACCGAAGGGCGCCACCCACTCCGGCGGCAGTCCAATGACCCTCAAGGCCATCCTCGATCGAACCCCTTGGTGCGCAGAGGAAGTCACCGTCGTCGTCGCACCGATGTTCCACGCGTGGGGCTTCTCGCAACTGGCGTTCGCCGCGTCGATGGCGTGCACGATCGTGACGAGACGCAAGTTCGACCCGGAGGCCACGCTCAAGCTCGTCGACCGCCACCGGGCCACCGGATTGTGCGTCGTGCCAGTCATGTTCGACCGGATCATGGCCTTGCCGGACGACGTCCTCTCGCGGTACAGCGGACGGTCACTGCGGTTCGCGGCAGCATCCGGCTCCCGGATGCGCCCCGACGTGGTCACCGCCTTCATGGACCGGTTCGGCGACGTGATCTACAACAACTACAACGCCACCGAGGCCGGCATGATCGCCACCGCGACACCCGCCGACCTACGCGCGGCGCCGGACACCGCGGGCAGACCAGCCGACGGCACCGACATCCGCATCCTCGACGCCGAGCACCGCGAGATGCCCACCGGTGAGGTCGGAACCATCTTCGTGCGCAACTCCACGCAGTTCGACGGCTACACCAAGGGTTCCACCGAGAAGGGGAAGGCCTTTCACGACGGCTTCATGAGCTCGGGCGACGTCGGCTATCTCGATGTGGAGGGGCGGCTGTTCGTGGTCGGGCGCGACGACGAGATGATCGTCTCCGGCGGTGAGAACGTCTATCCCATCGAAGTGGAGAAGACGCTCGCCGCCCACGCGGACGTGACCGAGGCCGTCGTGCTCGGCGCCGACGACGAGCAGTACGGCCAGCGACTGGTGGCGTTCGTGGTGTTGGCCGAGGACGCCGGGGCCACACCCGAACTGCTCAAGGACTACGTGCGGAAGAACCTGGCGAACTACAAGGTGCCAAGGGACATCACGGTGCTCGGCGAACTGCCGCGCGGCAGCACTGGCAAGATCCTTCGTCGTGACCTTCAGGCGCTCATCGATACGGACGGCGATGCGACGTAGACATCCACTGCTGCGCGCGATCGTCGAGGTCGTCAACGCCGCGAATGCCGTGCGCCCGCTGGGCCGCGAGGGCTACGTGACGATTCCCGTGTTCTTCCTGGGCTGGCCAACCGGTGAGGCAGCCCCCATCGTGGCCGGAGCGTCGATGCTCGACGCGGCGCGCCGCGGGCTGCGCGGCGACTTCAGCGGTCGGCGCGGTCAAATCGCCTTGGCGCTGACCGCAATCGCATGGGGCCTCCTCGGTTTCATCTACGTCCGCAACTCCAGGTCCCAGGACTCCTTCGAGGGCCCGCTGCGCGACACGCTGGGCGACGACTACGCCGCGATCGCGGCCGAGGAGCGCCGCCGCAGGCGCGGTGGCGTGCTCCGGACGTCGTGGGCGCGACGCCGGTACGTGAACAAGGCTGACGTCGTCCGCTACGGCCCGCACCGCGCCAACGTCGCCGACGTCTGGCGCCGCGGCGACCTGCCGCGCGACGGCAGGGCGCCCGTCCTGCTTCAGGTGCCGGGTGGCGCATGGGCGATCGGCATGCGGCGGCCGCAGGCGTACCCGCTGATGACGCACATGGCCGAGCGCGGCTGGATCTGCGTGTCGATGGCCTACCGGGTCAGCCCACGCAATACCTGGCCTGCCCACATCGTCGACGTCAAGCGGGCACTCGCGTGGGTCAAGGAGAACATCGCCGACTACGGCGGGGACCCCGACTTCGTGGCGATCACGGGCGGTTCGGCCGGCGGCCATCTGACGGCGTTGGCCGCGCTCACGCCGAATGATCCTCAGTGGCAACCAGGTTTCGAGCACGCCGACACCTCGGTGGTTGCCGCGGTGCCGATCTACGGGCGCTACGACTGGTTCACCAGGGAGGGTTCCGGCAGGCCCGAGTTCATCGCCATCCTGCAGCGCTACATCGTCAAGAAGCGGTTCGCCGCGCACCGCTCGGTCTACCTCGACGCGTCGCCGATCACCAAGGTGCGACCGGACGCCCCACCCTTCTTCGTGCTGCACGGCACCGATGACTCGATCATCCCGGTGCAGGAGGGGCGCGCGTTCGCCAAGGCACTCAAGGAGGCGTCGGCCAAACCGGTCGTCTACGCCGAGATCCCGCACGCACAGCATGCCTTCGACTTCTTCGGCTCGCCACACGGGCACTTCACCGCAACGGCCGTCGCACACTTCCTGGACTGGGTGAAGGCCAAGCGCGGCTAGGCGCCCTCCGGTTTGGCCCCGAGGCCCGACGTGCTCGTGCCCCCGCTCTAGGGCAGCACCGTGTGCATCAGCATGACGTTGTAGGCCGACCACAGCGACAGGTTGTAGTAGAGCTCCCTGCCCGTCGACCAGGGGTGAAGATACGGCGCATAGATGCCGCCGGGAAACTCCATGTGGCTCACCAGCATCTGCTCGGGACTCCACGGCCCCTGCGGGGTGGGTGACGTCCGCATCACGACGTCGTTGGCCCCGTTGCAGTAGAGCGCCAGATACTGCTTGAGGTAGGTGTTGTACTGGGCCGACATCTCGCCCACCGGGCCGGGGATCACCGGTGTCGCGGCGGCCGGGTTGCCAGGGACCCAGGCGCCGTTGTCCGAGTTCCAGTACTCGTACTTCGTCAGGTCGGGGATGAGCGCGGGTGACACCCGCGCGATGTACGCCGAACCGCCGCGCCCGTTGGGTGTCCCGAACGTGTAGAGATAGGGGTCACCCGGACCTGGTTTCAGGAACGCCCCCATCTGGAAGTTCTCGTTGCCAGCGCCGGGGGTGCGGATGGTCCCCGGGTACACGCCCCACGTCTCACCGTTGTCGGGGGACATCGCGATCGCCGAGTAGTTCGTCGACCACGCCCCGTTGGCGTCCCAGCTTCTGATGGACATGAAGTTGAGGTACTGCTTACCGCCCGCCGCGACGCCGGCGGTCGGGATGATGCCCGTCTCCTCTGGCGCCTGCCCGATGGTGTTGATGATCTGCTTGGAGATACCTGGTCGCCACACCGGCGACCCGGAATACTTGTTGGCGACAACGCCATTCGGCACGGCGATCGTCTGTGCCAACGAACGGTCCTGGCTGCGGAACAGCGTGTTGTAACGCCACTGCTTGCCGGGGATGCCGCAGTAGCCGTTGGTGTCGCCGAAGGCCATCAGCACCTGGTCGTTGGCGGAGTCGCCGTTGTCCCACATGATCCCGAGGTCGGTCCCGGTGACGGCGAAGCGCTTGATGGTGTCGTTCGGGCTGTCGGGTCCGGTGACCCAGCCGACGAGCGACGTCCCCGGTGGCGCGGTGGACACCGGCGCGGGCGCGGCGGCCGGGGCGGGTTGCGTCGCCGCAGGCGGCTGGGTGGCCGTACCTCCCGGCCGGGGTGACGGGACCACGGCGGCCTGCTGGTGGACGGGCGCTTTGGCTGGTGGTGGGGTGAGCGCCTTGATCAGCGAGGGCAACAGGCCAAGCTTCGGAAGCGGAGCCGCATCATTCGAGCCAGCCGGCTTGTGCCCGAACGGCCGGTTGAACGGCGAGATTCCCGACGGGCTGGGAATCTGAAAGGCCTGACCCGGCAAGGGCTGCGCTGCTGCCGCGGCGCCCTCACACGGATCGGCGTTCGCCGGTGGCACGACGCCGACGGCGACACAGAGTCCGATGGCGGCCGCCGATGCCACCGATGCGGATGCGATTCGACGACGCGGCGACATGTCACACCTTTCACGGAGGACGTCGCATTGACGTCAGCAACTTGCGATTGTGACGATAGTGACCAGTGGGACTGTTGTGTTTATCGAGTTACGGCTTGGTATCCATCCGTGACCGTGTCGCAACCTAGGACCGGGCCCTGCCTTCCGGGAGCCGTCCCGGACCGAGACCGGCCGAGCGCCCCATACACATCACCCTGGCATCGAACTGGGAATCAACGATTAGTTTGCTGTGAACGACGACGCTGCAGAGCGGAGGTCGGCAAACCTTCGCCCACCTCGACGTCGTGTGCCCAAAGCGATTGTCACAGATGGCCTTACGTTCGACACGATCTTCACTCGCACGAATCGGCGCGAAGCTAGGCGTGATCATGGCCGCGCTGTTAGTTTTGCCATCCGTGCGAAAAGGTGATGTGTTGGTGAACTGCACGTAACGCACCGTCCGTACGGTCAGGCCCCTGGGCAGGTGGCCTCGCGACGGAAGGACGACGATGGCGATTGCATCTACGGGCGCTCCGGAGGCGGGGCCGGGACTCCAGCGGACGGTCGGATTCTGGGGCCTGATGTTCGTGTCCCTCGGATCGATCATCGGCTCGGGTTGGTTGTTGAGCGCGTTGAGCGCGACGCAGACGGCGGGCCCGGCCGCGGTCATCTCCTGGGTCATTGCGGCGGCGATGCTGATCGTCCTGGCACTCGTCTTCGCCGAGCTTGGCGGCGCGTATCCGGTGGCAGGCGGTTCCGGGCGCTTCCCGTTCTACTCCCACGGTGCGTTCAGCGGATTCATCGCCGCGTGGGCGTCCTGGCTGCAGGCGGTCGCGATCGCACCGATCGAGATCCTCGCCGCCATCGCCTACGTCAACAGCGTCGGGTGGGTGAACACCCACTTCAACATGCTCAACGACGCGGGATTGTTGAATGCCAAGGGGCTCGTCGTCGCTACCATCCTGCTCATCGCGTTCACGGCGATGAACCTCGCGGGTGCCAAGTTCATGTCGGAAAGCAATGGGCTGGTGGTGATCTGGAAGACGGCGGTGCCACTGCTGGCGATCTTCGTGATCGGGTACCTGTCGTTTCATCCCGGCAACTTCACCGCGGGCGGCAGCTTCATGCCGTTCGGCATGCACGGCGTCTTCGCCGCGCTGCCGCTCGGGGTGGTGTTCGCCCTGCAGGGCTTCGAACAGGCCGTGCAACTGGCAGGCGAGGCCAAGAACCCGCAGAAGGACATGTCGCGGGCGATCATCACCGCGATGGTCATCGGCGGGCTGCTCTACATCGCACTGCAGGCCGCGTTCGTGCTCGCCGTCGACCCCGCCGACGTCAAGGACGGCTGGGCTCATCCGCTGGGGCTCGGCGGTGAGAACTCAAGCTACGGTGCGTGGTACACGTTGGCCCTTGCGGTCGGTGCCGGATGGCTGGCCGTCGTCCTGATCATCGACGCGGTGGTCTCCCCGTCGGGCACGGGCATCGTCTACATCGGCACCACCGCGCGGCTGTCCTACGCGCTCGGCGAGCTACCCGAGCTGCCGACCCGGCTGGCCAGCACCGACCGTCGTGGCGTCCCGGTGTGGTCGATCATCGTCTCGGCGATCATCGGCTGGCTGTGCTTCGGTCCGTTCCCGAGCTGGAGCAAGTTGGTCGCCGTCGTCACCGGTGCCACCGCCATCATGTACGCGTTCGCACCAATTGCACTGGCCGCCTTGCGCAAGCGCGACGGAGACCGACCCCGCAGCTACCGCATGCCGTTGCCGAGCGTGCTGCTTCCGGTGGCCTTCGTCTCGGCGAACCTACTGCTGTACTGGGGCTCCTACGACGTCGAATGGAAACTCGACATCGCCCTGGTGCTCGGCGCCGTGCTGTTCTTCATCGGCGCTGCCGTCAAGAAGACGTACACGGGCGACATGCTGCGGCACGGCTACTGGATCATCCCGTGGCTGATCGGCGCGACCATCATCAGCTACTTCGGCGACTACGGCGGCCCGCACCCCGTCTTCGACGGCTTCATCTTCGGCGAGTGGTCCGACCTGGTTCTCGTCGCCGTCTTCAGCCTGGCCATCTTCTACTGGGCCCTCGCGGTGGCGATGCCGTCGGACAAGGTGAAGGCCGCCGTCGAGCGCGATGCCGACCAGATCGAAGGCGGCAACGTCCTTCCCGTGCCGCTCACCTCGTAGCGGGTCGGTTACGGCGCCATTGCACCTTCGACGACGGTGAGCTCATCGGAAAGCCCAGCCGCACGCCGGATTTCGATGAACGCCTCGACCATCGCCGCGGTCAGCTCGTGTGCGTCCTCGAGTGTGGCGCCGTCGGACAACACCGAGACGTTGAGCTGGTCGACGTAGCTCCAGACCGTGATGTTGAGGCCGCTGCCGGTGGTCAGCGGACCCACCGAGTAGATCTCGGTCACCAGCGCGCCGCCGACCCTGCCGTGCTCGCGCGGACCTGGCACGTTGGAGATCGGAAGGTTGAGCACCTTGTTCTGGCCGTCCTTGTTGGCCAGCCAGCGGAACATCGCCTCAGCGGGCGCGGGCGGGAAGTACGCCGACCACCGACTCACCAGTTCGGGACCCATCAGATGGTGGGTCTCCTTGGCGGACACCGCAGCGTCGTGCACTGCCTGCACCCGCTCGAGTGGATCGGCCATCTCGACGGGAAGCGTCATCATGACACCCGTGAAGTAGTTTCCCGAGATGCGATCGCGGGAGAAGTCGAAACTCACGGGGACCGAGGCCAACAGCGGATGGTCGGCTCGCCCGTCGTACTTCTCCAGGAGCCGGCGCAGCGCCCCGGTCGAGATCGCCAGCACCATGTCGTTGATGGTGACACCGAGGTGCTTGCCGGTCTCCTTGACGTCGGCGAGCGACAACGTGGCCGTCGCGAACCGACGGGTCCCGTCGACCATGTGGTTCATGAAGGTGGGGGGCGGGGTGAACGGCCGGGTCAGTTCCGGGCCCAGCTTGCGCGAGCTCTTGCGCACCCGGCCCAACCCCTGAGCGGTGTAGCGCACGACGCTGGGCAGCCGTCCGATCTGCCGCAGGTGATCGCCGAACGCCGTCCGCACCAGCTCTGCCTTCGTGGGCGCGGGATCCGTTGCATACGAATCACGGTCGTCGGGTGCGGTCTGCAGATCCATTCCGCGCGCCATCAGGTTTGCCGACGCGACGCCGTCGGCCAGCGCGTGGTGGATCTTGCCGAGCACCGCGATCCTGCCGTCGGCGAGACCTTCGATGAAGTACATCTCCCACAGCGGCCGGCTGCGGTCCAGCGGCGTGCTGGCGATCCTGCCGACCGCGTCGTCGAGCTCGCGCCTGCCGCCCGGGGCGTCCACCCGGTAGGGGCGGATGTGGTATTCGAGGTCGACCTCGCAGTTCTCGCGCCACATGGGGTGGTGAAACTTGAACGGGATGTCGACCAACTCGTAGCGGAACGGGTCCAGCTTGTGGAGCCTGCCGTGGATCACCTTGCGGAATTCGTCGACGCCGAAGGTCCGGCCCTCGAGCCCGTCGAGCGCGATCACCGCCAGCTTCAGCGTGTGCATGTGCACGGTCGGCGTTTCGCTGTACAGCAGTACCGCGTCCCACCCGCTGAGCCTCTTCACGCGGCTATATAACCTGCTTGGCCCCAGCCATCGAATGGTTTCGGTGAACTTCGTTGAGGAACAAGCCGATTGCCGTCGCCATCGAGCCGGTGCGGGCTCCGTCGGTCATGTCGAAGCCGTGCCCAGCGCCTGGCAACTCCACGTAGCCGACGACCGAGCGGGAATCGGCGCGCAACTTCTCGACGAAGTCCCTGGCCTGCTTCACGGGGATGACGGTGTCACCGCTGCCGTGGATCACCAGGAACGGCGGCGCGGCGGCGTGAGTGCGGGCGATCGGCGAGGCCTTCCTGAAGATCTCCGGGTGCCTGGCGATCCTGCGCTTGACCACCACGCGCTCCAGGAAGTCGACGAAGCGGGCCCGCTCGACCGTGGAGCGGTCCTCCCAGTCGTATCGCCCGTAGATGCCGACGACCGCGTCGACTGAGGTGTCGGACCCCTCAGGAAGCTCGGTCTGCATCTCGGGGTCGTTGGGCGTCAAACCGGCCAGTGCGGCCAGGTGACCACCGGCCGACGTGCCGGCCACGGCAACGAAATTGCGGTCGCCACCGTACTTGTCGACATTGGCACGGGCCCAGGCGATCGCCGTCTTGACGTCGGTGATGTGCTGCGGCCATGGGTGATTCGGCGCTACCCGGTAGTCGATCGACAGGCACACCCAACCCATCTCGGCCAGATGTGACATCAGTGCATAGCCCTGCAGGATCCGGCCGCCGTGCACCCACGCGCCACCGGGCAGGAAGATCATCACCGGGGCGGGCTGGGCGGGCAGCTCCTTGGGCCGCCACACGTCGAGCAGCTGAGAAGGGCTGTCTCCGTAGCGAACCGACGAGCGGTAGACGTTGCGCCGGTGTTCGAGCGCCTTCCACACCGGCGGGGTGCGCTCGGGTGCGGGCCACGTGATGTCGAGGTCCTTGACCGGCACCACACCGCGCAGCGCCGCCTCGGTGACGGCGTTGGTCGCGTCGCGCTCCTGCTTCTTGATCTCGCCGATGCCCGGCGTGAACCAGGACTTGACGGCCGCGCTGACGAAGTCCGGTGTGTGCCGGACGCCCCAGATGCTCATCGCCGTGACGCCGCCGAGCGGTTCGAGATGCTTGCCGATCACGGGCAGCGAGGTCGCCGCCACACTCGCTGCGAGCATGTAGTCGGCAGGGCCTGCCTTCAACAACCAGCGCACGCGGGTGGTCATGGTGGGTCCGGGATACCGGGTGTCCGGGCGAGCCGTCATTTCGCGAGGGTACCCCGGTTACCCGCGAGTACACGACAACTGTGGAAAGTTGTCTACCAACTTCACGCCGCGGTGGTTTAGTCGAGGTCGTGGGCAACTCAGCACTGGCGATCACCGAGGAACACCGCGAACTGGCCGATGCCGCAGCCGGCCAGCTCAGCAGGCTTCACAGCGTGCAGGCAGCAAGGGCGACCCTCAGTGGGGAGTCGAAGCACCCGGCCAATCTGTGGTCGGCGGCCGTCGGTGTCGGCTGGCCCGGCCTGGCCGTGGCCGAGGAGTACGGAGGATCGGGCTTCGGCCTGTCGGAACTGGCCGTCGTACTGGAGGCCCAGGGGCGCCAGCTGTGTCCGGGGCCGTTCCTGCCGAGCGTGTCCGCCGCCGTGGTGATCGACCGGTGCGGCACCGACGTTCTACGTGCGCAGCTGCTGCCCGGCCTAGCCGAGGGCGACGCGGTGGGTGCTGTCGGGCTGTCAGGTGAATTCACCATCGGGTCGGATCTGCTGGTGACGGGCGAGAGCGCCGCCGTGCTCGGCGCCCCCGACGCCGACGTCGTGGTCCTCATCGCGGGCGACGACGTCGTCGTCGTCGATGTGGATGCGGAGGGCGTGACGGTGACCGACCTTCCCTCGCTGGACACCACCCGCAGCGTCGGCTCGGTGGCGCTGACCGGCGTGACCCTTGCCGAGGACCGTGTGCTCCGAGGGGCGGCACGCCGGGCCCGCACCGTCTTCCGCATTCTGGCGTCCGCCGAGGCCGTCGGAATCAGCTGGGCGACAATGGAAATGGCTGTCGAGTACGCCAAGGTCCGCGAGCAGTTCGGCCGCACCATCGGCACCTTCCAGGCCGTCAAGCACCACGCCGCCAACATGCTCGTCAACGCCGAGCAGACCACGGCCGCGACGTGGGATGCCGCGCGGGCCGACGACCTCGACGGCGCCTGGTTCGCGGGCGCGGTGGCGGCTTCGCTCGCGGCACGCACCCAGATCATGAACGCGGAGTGCAACATTCAGTTGCACGGCGGCATCGGCTTCACCTGGGAGCACGACGCGCACATGTACCTGCGTCGGGCACGCACCCTTGCCGCGATCATGACCGACGGCGCCGACCCGCTGATCGACGTCGTCGACGCACAGCGCAGCGGGCAGGCCCGCGGCGCCTCGTTCACGCTCCCCGCCGAGGCCGAGGAGTTCCGCGCCGCCGCCCACGACGCCGTCGTCACGCTGCGCTCGCTGCCCGCCGAGAAGCAACGCGACTTCCTCGTCGACTCCGGCTACCTGGTGTCGCACTGGCCCAAGCCGTGGGGGCGTGCTGCCGGAGTGTTGGAACAGTTGGTGATCGAGGAGGAGTTCCAGGCCGTCGACCGTGCGGACCTGGGCATCACGGGGTGGGTGACCCTGACGATCGCCCAGGCGGGCAACGACGATCAGCGGGAACGCTGGGTCGAGCCGGTGCTGCGCGGCGAGGTGATGTGGTGCCAGCTGTTCTCCGAACCAGGCGCCGGGTCCGATGCGGCCGCGGTGCGCACGTCGGCCAAGAAGGTCGACGGCGGCTGGCGCATCACCGGGCAGAAGGTCTGGACCAGCCTGGCGCATGCCTGCCAGTGGGGGCTGGCCACGGTGCGGACCGACCCCGATGCGCCCAAGCACGCGGGGGTCACGATGGTGGCCATCGACATGAAAGCGCCTGGCGTGACGGTCAATCCACTCAAGGGTCTCACCGGGCACGCTCACTTCAACGAGGTCTTCTTCGACGACGTGTTCGTCCCGGACTCCGACGTGGTCGGCGACGTGAACCGGGGCTGGCTGGTCGCCCGCGCGACACTGGGGAACGAGCGCATCTCCATCGGCGGCGGCTCGTCGGCGCCGACGCGGTTCACGGTCGACGATCTGATCGCGCTGCTGGACGGAGTCCCCGCCGACACCGCGGCGGCCCACGTGCGGCGGGCGGGTGAGGTGATCGCCGACGGCCACACGCTGCGGCTGCTCAACCTGAGACGGGTCACGCGCGCCATCGCGGGCGCCGAACCGGGCCCGGAGGGCAACGTCACCAAACTGCTGCTGGCCGAGCAGTCGCAGCGGCTGACCGAGCTGGGGATGACTCTGGCCGGGGCGGCCGCCGTCGTCGGTCGGACCCCTGGCCTGACGACCACCTACCTCGGCAACCGCGCGATGACGATCGCCGGTGGCACGTCGGAGATCACCCGCAACACGATCGCCGAGCGCATCCTCGGCCTGCCGCGGGACCCGCTGCTGAAGTAGCTCACTCGTCCTTGCCGGGCGGCGGCCGGTTGGCGACCACCGGGAACTGACCCGTGTATCCCTCACGTTCCTGCGCGACGGCCAGCACCCGCGACCGCACGGCGAACCAGCCGACCACCAGTGCCGGGACGATGAGGATCAGCGACGCGACGGTCCACGTGCCGATCGGCGGATCGAATGCCATCAGCACGAGCACGCCCAGCAGGAACGCCAGCGTCAGGTAACCGGTCCATGGCGTGCCCCACAGCCGGAACGACGGCCGTTCCAGGATCCCCTTCTTCGACCAGCGGTAGAGCTGGATCTGACAGATCACGATGGTGCCCCAGGACGCGATGATGCCCAGCGCGGCGACGTTGAGCACGATCTCGAACGCCTGGGCGGGCACGACACCGTTGAGCAGGACGCCGAACAGACCGATCACCGCCGTCAGGCAGATGCCGCCGTAGGGCACCCCACGCTTGTTCATCAGCGAGGTGAATTTCGGCGCACTGCCGTTCATCGCCATGGACCGCAGGATGCGGCCGGTCGAGTACAACCCGGCGTTGAGGCTGGAGAACGCGGCCGTCAACACCACGACGTTCATGACCGTGCCCGCACCCTCGACACCGATCTTGGAGAAGAAGGTGACGAAGGGACTCTCCCCGGACTTGTAGGCCGTGTACGGCAGTAGCAGCCCGAGCAGGAACACCGAGCCCACGTAGAACAGCGCGATACGGGCGATGACGGAGTTGATCGCGCGCGGCATGATCTTCGCCGGATTCGCGGTCTCGCCTGCCGCCGTGCCGACGAGCTCGACGGCGGCGTAGGCGAACACCACACCGGAGGTGACGATGACCAGCGGGAAGATGCCCGTCGGGAACAACCCACCGTGTTCGGTGATCACGCTGAAGCCCGTCGCCTGCCCCTGGATCTTGTAGCGGCCCGCCAGGAAGATCGTGCCCGCGACCAGGAACGTCACCAGCGCAACGACTTTGATCAGCGCCGCCCAGAACTCGAGCTCGCCGAACACCTTCACCGAGATCATGTTCATGCCGAGCACGATGGCCAGCGCGATCAGCGCGATGAGCCACTGCGGGATGGGCGCGAAGGCCTTCCAGAAGTGGAAGTAGGTGGCGATCGCCGTCGAGTCAACGATCGCCGTCATCGCCCAGTTCAGGAAGTACATCCACCCAGCGACGAAGGCCGCCTTCTCACCGAGGAACTCGCGCGCATACGACACGAACGAGCCCGACGACGGCCGGTGCAGGACGAGTTCGCCGAGCGCGCGCAGGATCAGGAACACGAAGATGCCGCAGAACGCGTAGACCAGGAAGAGCCCGGGGCCTGCGCTGGCGAG
>JAOPUT010000100.1 GCA_025963385.1 Mycobacterium sp.
TGTTGACCGTGCACAGTCAGGGCAGACATCGCTACTACCGCCTGGCCGGGACCGAGGTCGCCGAGCTCCTGGAACGCCTTGGCCGACTGGCCCCGTCACGACCGGTGCGCTCGCTGCGGGAGGGCACCAACGCCGCGCGGCTGCGATCGGCGCGCACCTGCTACGACCACTTCGCAGGCAAGCTCGGGGTGGCGCTGATGGGCAGCCTGCTCGCGCGTGACGTGCTCGTCGGCGGTGACGGCCGGTACGACCCCCGGCGTCACCCGCACGACACCTTGAGCAACCACGGCCACGACGTCGACTACCGATTGACGGCTACCGGACGCGAGTACCTCGCCGACGTCGGCATCGAAATACCCACCGGCTCACGGCAACTCATCCGCTACTGCGTGGACTGGACCGAGCAGAGCCACCACCTGTCCGGCGGCCTCGGCCGCGCGTTCCTCGATCGGTTCCTCGCGGCGAAGTGGGTGAAACGTGCGCCGCGCGGGCGGGCAGTGACCGTGACCGACCGCGGTCGGACCGCGCTGGGCGAGTGTTTCGGCATCGAGTGGACGGGGTGAGCGGCGCGCCAATCCGGGCTAGCGCGACGCCTTCTTGCGTTCGATGTCGGCAAGCGCCGCGGCCAGCTCGGCCCGCTCGGCCGCCGACGTCTCCCACGCCAGCTTGCGGTTCTTGACCACCTTCGCCGGTGCGCCGACGGCGATCGAGTAGTCCGGGATCTCACCCTTCACCACCGCGTGCGCGCCGAGCACACAGCCGCGGCCGATCGACGTGCCACGCAGCACCGTCACCTTGGTGGCGACCCAGGTGTCGGGGCCGATGCGAACCGGACCCTTGATGATGCCCTGGTCCTTGATGGGCAGCTCGATGCTGTCCATCTTGTGGTCGAAGTCGCACACGTAGCACCAGTCGGCCATCAACACCGAATCACCGATCTCGATGTCGAGGTAGGTGTTGATGACGTTGTCGCGGCCGAGCACGACCTTGTCGCCGAACCGGAGCGAACCCTCGTGGCAGCGAATCGTGTTCTTGTCGCCGATGTGCACCCAGCGACCGATCTCCATGGTGGACAGTTCCGGCGTCGCCTGGATCTCGACGCCCTTGCCGAGGAACACCATGCCGCGCGTGATGATGTGCGGATTGGCCAGCTTGAACTTCAGGAGCCGGTAGTACCGCACCAGGTACCAGGGCGAGTACGCCTTGTTCGCGATCACCCAGCGCAGCGAGTCCATCGTCAGAAACCGTGCCTGGCGCGGGTCGCGCAGTCTCGAGCCACGCCAACGCTTGTGAATCGGCGCGCCCCACATCGTGGTCATGGCGGGACAGCCTACTGCCCTCCGCAACCTCGTCGGCCGGGTCGCCACGCCATTGCCCGCTCACGCCCCTCGACCGATGCTCGGGATAGTCTCGGGACTCGATGCCTGCTCCAGGAACGACCGCGCGCCGCGTGACGGCAATCGCGGCTGCGGTGTTCGCCACGTTGATCTTGAGCTCGTGCGGCAACACCGACTCGTGGGTCCAGGCCCACCCGGCCCAGGGCTGGTCGGCCCAGTACGGCGACGCCGCCAACAGCAGTTACGCACCGGTCGACGGCGATCGCGCGCTGCGGCTGGACTGGATCCGCTCGGTAAAGGGCAGCATCGAGTCGCAGGTGGCGTTGGGCTCGGGTGACTATCTGGCGGTCAACGCCCAGACCGCGGGCGGCTGCTCGCTGATGGTGTGGGAGAACGACAACAGGGCCCGCCAGCGCTGGTGCGCCCGGCTGTGGCAGGGCGGCGGCCTGACCAGCCCGCTGTTCGACGGCTTCGACAACCTCTACGTCGGCCAGCCCGGCGCGATCATGTCCTTCCCCTCGACGCAGTGGATTCGCTGGCGCAACCCCGTCATCGGGTTGCCGCTGACGCCGCGACTGCTGTCCGACGGTCAACTCCTGGTGATCACCCATCTCGGCCAGGTCCTGGTGTACGACGCTCACCGGGGCAGTGTGGTCGGCACGGCGCTGGACCTCGTGGAGGGCGTCGACCCCACCGATTCACAACGCGGCCTCGCCGACTGCCAGCTCGGCAGGCGCGGCTGTCCCGTCGCCGCGGCCCCCGCGTTCTCACCGGCGTCGGGAATCGTGGTGACGACGCTGTGGGAGCCGAACGCCGACGGTCCCGTGGTGATCGGACTGCGGTACCGGCCGGGCCAGTCCCCGCTGCTGTCCAAGGACTGGACCAGCACGGCCGTCGGCGGCGGACCGCTCGGCAGCCCGGTCCTGTCCGCCGATGGCAACACCGTCTACGTCAACGGCCGCGACGGACACCTGTGGGCGTTGAACTCCGCGGACGGCAAGGCCAAGTGGTCGGTGCCGCTGAACTTCCAGCCGCAGACTCCCCCGTCGGTGTCACCGGACGGACTGATCGTGTCCGGCGGTGGGCCGGACACCAAGCTGACGGCGGTCAAGGACGGCGGTGAGCGCGGCGAGGTGGTGTGGACGCGCGACGACGTCGAACCGCTGTCGACGTCGAGCCTCGGCGGCAAGTCCACCGCCTACGCAGTCACCCGCGACGGCGAGGGCATGGCCCTGCTGGTGTTCGACCCCGCCGACGGGCACACGCTCAACAGCTATCCCCTGCCTGGCGCCACCGGCTATCCGGTCGGGGTGTCCATCGGCCACGACCGGCGGGTGGTCGCCGCCACCAGCGACGGTCGGGTCTTCGGCTTCGCCCCTGCGTGAAGGGTATTCACCCGTCGCTTCGCTCGCCCCGGTCAGGCGATCATCGCGTCGACGGGCCCGCGCGGGATCGCGACCTGTAGCGCGCCTGCCGCCTCGGGCAGCACGTCACCCTGGCTGAAGAAGAAGATCAGTTGGTCGTTGGTGATCGCGAAGTTCTCGTACTTCGTCGGGTCGAGGCCGACGGACGGATCGATCGCCACCTGCTGACCGAGTTGCTTGTCCACCTCGGCCTGCACCAGCGGGAAGATGATCGGGAACGGCGCGGTGCCCTCACGGAAGAGGTTGTCGATCGTGATGGGCCTTCGCAGGCCCTGGTCCCAGTTGAACGACTTGTAGAAGGTCGTCGGGTGGGCGCCGCCGACGCCCTGGTAGGTCTTGAACACCACGCTCTGGGTGCTGCGCGGCGAGACGGTCGAGTTGAATTCGGTTTCGGTGGTGTCCAACTCGTAGGGCATCGCCCTGGAATCGGGCATCTTGGCGACGTTGAGGAAGCCGTCGCGGGTCTGCTTGACGTAGTCGAAGACCGCTTGCACGTCGGGGTAACCGACCGGGTAGCTGATGGTCATCGAGTACCCGGGGTCGGTCGCCGTGATCTGGCAGATCTGGCTGGCGTCGACGACGCCGCCGAGATCGGTGCACTTGGGCGGCGCCGCGGAGGCGACGCCGACGCCCGACCAACCGAACACCGCCACCGCCGAGGCGGCCAGGGCCAGCGTGGATATGCGCATCTGTCGAGAGACCTCCGGGATGGAGCGGCACCGGCGCCGCCGACGCCACATTACCCGCGGGCTCATCGCGACGGTCGACAAATGTACGCGACGGCCTTGCTCGCGCTTCCCGTGCCGATCCGGGTGATGACCACCGAAAGCCGTTGCGAGCCCCGCAGCCGCAGCCTCGGTCGCAGCACGTCGGGGTCGACGGAGACCCCGCGGACCAGGATCTCGCATGCCCCGACGTCGCGGGCCGAGAGTTCTTGTCGCAACGCACGTTCGGTGAAACCGAGCTCGGCGAGCACTTCGAATCCCCTCACCCCGGGAGGCAGTTCATCGCCCGAGAGGTAGGCGATCGCCGGGTCCAGCTGCCACAACCCGTGTCGCGTGGCGTAGTGCCGCACCAGACCCGCCCTGACCACCGCGCCGTCGGGGTCGACGATCCAGCGGCCCGCGGGAGCGACGGTGCAGTCGTCGGGCTCGGCGTCGGTGATCTCCTCGGCCCTGTCGAGGATGGTCGCGCGCCGGGTCACCCCTGGCGCGGCCAGCCCGGCCGACCACAGGCACGCCTCGCGCACGCCGCCACCCAGTGACGTCACCTCGATCTCGCCGGCGAAGCCCAGCCGGGCGACCTCGTCGAAATCGATTCCCGGAGCGCACTTCACGACGACGTCGCGGTCGGCGTAGGTCTCGAGCAGGTGATCGAGGGCAGGTGTGTAGTCCAGCGGGTGGAACTTGCGCCGGCCCGCGCTACGGCGCGCCGGATCCGCGATGACGACGGTGTCGCGCGTCACGGGAGCCAAGGCGTCGGCGCGGCACAACAACACCCCGGCGCCGTCCCACGCCAAGTTGTGTCTCGCCATGGCCAGGCGCACGTCGTCGACGTCGCTGCCGACGACTTGGTCGGATAGGTGGCGCAACGCCGCGAGTTCCGCTCCGACGGAACAGGTCACGTCGTGAACGGCCAGGCCGGCCAGCCGCGCGGCGCGGTGGGCGGCGACCGGCGCGGCGGTGGCCTGTTCCAACGCCTCCTCGGTGAACAGCCAGCCCGACGCGTCGGGAAACTTGGCCGCAGCCTTGCGCCGAAGTAGCGTCGTCTCGATGAGCACCGGCGCGTGATCACCGAAACGTGTGCGCGCCCAGGCGATGTCGGAGATACGGCTGGCGTCGGTCAGCGCAAGGGCGTCGACCTCGGCCAGCGCGTCGGCGCCCGCGTCGCCGCTCAGATACGCGACGTCGGAGACCGTGAAGCGCAGGCCACCCTTCAGGACGGCTTGACCCCGGTCACCATGACGTTGTAGAACCAGCCCTTCGGCACGACCTTGCGCCACACGTTCGCGTCGACCCAGCTCAGCGAGATCCAGCTGTTGAAGGCGAATTTCGCCCAGCCCCAACCCAATCGGCCGGGCGGCACGGATGCCTCGAACGTCCGGATGGGCCACCCGAGCATGGCGGCGGTGAACTCCTCACTGGCGGTGCGGACGTCGATGGCTCCCGCGTTGGCGGCCATCCGCTCCAGGTCGCTCGGCTCGAAGGTGTGCAGGTCGACGATCGCCTCCAGTGCCGCCGCGCGCGAGGACTCGTCGAGCTCCTCCTGCGGACGGCGCCAGTCCTCCAACCCGGGCAGCTTCGTGACGTTGGTGGCCACCCGCCACGTCAGGGTCGACAGGTTGCGCGCGTAGACGTTGCCCTTGGTGGTGGGCTCGCCTGCGAAGACGAACCGGCCGCCCGGCTTGAGCACGCGCACGACCTCGCGCAGCGAGAGCTCCACGTCGGGGATGTGGTGCAGCACCGCGTGGCCGACGACGAGGTCGAAGGTGTCGTCCGGATACGGGATGCCCTCGGCGTCGGCGACCTTGCCGTCGATGTCGAGACCCAGTCCCTGGCCGTTGCGGACGGCGACCTTGACCATGCCCGGCGAGAGGTCGGTGACCGAGCCTCGGCGAGCCACACCCGACTGGATGAGGTTCAGCAGGAAGAACCCTGTGCCGCAGCCCAGCTCGAGGGCTCGGTCGTACGGCAGCTCACGCTGGCTCTCGTCGGGCACGATCGCGTCGAAGCGGCCGCGTGCGTAGTCGATGCAGCGCTGGTCATACGAGATCGACCACTTGTCGTCGTAGGTCTCGGCTTCCCAGTCGTGGTACAGCACCTGCGCCAGCTTGGAGTCGTGGCGCGCGGCCTCGACCTGTTCGGCCGTGGCGTGGGGGTTGGGTACGGGAGCGTCGTTCTGAGTGGGAGCCGTCCCGGCGGGCGTGGGCTCGAGAGCCGTATCGCCGTCGACACCTGGCTCGCGGTCGGTACTCGTCATGCAGGGCAGCCTAACGGGCGGAGCCGGGACGGTTCGCAAGCGCTCATCGGGCGAACGCGGACTTCGCCGCAGCCAGCGCCTGCGCCGGCACGTCGACGAAGCGCCTGGCCCACGCCACCGCGGTGTCGTACACGTGATCGGGGGCGACCAACTCGTCGGCCAATCCCAGTGCGAGCGCCTCCTCGGCGTGCGCGAACCGTCCGCTGAAGGCCAGTTCCTTCGCCTTGCTGTCGCCGATCGCACGGGTCAACCGCTCGGCTTCCCCTTTGGTCGGTGCCAGGCCCTCGAGGATCTGCGTCATCCCCCATTTGACGTTGTCGCCGCTGATGCGCCAGTCCGCGGCGAGCGCGAGGGTCAACCCGCTGCCGAGGGCGTACCCGGTGACGGCGGCGACCGTCGGCTTGGGGATGGCGGCGACGGCCTCGACCGCGCGCCGGGCGACCTCAGCCGCGACGGCCGCCGCGTCGGCGTCCAGGGTGCCCATCTCGGGTACGTCGACCCCGGCGGAGAAGATCTCGTGTCCCCCGAAGACGATGACGGCGGCCGCGTCGGAGCGTTCGCCGAGCTCTGCGGCGGTCGCCGCGATCTCCCGGTACATCTGCCTGGTCAGGGTGTTCGTCGGCGGCCTGGACAGCAGCAGCGTGCCGACGCCGTCCTTGACGTGGGCGCTGACGAACTCGTTCACACTTTCTCGTAGCCTTCGGGCGCGCGCTTGTTGCGGGCGGCGTTGTACCTGGCTCCGTCGAAGAACTCGATGCTCCAGTCGCCGGTGCCCTTGTCGGCGCTCAGGCTGGGCTCGATCGGGACGATCTTGCGTTCGACGGCCAGCACATCGGCGACGGTGCGCCCGTCGAGCGAGTCCAGCTGCGTCCACGTCGGCGGCAGCAGGAACGACTTACCCTGCTCGAACTCCTCGAGCGCAGCCCGCGGGGTCGTCCAGAACGCGCGGTCGGACTCGGTGTTCTCGCCGTCGGCGCGCTGCCCCTCGGGGAGTGCCCCGAGGAAGAAGAAGGTGTCGTAGCGCCGCGTGCGCTCCTCCTTGGGCGTGATCCAGTTCGCCCATGGCCGGAGCAGGTCGGCCCGCAGGACGAGGTTCTCGTTGCGCAGGAAGTCGGCGAACGACAGCGAGTTGGCGGCCAGCGCCGCGCGCTGCTCGCGATACACCGAGGCGTCGTCCACGAGCACGTCGGAGTCGTCGGCCGCACCGGCGAACAGCACGCCGGACTCCTCGAAGGTCTCGCGCGCTGCGGCGCACACCAGGGCTTCGGCGAGGTCGGCGTCGACGTTGAGCCGACCGGCCCACCAGTCCTTGCCGGGGCCGTACCAGGCGATGTCGGCGCCACGGTCGCGCTCGTCGACCCCACCGCCTGGGAACACCATCACGCCGGCGACGAAGTCCATCTGCGAATGGCGACGCATGAGGAACACCTCGATGTCGCTCTTCTCGCGAAGCAGCATCACCGTGGCCGCAGGCCGTGGTGTCAAGGGATCTTCTGCGTCGGTCATATGGCTCTCCTCCTGTGTGCCGCGCGGCTACGGGTACGACGCGCGAAGTAGCGCCCGTCGATGAGTTCGAGGGCGATCGACTGACCGAAAGCCTTCGACAGGTTCTCCGAGTTGAGCACGTCGGTCAACAGGCCCGACGCGACGACCTTGCCCTCCGACAGCAGCAGGCAGTGACTGAAACCCGGTGGGATCTCCTCGACGTGGTGGGTGACCAGCACGATGGCGGGCGCGTCGGGGTCGGCGGCGAGATCGGCGAGCCGGGCGACGAGTTCCTCGCGGCCACCGAGATCCAGGCCAGCGGCGGGTTCGTCGAGCAACAGGAGTTCGGGGTCGGTCATCAGCGACCGCGCGATCAGCACCCGCTTGCGTTCACCCTCGGACAGCGTGCCGTAGGTGCGCTCCGCAAGATGTTCTGCACCAAGGCTTTCCAGCATGTCGACGGCTTGCTCGTAGTCGACGTCCTCGTAGCGCTCGCGCCATCGGCCGAGCACGGCGTACCCGGCCGACACGACGAGGTCGCGGACCACCTCGTCGTCGGGGATGCGCTGGCTCAGGGCCGAGGAGCTCAGGCCGACGCGCGCCCGTAGCTCGGACATGTCGG
>JAOPUT010000163.1 GCA_025963385.1 Mycobacterium sp.
TGCTGGAACACCACACCGCTCTCCCGTGCTCCCGCATTGCGGTCACCCGTCAGCGGCTTGCCGAGAGCCTGCCGCTGACTCTCGGTTGCCGACGCGTACTTGGCCGCAATCGGACCGGTCAGCGTCACCTCGACGTCTCTCTCCCCGGTGAGCTTCACTTCGGTGGGCGGTGCTGCAGTCTCGGAGGTGGCGATCAACCCGACCTGCGGCGGCGCAGACGCGTCGACCCTTGTGCCATTGGTGCAGCCCACGGTGACCAGTGCGACGACGGCCAGGCCGACTGCAGTGTGGCGGTATGTGATCGTCCTCATAAGCCCACTCTCGCGTCTTCCTTCGGTGTGGGTCAAATTCCGGCCGAACCGCTTGCCCGGCCGGGACTATGACCGAATCGCTCAAGCGGCACGCAGTCGGCGCGGATTGGAATGGTCGAACGCCAGCGCACGAAAGCCTCTAGGTGCAGGGGTATTGCCTGTTGAGCACGCAATTCGACGGTGGTGTGTAGAAGCCGGTCAGCACGCCCCTCAGACCACCTGTGGCCGAACCGCCCGGCGCAATGATGCGATTCCACGTCGCAGGGGTAAGAACATAGTGCGTGCCGTATTGCACGAGGGTGCTACTCCACGTATGCGAGACGGATTCACCCGCCGGCAAGTCGAATTCGAGCCGCCAATCCGTCATCGGCGCCGTGCTCGCGTTGACGATCGTGAAGTGACCGATGAAACCGGTCTGCCACGTCGATGACACCGACAGCCTCGCCGCAGCGGCAGCCGCACGAGCCACCGGGGTGATCGCCAGTGCGGAGGCGACGACCATGAACAACGTGACCATTACGTGCAGCGCCACCCTCCAGCGCGTCACACAACTGTCCAGTCCGGCCACAGCAGCCAACACTAAAGCCACGCAGTCGATATCGGCCCTCGCATCGCCGGTCGGCTGCGGTTCCTTTGCTCAACTGAAACCGCCACGACATTTCGGTGCCGAACGATCTGATTCACCCGCCTCCCCCACCAGCGCCGCCAAATAGAGCGCTGGCAATCGAAAGCACTGCGCCGCCGAACATGGCAACTCCATAGGTTGACGCCGTCGGACGGACTGAAGGGTGGGTGGGTTATCGGCTGGGGGCAGGAAGCTCGGTCGCCAACGTCTCTTGGTTGGCCCACGATGCCAACAGGGCCAGATTGTCGGCGGCCAGCCCTCCCGCAGTTACGGTGTAGACATTCAACTGCATGCCAGATTCGGTGGGCAGATCCATGGACTCGAAATTCAAGTCGAGCAGGCCCACCACCGGATGGTTCACACGCTTGCTCCCGTGTCCCTTCAGCCGCACGTTCTGAGATGCCCACTGCTGCCGGAATAGCTCACTGCCCCTCGACAATTCGCCCACCAAGGCGATGAGCTCCTCGTCGTGGGGATTCTTGCCCACTTCCATACGCAACATCGCGGCCGCATTTCGCGCCGCCTGGTCGTAGTCGACGAAGAACGTCTCGGCCTCGCTGGGATGCAAGTACACGAACCGCGCCGTGTTGGCGGGCCGTCGCGGGTCGGCTAGTACCGGTGAATACAGCGCGCGACCAAGTTGATTCATGGCTAGCACGTCGAGACGCCCATTGCGGATCAATGCCGGCGCACCGGTAATGGCGTCCAGCACCTCCTGCAGCGCGGGACGCACCGTCGCGGGAGATTTGCAGTGCCGTCGACCACCAGGCGCCCCGGACTGGCGTGCGAGATGCAACAGGTGATCGCGCTCCGCTTCGTCGAGCTGTAAGGCCGTGGCGAGCGCCTCGAGCACGCCCTCCGAGGTGCCAGCCAGGCTGCCACGCTCGATGCGCACGTAATACTCGACCGAGACCCCAGCGAGTAGCGCCACCTCCTCTCGACGCAGACCCTCGACCCGACGTTTGCCACCGTAGGCGGGCAGGCCAGCCATCTCCGGCGCGATGCGGGCGCGACGCGACCTCAGAAACTCTCGAATCTCGGTGCGCAGATCAAGCGTGGCGTCCATCCACTCACCGTAGGCCCGCACCGCAAGCGCAGGGAGGTACCGCGAGGTCGGTGACCCCATTCGGTTCGAACCTCGGCCGCGAGGACGTGTTCATTGACAAGAAAGAAGTGGCATCACAGACGTCGCTCATGACCAGACACTGCATCCCAGCGTGAGGGCAATTGCGGGTCCGGCATCGCGTCGATGTTCGCCAACGATCATGCGGTCGTGGCGATCCCTCCGTCTACAGGGACGATGGTGCCCGTTAGGTAGGCGCCAGCCCGGCTGGCGAGGAACACGGCGACACCCGCCATGTCGTCGTCGCGGCCGATCCGGCCCAGCGGGGCCGACGCCGCGATCGCCTCGCCGAACTCGTCGAGGGTTGCCGCCATCATCGTCGACGGGAACGGTCCTGGCGCCACCGCGTTCACCGTGATGTGCTGCGGGCCCAGTTCCTTGGCGAGCACTCTGGTGAGTTGATGCAGCGCAGCCTTGCTGCTGGAATACGAGTAGTTGGGCCGCTGAGGGATGTGTATGGCGGCGATGCTGCCGATGTTGATGATCCGCGCGGGGTCGTCGGCGGTCCCAGCGCTGCGAAGTGCAGGCAGCAGCGCCTGC
Source organism: Mycobacterium sp. (assembly GCA_025963385.1). Taxonomy (GTDB): domain Bacteria; phylum Actinomycetota; class Actinomycetes; order Mycobacteriales; family Mycobacteriaceae; genus Mycobacterium. Next base: position 2,600 of record JAOPUT010000163.1, read on the forward strand.
ACCAGCCAAAACGGCGACTTCAGGTTGAGGTCGATGACGGTGTCCCAGGCTTCGTCCGGGAACGTCGCCAAGGGCTCGTCCCACATGGCACCAGCATTGTTGACGAGGATGTCGAGACTCCCAGAGTCGGCCGTGACGAGGTGAGCGAGGCGCTCACACTCCTCGTGCCGGGACAGATCGGCGGGGACCGCCGAGACGTCGCCGAATTCAGACAGCTGTTCCTGCGCCTGAGCGCACGCTTCTGCGTTGCGTGAGCTGATGACCACGCGGGCGCCCGCCTGGAGGAGCCCGCGCGCGATCATCATCCCGATGCCCCTCGTGCCACCGGTGACCAGGCCGCGCTTACCATTCAGATCGAAAAGTTCTGCATGCGTTGCGAATTGGCCTTTTGCCACTTGTCACCTTTCTCGTCGGTCGGACAAGACCGTCAGTTGGGTTGCGGCGATCTCAGCTGGGTCGGAAGGATTCGAGAAGTTCCAACAGTGCAAACCAAGATCCATTGCTTCTCTCCTCCTCGGGCATCTCTCATAGCAAGCTAGGCGTTATTCCAGACGCCAAGGAGATCCCCGTAGTACGGGTACTGCCAGAGTCCCCTTTGTCCGGTAGCCACGTGACGGAGGCAGCAAGCGCGCTAACGAATAAGCCGCCAGGTGCGGACCCCCGCGCGGCGCTGCGGATCGATTGGGCCGTCTTCGTGACCGAGGCGCTGACCGCGCCCCCGCCAATGCCATCCGTGGAGGCTCTATACCGCCCGTGGCGGATTAGGCGACGAGAGCAGCCTGGTGAACTCCACAGGGAGATGCGACATGAAGTCGTTGAACTCCTTCCGGTCGACCGCCTCCCGCAAGGTCAGCAGCACCGCCTCCACACCGGTCGAAGTCTCGGTCTCGTTCAGTCGAGTGCGGCCGCTGACGCGCAGAATCAGGTCATCCAGGCCGAATCGCTCCGGACCTTTGTTGTTCCATCGCACGGAGTCGACAAGCTCCTCGGGGAGTTGTCGGATCAGGTGCTTCACCTCTCCGGCGCTGACTCGTGTCGCCAAGACCTCGAGGACCGCACGGGTCAGATCGGCTGCCTCCCCCTTCGACAGCATGGAGCGCTCGGCGACGTCGCGATAAAACTCCTGAGCATTCATCGGATGATCTCCAACTCTCTGTTCCACAGAACGGCGGCTTTCTTGGACAATGCCCGCTTCGTCGTGGCGGCGCACCAACCTGTGGTTAGCAAGAGTCGATGGACCACCTGTTCTGGCAGATCGAGACCGCTGCAGAAGACCCTCAGGTCTAGCGAAGCCGACAGTTTTCGCACCTGTGTGACCAAGACCGCAGTCAGCGTCAGCGGCAGCATGTCGACAAAGACGGTCGGATCATCAAGGAGGTACTCCATGGCTCGAATACTGATCGTGCTCTCCGGCAGCGATCACTGGACGTTGTCTGACGGCGCCCGCCATCCCACTGGATTCTGGGCCGAAGAATTCGTCGAACCCCACCGCACCTTCCGCCAGGCCGAGGTCGACGTCGACATCGCCACTCCGGGTGGTGTCCGGCCGACCGTCGATCAGGTCAGCCTGGCGCCGGATCGGGCCGGTGGCGAACAACGCGCCGCCGAGCTTCGTAGCTATCTGGAATCGCTGGAGCGCGAGCTCGCCGCCCCGATGTCGGTGGAACATGCCGCCGACAACCTGGGCAACTACGACGCCATCTTCATTCCGGGCGGCCACGGGCCGATGGAGGATCTGCCGGACTGTCGACCGCTCGGCCGAATTCTGGCCGATCTGTTCGACACGGGACGAGTCGTCGCTGCGGTATGTCACGGGCCGGCTGGACTGCTGGCGGGCCGCCGCGAGGACGGCACCTGGCTGTTCGCTGGCCGACGGCTGACCGCTTTCACGAATGAGGAAGAGCGCCAAGGGGGTCTGGCCGACCGTGCCAAGTGGCTACTGGAGACCCGACTGCGTGAGGAGGGAGCCGACTTCGACCAGGGGCAACCCTGGAGTTCGCACGTGGTGGTGGACGGGCGCCTTGTCACCGGCCAGAATCCGGCGTCTTCGAAGGAGGCGGCCGAACGCACGCTTGCCGTCCTCATGGCAGCACAGTCCCCGCCGTCATGACGAGTAAGGAGCCACAGATGCATGTTCGGTACACGCTGATAACCGCCGACCCTGAACGGATTGACGACGCCGTTGCATACCTCGCGTCGGAGGGCCGGTCGCGCCTTGAGTCAGAACCTGGCGGGGAAGGAATGTCACTGCAGGTATCTCCCGACCTGGCCGTCGCGGTCCTCGTGTCGTTCTGGGTCTCACACGACGCCATGCGAGAAAGCGAACGCGTAGAGGCCGGTGTCCGCGAGGAAGCGATCCGTCTCGCGCACGGCACTGCCTCGGTCGAACGCTTTCGGAGGGCGAGCGTGACTCGGGTGGGGCGAGAAGAAGGCGGAGCGGGCGTGCGCCACACCGTCTATCAGACGAATCCGGCCGCACTCAACGAGGCGATCGCCGGATATGAAGACACAGTGGTGCCTTGGCTGACGGAAACGGACGGGTTCGTCAGTGCGGCCCTGCTGGTCGATCAGCGGTCTGGACGACAACTCAGCCAAACCGTTTGGCGCGACATCGACGCGTTGGTAAAGAGCCGTGGCCCTGCCGCAGCGATCCGGGTGGACGCCGTCGCGGCGACCGACAGCGACGTAGTCGCACTCGACGAGTATGGGCTGGTGTATCGGTCGGTCCGGGCGGAATGACCGACATCGCGAACGCGCCAAGATTACGTCCCAGGAACGCACTGATTGTCACCATCAGGTGAATGCCGTCCCGAGGAAGTAGTGCGCAGCGACTGTCCTCGCCCGGCAATTGGCGTCGCCGTTCTCCTGCTGCCGGTGACCGACTGGTGGACGCTTCCGCCCCAAATGATCGGCCTCCCAACCTTGTTGATGATGTGCCGTAGCGTACGGCGGTGCATGTCAAGTGATTCCTCGTGACAAAAACGGGGACCAAGAATCGACCTGCCGGGTCGTCTACTGCCGACGAATTAGTGAATACCGTAGATCTCATGGCTAAAGTCACCGAAAACCAGAACACCACCGACACCCAAACCACCACCGGAAACCAAGGCAGCACCACCGGAGACCAGTCCACAGACCTACCGGCGGCACCCGGAGGCAACCCGGACAACCGCGAAACCGTTCAGAACTTGGGCGAACCCGAACTCCGCACTGCCGTGATAGAGCTGTTGACGATCATCGACGATTCCGATGATATGGACGTGGTCGTCACCATCTCAGACGACGGCACTGTCGTCGTCGAGGCTGTCTAGTCCGACGAGCACTGGAGAATCCGATGACACAGGAACTTCGGGGTCGGCGCGTCGGCATATTGGCCGCCGACGGCGTCGAGCGAATCGAACTGGAACAGCCCCGCGGAGCGTTACACGGTGCGGGAGCCATGACCGAGGTCATCTCACTGCATCCCGGCGAGATTCAAGCCCGGCAGTTCGACATGGAATCGGCCGGAAGCTTTCCGGTCGACCGCGTGGTCACCGACGTGTCCGTCGATGACTACGACGCGCTGCTGATGCCGGGCGGAACCGTCAACCCCGACAAACTGCGGATGAACGCCGACGCGGTCGGCTTCGTCAAGGCATTCGCGGACACCGGCAAACCCATCGGAGTGATCTGCCACGGTCCGTGGACTCTCGCCGAAGCGGACGTCATCGGGGGAGTAAGGATGACGTCATGGCCGAGCATCCGAACTGACCTCCGGCGAGCGGGAGCGGACGTCGTCGATGAGGAGGTCGTGATCGATCGTCAATTCGTCTCCAGTCGATCACCAGCCGACCTACCGGCTTTCTGCGCCGCAATAGTGGCCCAGTTCGCGGAGGCCAAACAGCCCATCTGACGCGCAGACTCTTGGCCCTCCGGCGGCGCGAACAGGATGATCAGTGTCGGTTTGGCACTTCCGGTTCGCGCGCCGGTGCGGCTGTCGCCCGAGCAGCGCTTGATCGACTACCGCGCCTCGGCGCAACCCACGTCATTGCAGACCGAGCCCACCGAACCCTTTTGCCTCAATGCAACCCCACACCGTCTGACCCAACCGATTAGGCTAGGGCAACCGGTGGCCGCAGCGTTACCCTCGCTCCCCTGGTTCAGGATCTGTTGGGAGGATTATGCGTCGGCGGCTGCCGAATCGGGTGATGACGGGAATGGCAGTCGCCTGTGTGGCACTGCTCGTAAACGGCTGTGAAGCACAGGTTTGGGGTACGCCGCCGGCCGCTGAGAGCACCCCGCGGGCGTCGCTTCCTGCGCTGCCCGTAGCCCCACCCGCCCAGTCGGCGGCGCCATTCGAGGGGCTCGACACCCGCGTCCGTCAAGCCACCGCCGAGGCGGCTGCGTCTGGGGCCGATATCGACACCGTGGTGTTGGACCGCGCCACCGGCCAGATTGTGTCCAACGGAGCCAACAAGCCCTTCCCGATCGCGTCGGTGGTGAAGCTGTTCATCGCCGACGACCTGCTGCTGCAGGAGTCGAAGGGCGAGACGACACTGTCCGCTGCCGACCGCACGTCACTCGACCTCATGCTGCGCTCCTCCGACGACGGCGCGGCCCAGAGTTTCTGGAACCGCAGCGGTCAAAACGCCATCATCGCCCGCGTCGTGGCTCGGTACGGGTTAACGGGCACGACGGCACCC
>JAOPUT010000184.1 GCA_025963385.1 Mycobacterium sp.
AATACGTCAAGGACCGCAAGGCCTTTGGGCAACCCATCGGCACGTTCCAGCACAACCGCTTCGTGATGGCCGAGATGGATACCGAACTCGAGATCGCCGAGTCGTACATCGACCGCTGCCTCCAAGCCGTCGTCGACGGTGAGTTGACCGCGGTCCAGGCGTCGAAGGCCAAGTGGTGGTGCACCGAGCTGGGCAAGCGGGTCGTCGACAACTGCGTGCAGCTGCACGGCGGGTACGGCTACATGAACGAGTACAAGGTGGCACGCGACTACGTCGACGTCCGCATCCAGACGATCTTCGGGGGCACCACCGAGATCATGAAGGAGATCATCGGCCGCGACCTCGGCCTCTGAGCACGACCAAGTCGAAGAGGCTGGTGACCTCTAGCCGGCCGGGGCGGGCTCCGCAGAGGTCGTGGTGCTGGTGGGGGACAGCGGCTTGCCCGTGTTGGAGAAGGACAGCGTCGGAGTGACGGGCTCCGGCGGTGCGTCGGGGTTCAGCACGGTGTCAATGATGTAGATCTGCGCGTTGCTGGCCTGGATGCCGCCGCAGATCACCTTGGCGGTGTCGTTGACCTTGATGTCGCCGTCCTTGCCGGTGACCTTGATCTCGGCGCCCTGCTGGGTTGGCCGCTGCCCCGCGACGTCGCCGGGGCCGAGCAGGCCGAGGAACGCGTGGTAGTAGTCCAGCTTGGTCAGCGCGGCCGGATCGGTCTTCAGCGTCTCGAGCGCCGAGGGATCGAGTTTCGCGAAGGCGTCGTTGTTCGGCGCGAAGATGACGTACGGGCCGTTCTCGATGACCGGCACGATGTTCACGGCCGGGTTGAGACCGCCGTTGATCGCAGAGGTGAACGTGCTCAGCGACGGGATCTTGGCCAGCACCTGCCCGACGGGCAGCTTGGCCAGCGTCTCCTTCGTGGCGCCGCTGGGGGCCAGCTCGGCGCGCACAGGGTCGCAATTGCCCTGCCAGTCCGGCACCGGCGCCGCGGCGACGGTGGTGTCGGTGGGCGGGTCGGCCTGGGCGTTGATCGCCAACGGCACGGAAACGCCGAGGGCGGCGATCGCCGCGGCCACTCCAATGGCTCGACTGGTGCGAGTCTTCACTTTCTGCTCCTCAAGGTCCTTTGATTCGCCCCGCCCAGAGCCCGACTCTCGTGGCGGTACCTGGGGAGCGTAAAGGCTCCGATCACCAATCGGCAAAGTCACGAACGTGCCGGTACGCCGCTTAAGCCGTGCTGACCTGCGGTTTCCGTACGTTCAGGCAGAGCACGGCCGCGATGGCACACAGCGCCGATGCGAGGTAGAACGCGAGGTCGTAGTCACCCTGGAGGTCACGCAGCCACCCGGCACCTGCGGCTGCCACCGCGGCACCCAATTGGTGAGACGCGAACACCCAGCCGAACACCACCGGCGTGCGCGCGCCGAAGTAGCGACGGCACAGCACGATGGTCGGCGGCACGGTGGCCACCCAGTCCAGCCCGTAGAAGATGACGAACACCCAGGTGCTCGGCTCGGCGTGCGGCGAGAGCAATGACGGCAGGAGCAGCAGCGAGACGCCGCGGCCGGTGTAGTAGACGACGAGCAGCAACCGTGGGTCCACGCGGTCGGTCAGCCAGCCGGAGAAGATCGTGCCTGCGACGTCGAGGATGCCGATCGTCGCGAGTAGCCCTGCCGCGACGGTGGTCGGCATGCCGTGATCGTTGGCCGCCGGGATGAAGTGCGTACCGATGAGGCCGTTGGTGGTCATCCCGCAGATCGCGAAGCTGCCCGCGAGCAGCCAGAACGCCGGCACCCGCAGGCCGATCCGCAACCCGTCGAAGGCGGCGCGGAAGCTGCCAGCGGGTACCACCGCAGGCGAAGCTTCGCTCGCCCCGCTGCCATTTCCCGTCGCTTCGCTCGCCCGGCTGCCATTTCCCGTCGCTTCGCTCGCCCCGCTGCCATTTCCCGTCGCTTCGCTCGCCCCGTACGCCGTCAGCCCCTTGTCCGACGGCTGGTTGCGCATCAACAGCAGCACCAGGGGGACCACGCTCAGCGCGGCGGCCGCCACGATGAGCGAGGCCCACCGCCAGCCGTGGCGCGTCGTGACCTCCGCGACGACCGGCAGGAAGATCAGCTGGCCCGTCGCACTGGCCGCCGTGAGGACGCCGGTGACCAGGCCGCGGCGCTCCTCGAACCAGCGGGTGGCGACCGTCGCCACGAATCCCATCGAGATCGACCCGGTCCCCACGCCGACCAGCACGCCCCACAGCAGCACCAGCTGCCAGCTGGCCGTCATCAGCACCGAGAGGGCCGACCCGGCCGAGATGAGGAGTAGCGCCGCCGTCAGCACCGGACGCACGCCGAAACGGTCCATGAGCGCGGCCGCGAACGGCGCCGTGAGCCCGAACAGTGTCATGTTGACCGACATCGCCAGTCCGACCGTGCCGTGCGACCAACCGAACTCGTCGTGCAGCGGCATCATCATCACGCCGGGGACCGACCGGAAACCGGCGGCGCCGAGTATCGCGACGAAGCTGGTGGCGGCAACCACCCAGGCCCAGTGCAGGCGGGGTCGACGCGTGGTTTCGTCTCGGGCGGCGATCGTCACCCCAACACTCTGCTGGCTGCCCGCGGTCCGGCGCTAGTGGCACGAATGCCACCAATCGTCAAAAACGTGCCACGATGGCGGGATGGCCAAGCCCCATCGCATCGTCGTCCTCCTGCTGCCTCCCGTGGTGGGGTTCGACGCGTCGATCGCGCCGATGATGTTCGGCGCCGCCGTGGACGACGACGGCGCGCCCCTGTACGACGTGGTGGTCTGCGGGCTGGACGACCAACCGGTGGCAACGACGAACGGCTTCGCCATGCTGCCTGCCGCGGGGCCCGACGCATTGGCCACCGCGGACACCGTCGTCATTCCCGGAACGCGCTATCCGTCCGCACGAGACGACGGCGTGCTGACGCCACTCGCCAGGGCCGCACTCGACCGGATCCGCCCCGGTACCCGGATGGTGTCCATCTGCACCGGGGCGTTCGTGCTGGCCGCCGCGGGCCTGCTCGACGGCCGTCGGGCGACCACCCACTGGAAGTTCGCCGACGCCCTTCGCCTGCTGCACCCCGAGGTCGAGGTCGACGAGAACGTGCTGTTCGTCGACGACGGCGACGTGCTGACGTCCGCGGGTCTCGCCGCGGGAATCGATCTGTGCCTGCACGTGATTCGGTCCGATCACGGCGCACAGGTGGCCAACGCGGTGGCGCGCTACTGCGTGGTGCCGCCGTGGCGGGAAGGCGGGCAGGCGCAGTTCATCGACCGTCACCTGCCGGTGCAGGACGACGCGTCGACCGCGTCCACCCGGGAGTGGGCGCTGCAGCACCTCGGCGAGGAATTGACCGTCGAGCGGCTGGCCAGGCACGCGCACATGAGCCCGCGCACCTTCAATCGCCGCTTTCGCGAAGAGACCGGTCAGGCGCCGGGGACGTGGATCCGCAACCGTCGGGTGGACCGCGCCCGTGAACTGCTGGAGTCGCGGGATCTTCCGGTCGACGAGGTGGCCCGCCTGGCGGGTCTCGGCTCGGGCGGAAACCTGCGCCACCATCTCCGCCGCGGCGTCGGCATGTCGCCGTCGAGTTATCGCAAGGTCTACCAAGGGGCCTGAACCGCCGGACGTGACATGCGCCGCCATGGGATCGAAATGGCAATCCGGTGGGTACCTACCTACGGTGAAACCCATGCGCGCACTCGTCACAGGGGCGACCGGCTACATCGGCTCGCGGCTCGTAGCCGCCCTACTCGCGCAGGGCCACGAGGTGGTCGTGGGCAGCCGGACCGTCGAGCGTCTCGGTGACTTCGGTTGGATCGACGACGTCACGCCGGTCATGCTCGACGCGGGCGACGAGGAATCCGTGTCCAGCGCCTTCGTCGTGGGCGGCCCCATCGACGTCGTCTACTACCTCGTGCACGGCATCGGCCAGCCGGGTTTCCGCGACGCGGACAACGTCGCGGCGGCCAACGTGGCGCGCGCGGCCAAGGACGCCGGCGTGAAGCGCATCGTCTACCTCGGCGGGTTCGTCCCCGACGACGACAACCTCTCCGAGCACCTGACCAGTCGCGCCGAGGTTGCCGAGGCGTTGACCATCGACGGCGGACCAGACGTGGTGTGGCTCGGTGCCGCGATCATCATCGGTGCGGGGTCGACGTCGTTCGAGCTGCTTAGGGCCGTCGGCGACCGGTTCCTCCTGATCCCGATGCCACCGTGGGCGCACAACGGCCTTGATCCGATCTCGATCAGCGACGTGATCTACTACCTCGTGGCGGCGGCCGACTCCGACGTCGTTCCCGCCGGGTCCTACGACATCAGCGGTCCCGAGTCGACCACGTACGGCGACCTCCTCCTGACGTACGCCCAGTTGTCGGGCAAGAGGCGCGCCGGGGTGCCGGTGCCAGACGTGAACATGGCCCTGGTGTCCCAGGTGGCCGCGCTGTTCGTACCGGTGCCCGGCGGCTTGGCAGCGGATCTAGTTGAGTCACTTGACTTTCCGATGACGGCGTCGAATGACGGGCTACGCGGTCTGGTGCCCGATCCGCCGGGCGGCCTGGTGAGCATCGAGGACGCCATTCGGTTGTCCCTGTCGAGCCGCAGGCGGCAGCCCGTCGATCAGCTGGCGGACCCGCACCACCTCGCCGACACCGACCCGGTGTGGGCGGGTGGCGACATCCTGCGTCTGCGCAAGCTTGCCGCGATGGTGACTCCGGCACACGCGCGCCCGGCGCTCGCCCTGCTCGAGGGGGTGCCGGGACCCGTGGCGGGATGGTGGCGCACCGGCCTCGACACGTTGATCGGCTTGGCGCCCAAGGGCCTGTCGTGACGGGACTGCTGGGCGAGATCGGCGCCATCGTCGGAAATCCCCCCGTCCATCACGACGAACCGCCGTCGCTGGTGCGCAGGCGGCGCATCGTGGTGGTCGTCGTGCTGCTCATCGGGGCCACCTTGCTCGGCATCTCGTTGACGCGGACGCCGGGCAGCACCTCGTTCTACGTCCTCACGGTCGCCCTTGCTGCGGTGTGGGCGGGGGGAGCCCGGCTCTCGGGTCCACTGCACCTGGGATGCGTGACGTTCCGCGGGCGCCAACGCCGTCCGGTGATCACCGGGGCAGCGATCGGTGTGCTGCTCGGCGCGGTGTTCATCGTCGGCGGCTTGGTGTGCAGGGAGATCGGCCCGGTCCGCGACTACATCGTGCAGGTGCTGGCGTACGCGAACTACGGTGCCCTGCCGGTCGTCGTGGTGATCACCGTGGTCAACGGTCTCGCCGAGGAGATGTTCTTCCGCGGGGCGCTGTACTCATCATTGGGCAGGTATCACCCCGAGATCGTGTCGACGATCGTGTACGCCGTCGCCGTATCGGCGGCGGGCAACCCGATGCTGGGGTTCGCGGGCATCATCCTCGGCGGGGTGTGCGCCTACGAGCGCCGAATCACCGGCGGCGTGCTTGCGCCCATGCTGACCCACTTCTTCTGGGGTCTGGTCATGGTGCTCGCACTGCCGCCGATGTTCGGCGTCTGACGCACTACCGCAACGGGTTGCGGATCTCGTCGCGAGGCATCCTTGCCGCCAGCATCGCCACGGCCGCCAGCACGACCGGTACGACGCCCGCCGCCAGGAAGATCGTCTCCATCGACACGACCTTCGACATGGGGCCTGCGATGGCGAACGACAATGGCATGAACGCCAGGGAGACGAAGAAGTCCAAGCTCGAGACCCGGCCCAGCATCTCCCTCGGCACGCGCCGCTGTAGGAGCGTTCCCCAGATCACGCTGCCCGCACCGTCGGTGACGCCAACGACGAACGTCGCCAGCGCCATCAGCGGGAAAGACGACGTCCAGCCGACGATCGCCAGCGGCAGCGAGCCTGCGCCCCACATCACCATCATCACGGTCAGGTAGCGACGGGGTAGCAGGCGCGACGAGATGCCCAGCGCACCGATCGCGCTACCGACCCCGAAGGCGGCGAGGATGAAGCCGTACATCCGCGCGCCGTCCTCGAAGCGCCTCTGCGCGATGAACGGCAGTAGCACCTCGATCGGGCCGAGCACCACCAGCACCCAGATGCTCGCGAACAGCAGCGTCCACAGCAGCCACGGCGTTCGAACCATGAACCGGAACCCGTCGCGCATATCCCTCAGTACGCGGGGACGGTCCTGCTTCCGTTCGGCTGCAGCGACTTTCGCAGGCCGGGTGGCGACCAGCAGCGCCAGGCCCACCGCGAACAGCGCCGCCACCACGAACGCGCCGAGCGCGGGGAACGTCACGCCGACCAGCACGCCTGCCACCGCAGGGCCGACCGCGCGCTGGAACACCGGGCGCACGACGCCCTCGACCCCGTTGGCCGCCAGCAGTTGGTCGGCAGGCAGGATCCGGGGCAGCGTCGCACTGAACGCCGGGAAGAAGAACGCCGCCGCGATGCCCAGCGCCCCGGCCGCTGCCGCCATGTGCCAGATACGCAGCGCGCCAAGTGAACTCAGCACGGCGACCGTCAGCACGACGGTGACGTTCACCGCCTCGACGGCGATGATGATGGTGCGCTGATCGATCCGGTCGGCCGCGATGCCGCCGACGAGGACGAACGCCACCAGGCCGGCGCCGAGGCAGGTCGCCACCAGCGACAGCGAGGCAGGGTCGTTGTCCAGCGCGATGACCTGCATCGCCATCACGACCGCCCACATGCCCTCGGCGAAGATCGAGATGGACAGCGCACCGATCAGCAGGCGGTACTCGCGGAACCGGAATGGTGCGAGCACACGCCAAGAGCCGCCGGTGACCCCCACCGGTTGCGCTTCACCGAGATCGCTCCTCGCGTCCGCGGTGTCGAATTGCGTACTCACCAAACGATGGTGGCTGATGGACCCGCCGCAGTCGAACGATTATTCGCGTTGAGTGAGCGTTCACAGTCGCCCCAGCGCAGGGAATCGACTGCCAGTGCTATCTCAACCCGTCGTCAGTCGTCAGTGAACTCTGCGGGGCGACGCTGCTGGAACGCCTTGGTGCCTTCGCGGAAGTCGTCCGACGACAGCAGCGAGCGCTGGCCATCGGTCTCGCGTTCCAGCGCACCCTCGAGTTCGGTCAGCGTCGCGGCGTTGACCGCCTGCTTCGTCTTGCGCAGCGCGATCGCAGGCCCGGACTTCAGCGTCTCGATCACGGCGTTCACGCCGGCTTCGAGGTCGTCGTCCGGGTACACCTCGCTGACCAGACCCGCCGCCAGTGCGTCGGCAGCGGAGAGGCGTTCGGCGAGCAGCGCCAGCCGCATCGCTCTGGCCCTGCCGATCGAAGCCGCCACCAACGCCGACGCCCCGCCATCGGGCATGAGCCCAATCTTGGTGAACGCCAACAGGAAGTAGGCCTTCTCGGAGGCCAGGACGATGTCGGCGGCGATCGCCAAGGACACGCCGACGCCTGCGGCAGGTCCCTGCACCACCGACACGACGGGCTTCGGCAGCGTCACGATCGAGCGCACGGCGCGGTTGGCGGCGTGCAGCACGTCTTCGGTTGCGCCGTCGGCGTGATCGGTCGCGCTGATCCCCGCCCCCGAGCTGAAACCGCGACCCGCCCCGCCAAGGCGGACGACTCTCACCGCGGGATCGGTTGCCGCGCGTTCCATGACGTCGCCGATGGTCTTCAACATCGCGGCCGTCAGCGAGTTGAGGCTGTCGGGCCGGTTCAGCGTCACCGTGAGCACCCCTTCGCTCTGGGTCACGGTGAGATCGTCGATGCCGGTGTACGTCTCGATGTTGGTCATGCCCGCCTCGCGTCAGGCGGGCCGAGGCCCGCGGTTCTTCGACTTGGTTATACAAGTAAGCTTTGTCGGCGGTCAACTAGGTCGAACTGCTGAAGGGCGTTGAGAGATGGCTGGACCACTGCAGGGATTGAGAGTCGTCGAGCTCGCGGGCATCGGTCCGGGGCCACACGCAGCGATGATCCTCGGCGACCTCGGCGCCGACGTCGTGCGCATCGAACGACCTGCCAAGGGCGCCGGAGTGCCTGCCGGCACCCGAGATTCGATGTTGCGCAATCGACGTTCGGTGGCGGCGGACCTCAAGAGCGACGAGGGCCGTGAGCTGGTGCTGCGGCTGATCTCGAAGGCCGACGTGCTGATCGAGGGCTACCGCCCGGGAGTGACCGAACGCCTTGGCCTCGGCCCGGAGGATTGCGCGAAGGTCAACGAGCGACTGATCTACGCCCGCATGACCGGTTGGGGTCAGACCGGACCGCGGTCGCAGCAGGCCGGGCACGACATCAACTACATCTCGCTCAACGGTCTGCTGCATGCCGTCGGGCGCAAGGGTGAGCGCCCGGTGCCGCCGCTGAACCTCGCAGGCGACTTCGGTGGCGGGTCGATGTTCCTGATCGTCGGCATCCTGTCGGCGCTGTGGGAGCGGCAGACCTCGGGTCGGGGACAGGTCGTCGACGCCGCCATGATCGACGGCTCGAGCGTGCTGGTGCAGATGATGTGGAGCTTCCGCGCCAGCGGAATGTGGACCGACGAGCGTGGCACCAACATGCTCGACACCGGCGCGCCGTACTACGACACCTACGAGACCTCCGACGGTCGTTACGTCGCGGTCGGCGCCATCGAGCCGCAGTTCTACGCGCTGCTGCTGCAGGGACTGGGTCTGGATTCCGCCGACCTGCCCGCGCAGAACGACATCGCCCGCTGGCCCGAGCTGCGGGCGGCGTTCACCGAGGCGTTCGCGGCCCACGATCGCGACCATTGGGCCAAGGTCTTCAACGGCACCGACGCCTGCGTCACGCCCGTCCTCAGCTTCGGCGAGGTCGAGACGGAGCCGCACGTCACCGAGCGCGCGACCTTCTACCGTGACGAGTCCTCCGACGGCAGCCACCTGCAGCCCGCGCCTGCGCCCCGGTTCTCCCGCAGTGTGCCGTCGATCCCGACGCCGCCCGGTGAGAAGGGCGCCGACACCGAAGCCGTGCTCCGCGACTGGGTATAGTCCCAACCAACCAGTAGGTCGAATCGGAGGCGCATGCCTCCAAACCCTCGGAAAGGAACCGATCAGTGCAGATCAAGGACTCCGTAGCGGTCGTGACGGGAGGTGCGTCGGGCCTGGGCCTGGCGACCACCAAGCGACTGTTGGACGCCGGCGGCAGCGTGGTCGTCATCGACCTCAAGGGTGAGGACGTGGTGGCCGAGCTCGGCGACCGGGCGAAGTTCGTCGCCGCGAACGTCACCGACGAGGACGCCGTCGCGCGAGCGCTCGACGTCGCCGAGTCGATGGGACCGCTGCGCATCAACGTCAACTGCGCGGGCATCGGCAACGCCGTCAAGACGCTCAGCAAGAACGGCGCGTTCCCGCTGGACTGGTTCAACGGCGTCATCCAGGTCAACCTGATCGGCACCTTCAACGTGCTGCGCCTGGCCGCCGAGCGGATCGCCAAGACCGAGCCACTCGGTGAGGAGCGCGGCGTCATCATCAACACGGCGTCCGTCGCCGCGTTCGACGGCCAGATCGGTCAGGCGGCGTACTCGGCATCCAAGGGTGGCGTCGTCGGCATGACACTGCCGATCGCCCGCGACCTGTCCCGCGAGCTGATCCGGGTCTGCACCATCGCGCCGGGACTGTTCAAGACCCCGCTGCTGGCAGGCCTTCCCGAAGAGGCGCAGAAGTCCCTCGGCCAGCAGGTGCCACACCCGGCCCGCCTCGGTGACCCCGACGAGTACGGCGCGCTGGCGCAGCACATCGTCGAGAACCCGATGCTCAACGGCGAGGTCATCCGTCTCGACGGCGCGATCCGCATGGCCCCCCGATGACCATCACGACGAAGTTCACCGAAGTGTTCGGGGTGGAGCACCCGATTGCCCAGGGTGGCATGCAGTGGGTGGGCCGCGCGGAACTCGTTGCGGCCGTAGCGAATGCGGGCGGGCTGGGGTTCATCACCGCGTTGACGCAGCCGACGCCCGCGGACCTTGCCCGCGAGATTGCCAAGACCCGTGAGCTGACCGACAAGCCGTTCGGCGTGAACTTGACGATCCTGCCGTCGATCAACCCGCCGCCGTATGACGAGTACCGCCAGGTGATCGTCGACGAGGGCGTCAAGATCGTCGAGACCGCGGGCTCCAACCCGGCACCGCATCTGCCGATGTTCCACCACAACGGCATCAAGGTGTTGCACAAGTGCACCTCGGTGCGCCACGGCGTGAAGGCTCAGAGCCTCGGTGTGGACGGCATCAGCATCGACGGCTTCGAGTGTGCCGGGCATCCCGGTGAGGACGACGTGCCAGGGCTGGTGTTGATCCCGGCGGCGGCCAAGCAGATCGAGATCCCGATGATCGCCTCAGGCGGCTTCGCGGATGCGCGTGGACTGGTGGCGGCGCTGGCGTTGGGGGCCGACGGCATCAACATGGGCACGCGGTTCATGTGCACGGTGGAGTCGTGCATCCACCAGAACGTCAAGGACGCGATCGTGGCGGGCGACGAGAGGGGGACCGAGTTGATCTTCCGCAGCCTGCACAACACGGCGCGGGTGGCGAGCAACGTGGTGTCGCGTGAGGTGGTGGAGATCCTCGCGGGTGGCGGTCAGTTCTCCGACGTCAAGGATCTGGTGGCGGGAGTGCGCGGTCGCAAGGTGTTCGACGACGGCGACATCGACGCGGGCATCTGGACCGTGGGCACCGTGATGGGCCTGATCGACGACATCCCCACCTGTGCAGAACTGATCTCGCGAATCGTCGGTGAGGCCGAGGAACTGATCACCGGACGCCTCGGCGCCATGGTCACGTCGGCCGTTTCTGCGTAATTGGGAACATTCACATAGCGGTGAGGGTCGGGATCCACTGCGGATCACGACCCTCATCGCTATCTCGACGCAAAAAAGCCGCCGACGGGGTCCGTCGGCGGCCTACTGCCCGGAAACGCGCGTAGCGGCAACCATTGCAGCATGCCTGCCCCGGCGTCCACGCGCTCGCGAGAGCTACGCGGTCTGACCAGCTGTGTTATACAGCGGTGGCGAGGTCGGGGAACTGCTCGGAGCAGTCACCCTCGACCAGGAAGTCCCCGTGGTACAGGGCTTCGAAATCAACCTTGATGACATCTGCACTGGTGTCGTCGATCCACATGTACTGGACAGTAACCATCACCATTAAGAGTTCTTTGAGTCACGTTTCGGAAAACCCTGGCAATTCTTACCTCCGAGTAGGTTCTAGGCGCCCGGCTTGGTGAGGTGCAGGGGGTTGGTGCCGTTCAAAAACACCCAGGTGGCCACCGCGGCGGCTATCGCGACCAGGAACAATCCGATCGAAACCGCCCCTGGCCACCGGGCGCGACCGAATACCTTGGCATCCACGGAGTAGACGCCGGCACCCGTGAAGAGCAGGGCCATGGCGGCAAACGCCACCAGGAACGGCACGTTGAAGGGCTCCGACCAGAACGCGGCGCCGGAGACGTTGACCGCCCAGGCGTCGATCATCGCGGCGAGGATGCCGCATGCCGCCAAGGGGGTCAGCAGCCCCAGCAGCAGCGCCGTGCCGCCGGCGATCTCGGTGGCGGTCACCAGGTAGGCGGCGAAGGTGGACATCTTCCAGCCGCTGTTCACCATGAACTCCGTCGTCGCGGTGAAGTCGAGGGCCTTGATGAGCCCTGCCTGCAGCATCGTCGCGGCGACCGCGATCCGGAGCACGAGAAGGCCGACGTCCGGCAGCGAAGACGAGGATCCGGTGGCTGTCGTCATGGCGACCACCCTAAGTGTTCTCTGTGACCTCACCGTGGCCATCCTGGGCGGATGAACGATCGGCAAGTCGGGGACGTGCCAGTGAGTGAGGGACGCGTTGACCGCCCTGAGTTACCGCTGATAAGTTAACGCCGATACGACGGGAAGGATGCACGTGCTGCACCGAATCGCACTGCTCGCGATCTCCGCCCCACGGCGCATACTCGTCGTCGCCGCACTGCTGATGGTGGCGGCCGCGATATTCGGCATCCCCGTCGCCAAGAGCCTCTCGGCAGGCGGCTTCCAGGACCCCAATGCCGAGTCGTCGCAGGCCACCAAGCTGCTCACCGACAAGTTCGATCAGGGCGACATGCAGATGCTGGTCACCGTCACGTCGCCCGACGGCACCAGGAGTCCCAGCGCGACCGCGGTGGCCAACGACATCGTCAGGCACCTCCGGCAGTCGCCGCACGTCGCCAACATCACCTCGGCCTGGACCGTCCCGCCGCAGGCCGCCGCCGAGATGACCAGCAAGGACGGCAGGTCCGGCTTGATCGTCGCCGGCATCAACGGCGGCGAGAACGACGCCCAGAAGTACGCCAAGGCGCTGTCGGATGACGTCGTGCACGACCGTGACGGCGTCACCGTGCGCTCCGGCGGGATCGCCATGGTCTACGCCCAGATCAACGCGCAGACCGAGCGCGATCTGCTGCTGATGGAGTCCATCGCGATCCCGCTCAGCTTCGTCGTGCTGGTGTGGGTGTTCGGCGGCCTGGTCGCGGCGGCGCTGCCCATGGCCGTCGGTGGCCTCGCGATCGTCGGCTCGATGTCCGTCCTGCGCCTCATCACGTTCAGCACCGACGTCTCGATCTTCGCCCTCAACCTCTCGACCGCGTTGGGACTGGCGCTGGCGATCGACTACACGCTGCTGATCATCAGCCGCTATCGCGACGAGCTCGCCAATGGCGTGCCGCGCGACAAGGCGCTGTTGCGGACGATGTCGACCGCCGGGCGCACCGTGCTGTTCTCGGCCACGACCGTGGCACTGTCGATGGCCGCGATGCTGCTCTTCCCCATGTACTTCCTGAAGTCCTTCGCCTACGCGGGCATCGCCACCGTCGGCTTCGGGGCCGCCGCGGCGGTGGTCGTGACACCCGCCGCGATCTGGCTGCTCGGTGACCGGCTCGACGGCCTCGACGTCCGCACGCTCTTTGGCCGCCTCACCCGCCGGGCCGAGCCTGCGCCGAAACCCGTCGACCGGATCTTCTGGTACCGCTCCACGAAGGCCGTGATGCGCCACGCCATTCCGGTGGCGCTGGCCGTCGTCGTCCTACTGCTGGCCCTCGGCGCCCCGTTCCTGGGCGTCAGGTGGGGTTTCCCCGACGACCGGGTGCTCCCCACCTCGGCCTCGGCGCATCAGGTCGGTGACCAACTCCGCAACGACTTCGTCGACGACTCCTCGACCGCGGTCACGGTCGTCGTACCCGACGCCGACGGTCTGACGCCGCAGGTGATCGCCCGCTACGCCGCCGCACTGTCCGAGGTGCCCGACGTGTCGTCGGTGTCCGCGCCGAGCGGAACGTTCGTCGGCGGTAAAGAGGTCGGGCCGCCATCGGCTGCCACCGGAGTAGCCGAGGGCAGTGCGTTCCTCACCGTCGGCAGCACCGCACCGCTGTTCTCCGACGCGTCGGAGACACAGCTCGACAGGCTGCACGCCGTGCCGGGGCCCGGCGACCGCGACGTGCAGTTGGCGGGTGTCGCGCAGATCAACCGCGACAGCGTAGAGGCGATCACCACCCGCCTGCCGTGGGTTCTCGGCCTCATCGCCATCATCACCTTCGGGCTGCTGTTCCTGCTCACGGGCAGCGTGACACTTCCGTTGAAAGCCGTTGTGCTGAACGTCTTGTCGCTGACCGCAGCCTTTGGCGCCCTGGTGTGGATCTTCCAGGACGGCCACCTCAGCGCGCTGGGGACGACGCCGACCGGGACACTGGTCGCGAACATGCCCGTGCTGCTGTTCTGCATCGCGTTCGGGTTGTCGATGGACTACGAGGTGTTCCTCGTCGCGCGGATCAGGGAGTTCTGGCTCACCCTCAGGACGAACGGGGACGCGACGCCGTCGGGTCTGCAGGCGCTCAGGGCCGCGCGCGCCGACAACGACGAAGCGGTCGCCCTCGGACTGGCCCGCACCGGCCGTGTGATCACGGCGGCCGCCCTGGTGATGTCGATTTCGTTCGCGGCGTTGATCGCTGCCGAGGTGTCGTTCATGCGGATGTTCGGGATCGGTCTGACGCTGGCGGTGCTGGTGGACGCGACGCTGGTCCGGATGGTGCTGGTGCCCGCGTTCATGCACCTGCTTGGCGGCTGGAACTGGTGGGCACCCAAACCGCTGGTTCGCCTGCATCAGCGGATCGGCATCAGCGAGTCGGGACCCGACGACGACCCGGCTCCGTCGCAGCCGGACCGCAGCATGGTCGCGTCGACGGACATCCGCTGACGTGACGGTAGAGCCGCTCAAACGCCGCCGTGCCCCAAGGGGATCCGGTGACCATTTGCGCGACGAGATCCTGGACGCCACAACCGATCTCTTGATGGAGACCGGGCACGCCAAGGCGGTCTCCATCCGTTCGGTCGCCCAGCGCGTCGGTGTCACCCCGCCGTCGATCTATCTCCACTTCGCCGACAAGGACGCTCTACTGGATGCGGTGTGTGCCAGGTACTTCGAAGCGCTCGACCAGGTGATGCAGCAGGTGGCCCGCGAGCAATCGTCGACGATCGACCGGCTGCGTGCGCAGGGCCTGGCCTACGTCCGCTTCGCCAGGCAGAACCCCGAGCTGTACCGCATCGCCACCATGGGTGAGGGCAGGCCGGGCAGCGACGTCGACCTGACGCTCAACAGTTCCGCCTTCGTGCACATGCGGGCCTCCATCGAGTCGCTGATGGAGGAAGGGGTCTACCCGGCGGGCGACTCCACCATGGCGGCGCTGGAACTGTGGACCGTGGCGCATGGCATTGCCGCCCTTGCCATTTCGCGTCCTTACCTTCCGTTCGGTGACTTCGAGGAGTTCACTGATCGAGTGCTGAGGTCGGCGTGCTGTGGCCACATCGCCACGGGCATGCTGGGACTCGACGGGCCGCCGCAGGAGGCGGTCGAATTACTCAGGGGAGTCAGTGGTGACGGCTGAATCGGTCGACAATCCGTTCTTCGCCCGGCTGTGGTCGAGGATGTCCTCCCACGAGCCCGAATCGATCCGACGCCTGCGGCGCGAGAACCTGGCGGGCCTGTCGGGTCGCGTGCTCGAAGTCGGCGCGGGTACCGGCACCAACTTCGCCTATTACCCTGCGGCGGTCACCGAAGTGGTCGCGGTCGAACCGGAGCAGCGACTCGCGGTGATCGCGCAACGCGCCGCCGAGAAGGCGACGGTACCGGTGACGGTCAGCGCCGGCACCGTGGAGCGCTACCGGTCCGGCGAACCGTTCGACGCCGCGGTGTGCTCGCTGGTGCTGTGCTCGGTTGACGATCCCGATGGCGTTCTGCGGCAACTGTTCTCCGCGTTGCGTCCCGGTGGTGAACTGCGCTACCTCGAACACGTGGCGAGCAGCGGGATGCGGGCGCCCATCCAGAAGCTGGCCGACGCGACGTTGTGGCCGCGGCTGCTCGGCAACTGCCATACCCACCGCGACACCGAACGGTCGATCGTCGACGCGGGCTTTGACGTCGGCGAAGCCAGGCGCGAATGGGTGCTGCCGACGTGGGTGCCGCTGCCGGTGTCCGAGACCGCCATCGGCCGGGCCACGAAGCCCGTTTAGCCGAGGAGGACCGGCAGGCGCTGCAGAAGGCCTGGCAGCGCCGTCGCCGACTTCTCCCGCAGCGAGATCGTGGCCCTGGCGGACAGCGGGGTCTCCTCGGGATTCACCTCGATGACGGGGATGCCCTGGGCCAGCGCCAGCTCGGGAAGTCCTGCCGCGGGGTAGACGATCGACGACGTGCCCACGACGATCGCGACGTCGGCACGGGTGACGGCCTCCACCGAGCGGTCCCACGCCTCCGTCGGCAGCTGCTCGCCGAACCACACCACGTCGGGCCGGATCAGGCCGCCGCAGTTGCACCGCGGCGGATCGACCGACTCGACCGGCTCCGGCATGTCGGGAAGCGGCCCGCGATAGGCCAATCCGCAACGGTCACAACGGAAGCTGAACAGGCTGCCATGCAGATGGTAGACCCGGTTGCTGCCTGCGCGCTCGTGCAGATCGTCGACGTTCTGCGTGACGACGTGCGCCTCGGCGCCGTCCTGCCACGCGGCCACGGCGCGATGGCCGTCGTTCGGGTCGACCGCCTTCATCATGTAGTGCCGCCACAGGTACCACGCCCAGACCTTCTCGGGGTGGCGGCGCCATCCGTCCGAACTGGAGATCTCATAGGGGTCGACCTTGGCCCACAGGCCCGTCTCGACGTCGCGGAACGTCGGCACGCCGCTCTCCGCGGACATGCCGGCTCCGCTGAGCACCGTCACTTGCACGCCACCAAACTAGCCGCTTTTTGTGATACTGGACACGTGGCCGATTTGGGGGAGTGGGTTCGCGTCGATCCGGAGGGTGCCAGGCCGCTGTTCGATCAACTGCGAATCCAGATCATCGAGGGGGTTAGGGACGGCAGGCTTCCGCCGGGAACCAGGTTGCCGACCGTCCGTGACCTCGCACATCAGCTGACGATGGCCGTGAACACGGTGGCGCGCGCCTACCGCGAACTCGAGGCTGCCGGAATGCTGGAAACCCGGGGCAGGTTCGGCACTTTCGTCGCCAGAGTCGATCCCGCCGACGCCGCGATGGCAACCGCCGCGCACACCTATGCGGCGACCGCCAAGGCGCTCGGCGTCGACAAGGCCGATGCCCTCCGCTACGTCGAAACGGCGTTCAGCTAATCGAATTCGAGCAGCGTGAAGGTGGGCCGAAGCGGGTCCAGCAACGGAATGCGTTGGGCCGCCCACATGAGGGCGTTGAGGGCGCGGCCGCGAGTCGGCGGGTAGGCCATGTCATGGACACCGCGGACACCTGGCACGACGTCGACCAGCTTGGCCGCGTCGTCCGCAGACATGCTGAACGGCATGGGCGGAATGCGGTAGCGCAGCGACGTTCGCAGACCGCCGCGCCGGGCCAGGCTGGCGAACCACGACGGGGGCAGGTCGAACATCATCTGGCCGCCAGGGAACCGTTGGGCGCATTCGGTGATCAGACCCATCGCGTCGGTGGGTTCCAGGTACATCAGCAGACCCTCGGCGGTGATGAAGACGCCGTCATCGGGGTCGACCCGGTCCATCCAGCTGAAGTCGAGTGCCGACTGGGCGCAGACGGTCACCCGGTCCGAGGGTGGCAGCAACTGTTCACGCAGTTTGGTAACCGGGGGCAGATCGACTGTCAGCCAACGAAATTGGTCGCTCACGCGACGGGCATCGATGCGGTAGAAGCTGGTCTGCAGACCTTCGGCGAGAGCGACGACCGTCGCCGACGGGTGGTCGACCAGGTACTTGCAGGTGGCGTCGTCGAACGCCAGCGCCCGCAAGGCCATGTCCTGGCGACGGGCGTAACCGAACTTGGCGAAGTCGAACTCGATGGCCTCGACCAGCTGGATGGCCATCGGATCATCGATGATCGAGTCCGGTCTGCGGGCCTCGTGCGCCCGCACCAGCAGCGTCAGCAGTGCCGTCTCGGAGACACCTGTCAGGGCGGCATCGACCTTCACTTCGCCAGCACCTTCTCGATGGTCCGCAGGTTGCGGGTGGTGGTCGACGACTTGTACTTCTTCTTGCCCATGGTCTTGCCGATCGTGGTGTCGAGTGTGCCGCTCTTGGGGACCTGCCAGTAGACGACGCCGTCGCCGCGTTCGATCTTCTCGTGGGGTCCGGCCTCGCCTGCCAGGGCCGCCAGCTCGTCGAGCACGTCGGCGCCGGTGACGAACGTGACGTAGGAGTGGTGACCGTCGACCTCCCGCTCGAAGGGAAACCCGTCCGAAACCGCCCGCACGGCGTCGATGTCGTACGCAAGGACCCAGGCGTCGTACCCGAACGCGTCGCGCAGCGCCTTCTCCGCCTTCTTCCGGACCGCGTCCACCTTGGCGCCGCTCGTCAGCAGCACGTTGCCGCTGGCGAGCACCGTCGTCACATCGGAGAACCCGGCTTCGACCAGTGCGGCGGCGACGTCGGTCATCTTGAGGTTGACCCCGCCGACGTTGACGCCACGGAGGAAGGCCACGTATCTGGTCATGCGAACTCCAGCAGGGTGATGCTCGGCCGGCCGCGGCGCACCGGCCCGATGCGGTCCACGGCGGGCGCCGCCGCCACCTTCCACAACCCGCGACCCGCCGGCAGGGCGACGTCGCGCGCCCGTCGCACGCCGGGGATCGTGCCCGCGATCGCCAGCGCCTCGTCGGCCGACTGGCCGAAGGGCATGGCCGGCGCGAGGTAACGCGGCGAGAGCTTGAAGCCCTTCAGGGTGCGCTGGGAGAACCACCGCGGGATCGAGTCGAACATCATCCGGCCACCGGGGAACCGGGCGGCGCAATCGGCGATCAGACCGAGGGCGTCGGTGGGTTCGAGATACATCAGCAGCCCCTCGGCGGTGACGAACACGCCATTCGTCGCGTCGACGCGGTCCATCCAACTGCGGTCGAGCGCGGACTGGGCCAGCGCGACGATGCGATCGTCGGACGGCAGCAGCTGGCCTCGGAGTTCCATGACCGGGGGTAGATCGATTGAGTACCAGGTGGTTTCGGCCAGCGCACCCGTGCGGTCGAGGCGCCAGAAACTGGTCTGCAGACCCTCCGCGAGCGCCACCACCGAGGCCTTCGGATGGGTCGTCAGGTACTGGCCCGCGACGCGGTCGAACGCGACGGCGCGCAGTGCGTGGGACTGGTTGGGCTTGCCGAACTTGAGGTAGTCGTAGTCGATCGTGTCGAGCAGGGTGACCGCCCACGGATCGCGGATCACCCCGTCGGACCGCTTGGCCTCGGTGCCGCGGTTGTGCAACGTCCACAGCGTGGTGGCGGATACGCCGTCCAACGTGGTTCCGTCGATCGTGGTCACGGGTACATGGTAGGGATCCGACTGCGGAATCGGACCGCCCGCCTACGCCGCAGTCGTACGCTGGCGACCATGGCGCGCCACGTGTTCGACGACAAGCTGTTGGCCTTGATCTGTGGCAACTCGCTGGGTGTGCTCGCCACCATCAAGCAGGACGGCAGACCCCAGCTGTCGAACGTCGCCTATCACTTCGATGCGCGCGAGGTGGCCATCGGTGTGTCGATCACCGAGCCGCGCGCCAAGACGCGCAATCTGCGGCGGGACCCGCGCGCGTCCATCCACGTCAGCTCCGACGATGGTTGGGCGTACGCCGTCGCGGAGGGCAACGCCATCCTCAGCCCGCCCGCTGCGACCCCGCACGACGACACCGTCGAGGGGCTGATTGCGTTGCACCGCAACATCGCCGGAGAACATCCCGACTGGGACGAGTACCGCCAGGCGATGGTCGACGAGCGGCGCGTGCTGATGACGATGCCCATCACCCACGTCTACGGGATGCCACCGGGCATGCGCTGACGCAAACCCGTCGATCGAAGGACCCGTCGCAGGCTAGTCTTGGCCCATGGCCGAGGAACCCGAGGACGAGAACAAGCGCAAGTTCCGCGAGGCGCTCGAACGCAAGAAGTCCAACGCAGGCGGCGGCACCGACCACAAGGACGGCGGTCGCAAGCACGGTCCGCGCAAGACCGGTCCCGCCGAGGCGCATCGGGAGTTCCGCCGCAAGAGCGGCTAACCGGCGCGTCGCTCCTGAAGGACGATCGCCACCAGGCAGATCGCCGACAGCACGGCCGCCGCCACGGCGAACGTGACGCCTGCGGCGCGCAGACCCAGGTGCTGGGTGGCGAACCCCTCGCCGATCACGGGTAACGACAGGGCGACGTAGGCCACCACGAAGTACATCGAGCTCACCTCGGCCCTTTGGTCGGCGGGAGCGACCTCTGCGACGGCGGCGAGCCCACGGCTGAAGCTGATGCCCTGCCCGACGCCCGCCACGACGGCGGCCGCGAGCAGAAGCGGGAGCGACGAGAAGTGCAGTGCCATGGCCAGAATCGCCATGGCCACGGCCAGAATCGCGCAACCGATGGCCACCGCACGCCGCGAGGGGATGCGGCGCGCCACCAACTGCGCAGCCGCCGAGACCAGCAGGATCGAGCCGGCGATGGCGCCTGCGACGGCATGGTTGTCGATGCCGATGATGGACTTGACGAAGGACGGCACCACGGCGGTGAAGAGGCCGGTCACGGCGAACCCGGCGAAGGCCGCCGTCGCCGCGGTCAGAAACACCGGCCGAACCTCGGCGGGTACGGAGATCCTCTGAAACCCGATGCGACCCTTGCGCTCCGCCGTCTCGGGCGCCAGCAGCACCGCGCCGATCGCGAGGACCACGAGGACGATGTGCACCACGAACGACAGCTTCAGCGGGCTGGGGGCGTACTGAACCAACAGCCCCGCCACCACCGGACCGATGCCGAGCCCGCCGATGTTGGCCACGGTCGCGATGGCGGTGGCGAGATCCCGCCGGCCCTCGGGGGCCGCTTCGATGACGGCTGCCGTCGCGGTACCGGTGAAGATGCCCGCCGACAGACCGGACAGCAGCCGGCCGACCAGCAGCAGTGGCACGTCGTCGGCGACGAGGAACACCACGGCGCTCGCGAGCGCGAAGGCGGCCCCTGCGAGCAGCATGGGGCGCCTGCCGATGGCGTCGGACCACGGACCGAACACGAGCAGCGCGGCCAACACTCCGATGGCGTAGGTCGCGAAGATGACGGTCGTGGTGAGCACCGCGAAGTGCATCTCGTCGGCGTACAGCGCGTAGATGGGCGTCGGCAGCGTGGTGCCCATCATGACGGCGACGAAGGCATACGCCAGCGCGACGAATCCGAACCGCTTACGGGTGGACGTGGTGGTCTGCGCTTGGGTCACTCGGGCAATCGTAGGCACTGGGAGCCGCCCTTGGCACAGCGCACCGAGACTACGGAAGATGACCGGGTTTCAGCCGGATCTCGTCATCTTCCGTAGTCTCGGCGTCTCCTGCTCAGTGCGTGATCGCCTTCTCGGCGCCCACCCCCGTGAGCGACCGGACCTCCATCTCGGCGTTCTTCTCGGGATTGCCCCGATCCGACGACGTGAGCGTGCCGACGACGCCGAGGATGAACGCCAGCGGGATCGACACGATGCCGGGATTGGCCAGCGGGAAGAAGGCGAAGTCCACGCTGGGGATCATCGCGGTCTTCGCGCCGGACACCGCGGGGGAGAAGACGATCAGCACCAGCGTGGTGATCAACCCGCCGTACATGCTCCACAGCGCACCGCGCGTGTTGAAGCGCGCCCAGTACAGCGAGAAGATGATCGTCGGCAGGTTCGCGGCCGCGGCGACCGCGAACGCCAACGCCACCAGGAAGGCCACGTTTTGGCCGTTGGCCAGGATGCCGAGGCCGATCGCGAAGACGCCGAGCACCACCGCGGTGATGCGGGAGACCCTCACCTGCTCCTGCTCGGTGACCTTGCCCGACTTGAGCACACCGGCATAGATGTCGTGGGCGAACGATGCCGACGCCGTGATCGTCAGACCCGCCACCACCGCGAGGATCGTGGCGAACGCGACCGCGGAGATCACGCCGAGCAGGACCACGCCGCCGAGCTCGAACGCCAGCAGCGGGGCAGCGGAGTTGACCCCGCCTGCCGCCTTGAGGATCTTGTCGGGGCCGACCAGCGCGGCCGCGCCGTACCCGAGCACCAGGGTGAACAGATAGAACGCGCCGATCAGCGCGATCGCCCAGACCACCGAACGGCGGGCCTCCTTGGCCGTCGGCACGGTGTAGAACCGCATCAGCACGTGCGGCAGGCCCGCGGTGCCGAGGACCAGCGCCAGTGCCAGCGAGATGAAGTTGATCTGCGAGGTGAGGGAACCGCCGTACTGCGCTCCCGGTGCGAGCACGTCGCGCTTGGCCACGCCTTCGGCGGTGGCGCTGGAGATGGCCTGCTGGGCCGAGCCGAGGATGTCCGAGAAGTTCAGTCCGAACTTGGCCAGCACGATGACCGTCATCGCGCCTGCGCCCACGATCAGCAGCACCGCCTTGATGATCTGCACCCAGGTGGTGCCCTTCATGCCGCCGACGAGCACGTAGACGATCATCAGCACGCCGACGACGGCGATGACGATCGACTGGCCGCCCCTGCTCTTGACGTCGAGCAGCAGCGCGACCAGACCGCCGGCGCCTGCCATCTGTGCGAGCAGGTAGAACAGTGACACCGTGAGCGTCGACGTGGCCGCCGCCACCCGGACGGGTCGCTGCTTGAGCCGGAAGCTGAGCACGTCGGCCATCGTGAATCTGCCGGTGTTGCGCAACAATTCGGCGACGAGCAGCAGGGCGACCAGCCAGGCCACCAGGAAGCCGATGGAGTAGAGGAAGCCGTCGTAGCCGTAGACGGCGATGGCGCCCGCGATGCCGAGGAAGCTCGCCGCGGACAGGTAGTCGCCCGCGATGGCGATGCCGTTCTGCGGACCGGAGAACGAGCGCCCACCGGTGAAGAACTCGTCGGCGGTGGCGTTCTTCTTGCTGGCGCGGATGACCACGATCATGGTGATCACGACGAAGAGCGCGAAGATGCCGATGTTGGCGGCCGGATTGCCGACCGTCGATGCCGCGGCGGAGAGGGTCGTCACGAGGCCGGTCCTTCCAGCTCGGCGCGGATCGCCGCGGCACGGGGATCGAGCTCACGGTTGGCGAACCGCACGTAGAGCCCGGTGATGAGGAACGTCGTGAGGAACTGCCCCAGCCCGATCAGAAGGCCGACGTTGACGTGGCCGAACACGGGCGTCGCCATGAAGTCGTGGGCGAACGCGCCGAGCACCACGTAGGTGGCGTACCAGATGAGGAAGAACGCCGTCATGGGAAACACGAAGCGGCGCAGGCGATGCCGGAGCTCGAGGAATTCCGGGCTGGCCTGCATGTCGAGGAACTGCTGTCCGGTGGGGGCCCGCCGAACATCGGTCGGGGGAAGATTGGTTGGCGACACGACGCCTACTCCTGACGCTGGGTGTGAACTGGGAACTTCCCGTGAGGGTACTGAGAGCCAGGTCACAAACCGGAGGGTTTTCGGCCATCGCACGGCGAAGCCGGGACGGCGTGCGGTGAGCGGTTCCCCGGCGGCGACGAACGGTTGCGCTCAATCGTGAGGCAGGCGCTCGACGCCCATCCCCAGCCGTTCCGGCACGTGCATGCGGGCGAAGATCCTTGCCACTTCGGGCGGTCTCGACGACGCGGTCAGGCGGCTGACCACCACCATCGTCAGGAAGGCGAGGGGCACGGTGAACGCAGCCGGATAGCCGACGACGGCGGCGGCCCAGCCGCCGAGCCACCGGTCGTCGATGCCGCCGGTGATAGCTAGGGTCGTCGCCACGCCGGAGGCCAGGCCGCCGACCGCGAGCCCGCACGCGGCGCCCACGCTCGTCAGGCCGCGCCACCAGATGCCGAGCACCAGCAGGGGGCACAGTGTGGACGCGGCCACCGCGAACGCGAGGCCGACGCTGCGGGACAGCTCCAGCGATGACGCGAGGAGGGCCAACGGGATCGGCACCGTGCCGCCGATCAGTGCGGCGACCCGGAAGTCGCGGACCCGGCCGCGCAGCACATCGGTCGACAGGGCCCCCGCGATGCTGACGAGCAGCCCTGACGACGTCGCGAGGAAGGCAGCGATGGCGCCGGCCGCCACCAGGGCGGCCAGGGCTGCCCCTCCTCCTCCGCCGATCGCGGCGCTGGGAAGCAGCAGCACGGCCGCGTCGGCGGTGCCCGTGATGAGCAGTTGCGGCACGAACTGCCTGGCGAAGACGCCGAGCAGCGTCGGGAAGAGGTAGAACAACGACAACAGGGCGATGACGGCCAGTGCCGTCCGTCTGGCTGCCGCGCCATCGGGGTTGGTGTAGAAGCGGACCAGGACGTGCGGCAGCCCCATGGTGCCGAGGAAGGTGGCGATGATGATCGAGATCACCTGGTACAGAGGATGACTGCCGCCCAGCCCCCGGCCCGACGCGAGCCAGTCGTCGCCTGAGCTCGGTGCGCCGGCGACCACTGGCGTCGCCGAGCCCGCCGCGAGGTCGAGCGTCGTGCCGTGCGCCAGCGTGTAGCGGCCCGGCGCGGCGAATTGCGCGGCGTCCATCCTGGTGCCGTCGACGTCACCGGTCACCCTGATGCCCGCCGTCTCCGCGACCTGCACGACGACGTCCGTCTCGACGGTGACGGTGGTCTGGTGCTGGACGACGGGTGGCAGCGGCCCGCCGAGATCGTTGCCGTCGCGCATGAAGAGGGCGAGCAGGGCCAGCGCGGGCACCGCGATCGCGGTGAGCTTCAGCCAGTACTGGAAGGCCTGGACGAAGGTGATGGACCGCATGCCGCCGCCGACCACGTTGATGATCACGATGGCGCCCACGGTGACCGGTCCGAGCCACACTGGCAGGCCGAGAAGGGTTTTCAGGGCCAATCCGGCGCCCTGATACTGGGGCACGAGGTAGAGGGTGCAGATGACGACCACGACCAGCATCGCGACCTTGCGCAGCCGCACCGAACCGAGCCGGAACTCGGCGAAGTCGGGGACGGTGTAGGCGCCGGAGCGGCGCAGCGGCGCGGCGACGAACAGCAGCAGTCCGAGATACCCTGCGGTGAAACCGACCGGATACCACAGCGCGTCGGCGCCGTACTTGGCGATGAGCCCGGCCACGCCGAGAAACGATGCGGCCGAGAGGTATTCGCCGGAGATCGCGGCCGCATTCCACTGCGGTCCGATGCTGCGCGAGGCGACCAGGAAATCGGAGGTGGTGCGGGACAGCCGGATTCCGTAGAAGCCGATGCTGATCGTGGCCACGGCGGCGGCGAGGAGCGCTGCCGCCGTCAGCGGTGCACCCGTCACGGTTCGCCGTCGACGACGCGCACGAAGTCCCGCTCACCCTGTTCGGCCAGTCGCACGTAGAGCCGGCCCACGCCGTACAACACGGGGTAGACGAGTACCCCGAGGATGAGCCAGTTCAAGCGGATGCCGAGCACCTGCACGTCGTCGAGCTGGGGAAGCAGGCCCATCGACAACGGGACGGCCGCGACCGCGCACACCACGACGGCGCCGAGGCGCAGGGCCAGGCCGAGCTGGGCGCGCATCAACCCACGCACCAGCGCATCGCCGACCTGCGTCTGCTCCTGCACCTCGACCCGCGTGCGAATGACCCTGGCGCCCCTGCGGTTGGCAAGGATGACGCGTTGGCGCTGTGGCCTAGTCATCGTCTGCGGGCCTCAGGTTTCGCATCGGCTCCCTGATGACCCGGTCGCGGAGCTCACGGGCCTGGCGTCGGCTCACCGGCAGCTCGACCGCTGGCGAGGCGCCGTTCGCGCGCAGCCGCACCAGCACCGCACCGTCGGTCGTGCGCAACCCGACGACCATCCGCAGGGCTACCAGATAGGAACGGTGGATCCGCTGGAATCCCCTTTCCCGCCAACGAGATTCGAGTGTGCTCAGCGGAATGCGCACCAGGTGTGCGCCGGATTCGGAGTGCAGTCGCGCGTAGTCGCCCTCGGCCTCGACCCAGCCGATGGTGTCCCTGGGCACCAGGTGGGTGATGCCGCCGAGTTCGGCAGGAATGACGTCACCGTCCTCGTCGTCGTGCGCCCGCTCGGCGCGGGTGTCGTCCCTGTCCTGATCGGCCGACGTGGCCAGCACCCGGCGGATGGCCTCGTCGAGCCTGCTCTGGCGGATGGGCTTGAGCAGGTAGTCGACGGCTCCCACGTCGAATGCCGCCACCGCCCTGTCGTCATGGGCCGTCACGAACACCACGGCCGGACGGGCGGAGTAGTTGGCGAGTACGCCTGCCAGTTCGAGCCCGCTCAGACCGGGCATGTTGATGTCGAGGAAGACCGCATCGATGCTGCGCTGGTTCAGCTCCCGCAGTGCCGAGGTGGCGTCGGCCGCGCGGATCACCTCGCCGACGCAGGCGTGCCTGCCGAGCAGATAGACGAGTTCGTCGAGGGCGGGCGCCTCGTCGTCGACCGCCAGCACCACCAGCGGCTTCAACTGGACTGCTCCTCGCGTCCGCACCTCATCCGAATGCACCTCCGCCGGCCCGGACGCCCGATCGGAACTTTGGGACCCGCATGATGACCTTGGTGCCCGCGCCCACGGCCGTCTCGACCACCAGACCGTAATCGTTCCCGAACGCGGCGCGCAGCCGATGGTCGACATTCGTCAGGCCCACGTGCGCGGAATGGCCGCTCACGTCCGGCGTTCCGTCGGCCAGGGCGTCGGCGGGACCCGACCGCAGAGCGTCCGGGTCCATCCCGACGCCGTCGTCCTCAATGGTGATGACGCAATCGGTGCCGTCGTCGCGCGCCACGATCTCGACGCTGCCGCCGCCCCGGCCGGCGAATCCGTGCCGGACTGCGTTCTCCACCAACGGTTGCAGTGCGAGGAACGGAACGACGACCGCGAGCATCTCGGGTGCGACCTGGAGTTTGACCGTCAGCGCCTCGCCGAAGCGGGCCCGCTCCAGCATCAGGTAGCGATCGATGTTGCGCAGCTCGTCGGACAGCGCCG
>JAOPUT010000202.1 GCA_025963385.1 Mycobacterium sp.
CAGGGTTAGGGCACAGCAGGACAGTTCAGCGACAGCTCCTCCACGACAGATTGGAAGATCGATGAAGACCCGCGAGCAGTATCAGCGACTGACTCACTCGCTGCATTGGGATCCCACCTACGTCGGCGAGGACGCCTACGTCCCCGAGGAATGGCGCACGGCGTGCACCATGCCCGACTGGAAGAAGTTCAACGACCCCTTCCAGATCCTGTTCGACGACTACATCCGCATCCAGGCCGAGAAAGAGGACAAGTTTCACGCCGTCCGCGACGCGGGTGCCCGCTTCGGCCACATCGGACGCGTCGATCCACGATGGGTGGAGGCGATGAAATCCTTCAATACCGCCTTGACCTACAGCGAGTACTACAACTACCGCGGACACGTACGTATCGCACGGTTCGCGCCTGCACCGGCCATCCGGATCGCCTCGATGGTCCAGGCGATGGACGAACGCCGTCACGCCGAGGAAGCGGTCTATCAGGCCAAGGATTACGTCAAGCACCACGAGAGTGGCTTCCTGCTCCCCAAGGACCGGCTGGCCTTCTTCGAAAGGCACTGGTACTTCCAGGGTGACCGGTCCTTCTTCGAGGACCTCATCACCACCGATCCGATCGAAGGAATCATCGGCACCAACCTCGTCTTCGAGACGGCGTTCACCAATCTGCTGTTCATCGCCGCACCAGCGGCGGGCGTGGCCAACGGCGACTTCGGATTCGGCCAAGCCCATCTCACGATCCAGAGCGACGAAACGCGACACATGGCCCTGGGCCAATCCGTAGCCCGGGCGCTACTGCAAAACGACGACGCGAACCTGTCGCTCATCCAGGACTGGATGGACAAGTGGTTCTGGCGTTGCCACCGTCTGCTGCTGGCAGTGGTGGGGCCCGTTCTCGACTACTTCCCGAAGAACAAGCCGATTTCCTACAAGGAAGCGTTCCAGCGTTACGTCGTGGAGGATTTCATCCAGGGCTACGTCTCGGAGCTGTCGCAGTTTGGGCTGAAGCCACCGCGCCACCTCGACCAGGCACTCGCCGAGATCGAGCATGGCTCCCACAGTATTTGGCGTGGCCTGTACGCCTCGCGGGACCAGTTGTGGTTCGACGTGCATCAGCCCACCGCCGACGACCTGGCCTGGCTGCAGGACAAGTACCCTGCCTTCGAGCACAGCCACGCACCGTTCTGGCGGACGGTGGCGGGCGGCGCGAACGTCGACTCCGACACGATTCCGATGACGTGCGACGTCTGCAAGTTCCCCTGCACGTTCCCCGAACCGGCACATCCTGTGGCACTGCCCGTGGACTACGGCGGCGAGCGTTACTGGTTCTGCTCGGAGGGCTGCAAGTGGATCTTCGAACGGGAAGCCACGAAGTACGCACGCACCATCGAGCCCTCACCGCTGCTGTTGGCCGACAAGGACCCCAACTGGGTCGCCCAGTTCCTCAACATCACCCCCGACGGCACCCCGCTGGGCGGCGCTCACGCTCCCGACGGGTACTTCCCGGCTATGCGGGTTCCCGCCACCCTCTGAAACTCTCGAAAACCCAAGAACGATAAGGAGATTCACACGATGCTTGTCTATTCACGGGTCCTCGGCGAAGCGGCGCCGGAGGCGTTCGTGCTCAGTAACGAGGACCCGACCGTGGCCGACTTGATGAAGCTGATCAACGGCGCCCGCTCGGCGCAAGGCCGCGTCCTGGAACTCGACGTGGACGGCGCCGAGAACACCAAACTCACCGATGTGGGTATCGACGACGGCGATCTGGTCGAGGTACGCGCCGTCGGTGAGCCAAGATTCGACACCGCGCCATCGCCCAAACCGCCCCTCGACCTGGATGCCGTGAGCCCACCCGCCACCAACGGGCGCCGACTCAACGAATACGAGGAGGTCACCCAATTACTGCAGTGGCACGGCCCGTACCACATCGATGGAGGACGCCCGTCGCAGAAGGTGTGGACCGATGACAGCACCCAATTGCGCTGCAGCGACTGGGAGTCCTACCGCACGCCCGACAAACTGTATTACCGCACCTACACCACACGTCAGGCCCGCGCGGGACGCAGCGTCGCCACGGCGTTCGAATTCGCCCAGGGCGACGGGCAGCTCGCCAAGGTCGATCCGGCTCGAGTGGAGTTGTTGCGCAAAGTCGTTGCGGTGCTGCAGTACCCAGACTGGGGACTGTGCGTCGCGCACCAGAACGCAACCCGCTTCGCGCTGTCGTCTTGGATCGCCGGTGCCACCTCGTTCATGATGTTCGACGAGCTACGCCACGCTCAGCTCTACGGCCGCTTGGCTCTTGCCTACGGCGAACACTTCGACGGCTTCGACGATCCGCGTCCGGACTGGATGGAGGAGCCCCGCTTCCAAGCCAGCCGCCGCCTCATCGAGGAGACGCTGACCAACCTCGACTGGGGAAAGACCATCGTGCTGGCCGACCTCGTCGTCGAACCGCTGTTGACCAGCGCTGCACACGCGCTGCTCACCACTGGCAGCCTGGCCGCTGGGGATGGACTGACCCCCTTCGTGTGCCGGTCGATCGAGGACGACAAACTGCGCCACCGCGAAAGCGCCGCGGCTTTCCTGAGATTGGTGTGCAGCGACGACAGCTTCGGCAAGGCCAACCGCGATCTCATCGAGTCTTGGGTCAGCGTGGTCCTGCCGCAAGCCCATTCAGCGGCGGTGCAGTTTCTGGGCGACTTCGACGTAGAGAGCGCACTGGCCGAACCCGTGGCGTGGATCATCGCCCAGTTCGCCGAGTCCGGAATCGACGTCACGGCAATTGATTTGAAGGAAAAGGAGCTGACGGCATGACCGCACACGTCACCCGGTCGGTGGTCGGGATCGAAATGATGGGAGGAGAGGAATGCGACGCCATCGTCGCCGCGGTCTGCCAAGACGTGCCCGACGCGTCGGTGGTGCACATGCCGGGCATGGTGTTGCTCGACGTGCCCGACCGCATGGTGATTCACGCCTCTGCAGTCTCTGAACACCTCGGTCGCGACTGGGACAGCCGCGATCTCAACCAGGTGGTGTCGGCCTATCGCGGCTACTTCACGCGTTGGGACGACGAACAAGTCGTGCTGAGTTGGAACGCCGAAGACCCTGGAGATGATGTCCGTGTTTGAGGATGTCCGCTCCGAAGACCGCATCATCCACGTCTGCGTGAACGTCGACTGCGCCATGCGGGGATCCGAAGCCGTCCGCGATCGGCTACGCGAGATCGTCGACGAAACCGGCTCAGACATCGAGGTCAACGACTACGTGTGCTTCGCCGCGTGCGAACAGGGACCCAATCTGCTCATCGAGCACTGTCGTGCCTTCTACAGCGAGGTCGAACCTGACCACGCGAAGAGCATCGTCGCCCACGCCGAAGGGGGCGACGCAGTCGAGGGGATTGACCGAAGCAGTTCCTTCCTGGCGCGCAAGATCTTCAACATGCTCGATGCCGGCTTCAAGCCCGGCGACTTGAGCCTGTCGGACTAGGGCCTACGATGCCGACCTCAGAGAGCCTGCTGCCACCCCACCGCTTGGACTACGCCAGTTATCTCGACCAGGACGGCGATCTGGGTCTGCGCCACGCAGTGGCCGAACCAGACCGGGCCCAGCGCGCGTTGCTCGCAACGCCGCTGACCGGTCTGGGGGGCGCCCACTTTCCCCTCGCCCGCAAGGTCGAATCCGCGCTGAGCACACCCGGCCCCCGCGTGGTGGTCTGCAACGCTGCCGAAGACGAACCGGGGAGCCGAAAAGATCGGGCTCTGCTCCTGCGCAATCCGCACGCAGTCCTCGAGGGTGCGCTGATCGCTGCCGTCGCACTCGACGCCCGCGACGTCATCCTCTACATCAGTGACACCGCCCAGGAGGAATGCGACAGCATCACCTGCGCCTTGAACGAAGTCGGCGAACGCTCTTCATCCGCCGCAGTGCGGATCGTGCGCGCTGATCCACGGTATGTGTCCGGGGAGGCAACGGCGGCAGTGGACGCCATCAACGGTGGCGCCGGCAAGCCCACCGGACAACCCCCCTTCCCCACCGAAAGCGGCGTCGACGGCCTTCCGACGTTGGTGGCCAACTGCGAGACACTTGCCAACCTCCCGCGCATCGTGCGAGCCGCCTGGGACCAACGCCCACCCACCTGGACTCGGCTGGCTACGGTCAGCGGTGACGTCGCCAACCCCGGCGTCTTCGAGATCGACCCGGTCGCCGACACGTTCACCGATCTGTTCGCGCGAGCCGGCGGACTGGCACGATCGGGCGACCTGAAGGCATTTCAGCCCGGCGGACCCTCGACACGATTCCTGTCTGCGGATTGCGCCGACATCCGCATCGACGATGCGGCGATTCGCGCCGCCGGGTCACAGCCAGGATGCCTCGCGGTACGGGTCCTCACGACCGACACCTGCATCGTCGAGATCTGTGAAGAGATCACCGGATTCTTCAGCCGCGAACAGTGCGGCCAATGCCCGCCATGCCGCATGAAGACCCAGACCTACCACCGGACCATGCAGCAAGTCCTCCGTCAGAAGGGAGCCAACGATCTGCTTCAAAAGCTCACCGTCGTCGAAGACTTCGTCGCCGACATGCCACACAAATGCTCACTGATCGACATGCCAACGCCGCCAGTCGAATCCGCTCGTTCACTGTTTCCCGACGACTTCACCGCACACACCGAACACGGCACGTGCGCCCATGCCGAGCCGTTGGTCAGCTCACAGATAGGAACACGTCATGGTTAGTGACTCACCCCTGCCGTCTGCGGGGATCGACGCAGTTGGTCGCGTCGAGACCCGCGGCGTCGATTACATCCCCGAATCCGAACGCCATTCGAAGCCGCGAGAGCTCACCACGGTCTTCTTTGGCACCCAATTGTGCTTTGGCATCATCGTGTTGGGGTTCCTGCCCGTCTCGTTCGGCTTGGGATGGTGGGGGTCGGTGACCTCCACGCTCGTCGGATTGGCCGTCGGCTCATCGATGTTCGCCCCGCTGGCTCTGCTCAGCACACGCACCGGCACCAACAGCGCGGTCAGTAGCGGCGCCCACTTCGGGGTCGTCGGCCGCATCGTCGGCTCCCTGGTGGGAGTCTTCACCGCGGTCGGCTTCTACGCGTTGACGGTGTGGACGGGGGGCACCGCCCTCGTCGCCGGATTGAACAGGTTGTTCGGGATGCCCGCCGGCAACCTGGAACTGGCGATCGCCTACGCACTGATCGCGGTGGCCACCCTGGTGGTGGCCATCTACGGACACGCCAACGTGGTACTCGCCAACCGCATCCTCGTCCCCACCATGGGTCTGCTGCTGCTGATCGGGGTCATCGTGCTCCTGCCGAAGTTCAGTGCCCAACCACCCGTTGCGGACGGACTGCTGCTCGGCAGTTACCCGGCCACCTGGTTGCTGAGCGCGACGACCGCCGCATCGCTGCCAATCTCCTACTGTCCCTACGTCGGTGACTACACGCGTTACATCTCGGCGAAGCGGTGGACCAGCCGCCGAGTGGTCACCGCCGCCGGCGTCGGCATGTTCGTGGGTACCGCCGTGGCGCTGTGCTTCGCCATCTACGTGGCCATGACGTTCCCGGCGGGCGTCACCGACTGGGTAGTCGGCTTCGTCGACGCCTCACCGACTACCTACGCCGTCGGAATCGTCCTCATCGCCTTGGTGGGTTCCTGCGCACAAGGCGCCTTGTGTGTCTATGGCACCGGCTTGGACACTTCCTCGATCATCCCGTCGCTCAAACGCGTTCCCGCCACGCTGCTCATCGGGGCACTCGGCACGATCCTGGTCTACGTCGGGGCGTTCCTCTACGACCTCGTCGCGGCAGCCAGCGCCTTCCTCATCATCTTGCTGGTTGTCACCGCGCCCTGGCTGGTCATCAACCTCATCGGATACCTCCTCACCCACGGCCGGTACTACAGCCAGGACCTGCAAGTCTTCAACATGCAACCCCGCATCGCCGGCGGCGCGTACTGGTTCACCCATGGGTGGAACGTGGCTGCCATGCTGGCGTGGATCCCGGCGACCATCATCGGGATGTTGTTCGTCAACACCACGCTCTACGTTGGCCCGTGGGCCAACGTTCTTGGCGGCGTCGACCTGAGCTTCGTCTCATCGGCAGTGATCGGTGGTCTGCTGTACGCCGTTCTCGTCAAACTCATCCCCGGCAGCATCGTGGTGCCGACCGCGGTCAGTGAGCAGGACGACACCCAGCGACTTGCCCGGTTGCTGCAATCGGCACGTTCCACCTCCCACCCCGAGAGCGAGGTGGCAGGCGCCATGCCCGTCGCCGACCTGACCTGACCTGACCCGCCCCAACCGCAATCCCTTGTTAGATCTGATGATTGGAGAAAAGCATGACCACGACTGAACACGATACGACGGCACGCAGCTACCCGAAGTTCGGACCCGAGATCATGAAGCGTCCCGTGCGCGTCGTCGACCTCACCCGCGAGATCTTCGAGGGTATGCCGATGTGGTTTGGCCACCAGAAGACCTTCATCAACACCAACCAGACCCACGAACAGTTCAAGACCACCTACAACACCCACCTCGGGTTCGAGGCGCACAACCTACTGATCAGTGAGCACGCCGGCACCCACACCGATGCCGTCTTCGAGTACGACCCCAACGGCCCCACCATCGACAAGTCGCCGCTGGAGTATTACTACGGCGAGGCGATCTGCCTGGACTTGAGGACGGTGAAGTACCCCGACTACATCACCCCCGCCGATCTGGAGTCCGCGCTGACGGCCAGTGGCCAGGAGATTCGCAAGGGCGACACCGTCATTCTCTACACCGGTTACGGCGACTCCACCTACCCCGACCTCGCCTACACCGAGAAGCACACCGGACTCAATCGCGACGCCGCGATCTGGCTGGCCGAGAAGGGCGTGGTCAACATCGCCGTCGACAACGTCGCCATCGACCATGCTGATGACACCGATTTCTCCGGACACGTGGTGTGCGGCGAATACGGCATCGTCAACACCGAAGGGCTGGCCAACCTGCACCAGGTCGTCAATGAGCGATTCCTGTACTTCGGCCTCCCGCTATTCATCCGAAATGGCACTGGTTCACCCATCCGTGCGGTCGCCGTGTTCCAAGACTGAACCCGCATCCCGTCCACCACCGCTTTCGAGAAGGGCCGACGATGACACAACTCGCGCACGAACTTGGACCCGCTGCCTCCCGCCAACGGCTGATGCCGCAGGGATCCTGGGACTGGCACATTCCCACGCCCTTCTCCCAGGGATGGCGTGTCGACAACCTGCTGTTCGTCGGCGGACAACTGTCCGCCGACGAACACGGCAACGTCCTCGGGGAAGGGGACATCGAAGTTCAGACACGCAACGTCTTCGATGCCGTCACCCGCGTGCTCGCCGAGGGCGGGGCGACCTGGCGCGACGTCGTGAAGATGAACACCTACTACGTCTGCGAGGAGAAAGGCGACGCCGTCAGAGAATTCTGGGAGAAGATGACCCAGGTGCGGCTGCAATACCTGCCCACCCCTGGGCCCGCCGGTACCGCCGTGCGTGTTGCCGGACTGATGTACGACGGATTCCTCATCGAAGTGGAGGCGATTGCCGTGATCGGTAGCGGGCACGTCGCGCCCACCTCATGACGGCGCTCACCAGCCCGGCACCCACCAGCACGGTCGCCCACCTGACCCAGCAACTGCTCCGAATCGACACCACCAACCCCGGACGTGCCGAAAGGCCCGCCGCCGAGCTGGTGGCCGATCACCTGGCCGCGCTGAGCTGCGCGGTGCAGTGGTTCGAACCCGAGCCGGGACGTAGCAGCATCGTGGCGAGGATCCCCGGCGAACATCGAGAACTGCCGGCGCTTCTGCTGCACGCCCACCTCGACGTCGTACCGGCGATCGAAAAGGATTGGCAGCGCGACCCCTTCGGCGGTGAACTGGTCGACGGTTACCTATGGGGTCGGGGCGCAGTCGACATGAAGGGCACCGTCGGCATCATGGTGGACACGCTGACCGCGATGCACCACCGCGGCCAGAAGCCCAACCGGGATCTGGTGGTCGCTTTCTTCGCCGACGAGGAAGCCGGTGGACAGGTCGGGGCCGGCCACGTGACGCACGAACGCCCCGATCTCTTTGCCGACTGCGCCGAAGCCATCGGCGAAGTCGGCGGGTTCAGCCACACGCTGTCCCGCGACCATCGCGCCTACTTGGTGGCGACCGCCGAAAAGGGTGTCTGGTGGTCCCGCGTGGTGGCCGACGGCCGTGCCGGGCATGCCAGCATGATCAACCCGGACAATCCCGTTCACCACCTGGTGCACGCGTTGGCGGGGGTGGCAAGCCATGCGGGCCAAGACCACCCGACGGCGGCGACCACGGCGATGCTCGAGCGGCTGCGTGACGTCTTGGACTTACCCGAAGCCACCACCGAGGAGCTCATCGATCGACTTGGCCCTCTCAAGAAGATGATGCTCGCCGGCATGCGCAACACCGTCAACCTCACGCAGTTGCAGGCCGGTTACAAGACCAACGTCGTACCCGGCACTGCCGATGCGACCATCGACGGTCGCTTCCTCCCCGGAACCGAAGACAGCTTCCGCGAGGAGATCACTCGACTGGCTGGCAGCCACGTTCGCCTCGAACAGATCTACCGAGGGGCAGCTGTGGAGTCTCCTCTCGACTCGGCGCTGTTGGACGCGATCGGCTCCAGCCTTCGCGCCGAAGACGAGACCGCATTCGTGCTGCCCTACATCAGCACGGCGTTCACCGACGCGAAATGGCTTGCCCCTCTAGGGATTGACTGCTATGGCTTCGCGCCGATGCTTCTGCCCGATGATCTGGACTTCACCGCGTTGTTCCACGGGGTCGACGAACGGGTGCCCACCGGTGCGCTGGACTTCGGCGTGCGGGTTTTCGATCGACTGCTGAGCACCTACTGACCGACGAACTTGGGGGACAGTGCGCACCGTCACCTTCATCTACGGCGGTTTGCGATCGATGGGTGTATGGGCGTTGCGTCCCTCGCGCAAGCACTCAGCGCCATCGAGAATGAATGTCTCAGCGAGACAGCTGAACTGGCCGTGGATCACACGGTTGCCAGAGCGCTCCTCAGAAGTACACACGTGTGCGGTCACGGCGACGACACCATGTAGGCACGGTCGAGCGATTGCTGCGAGGGCGTCTGGAACCTCCTTGATGACAAAGCGCAGAGCGGTGTGTAGCGTCACAGCCCACAACTCAATACGCCGTTGATGCGCAGCGGGAGAACCTCCTTCGGGAGGCGCCGTAGGAGCAAGTTCCTCCCCGGGAATCTCTCAGGCCCCAGTACCGCCGCGCAGAGGCAACTCTGGAGAACAGCACCGGTCCACGGCCGGTACTTACCGAAGGTGTAGAGCCCGCCGAGATGGCGCGCGCAGACTCTCAGGTTTCAGGACAGAGCGGGGAGGTGTCCCTTTAGCGATGTCCGGTGCGGTCCGGGCACTGTCGAAACCGGAGCCACCTCGTGTCAGCCAATTCTCGCCCCACGGCGCACATCACAGCCTCAGCAGGCGATTTCCCATCCCGCCACATCGGTCCGACCGCGTCGGCGACGCACTACATGCTCGATGTGCTGGGTTACTCGTCGCTCGACGAGCTGATCGACGCCGCCGTCCCTCAGCAGATCCGAAGCCGTGAGGTCATGCTCCTTCCAGCGGCGCGATCAGAACAGCAGGTCCAGGAGGATCTGCGCGCTCTGGCCGATCGGAACCACACCCGCGTGCAGATGATCGGGCTGGGCTATCACGACACCATCACCCCGGCCGTGCTGCGCCGCAACATGCTGGAGTCGCCGGCCTGGTACACCGCCTACACCCCGTACCAGCCGGAGATCTCCCAGGGCCGACTCGAAGCACTGTTGACGTTTCAGCAGGTCATCGAGGATTTGACGGCGCTGCCGCTGGCGGGAGCGTCGTTGCTCGACGAGGCCACCGCGGTGGTGGAGGCGATCCTGCTCATGCGTCGCGCGAACAAGGCCAAGTCCGAGGTGGCCCGGGTCGTCGTCGATGGCGAGTGCCTGCCCCAGACGTTGGCCGTGGTCCGTGGTCGGGCTGCCGCCGTCGGCATCGACGTCCAGGTCGCCGACCTCGGCGACGGCCTGCCCGACGGGGACCTGTTCGGTCTGGTGCTGCAGGCACCTGGTGCCAGCGGCGTGGTGCGGGACCTCGCGCCATTGATCGCCGCGGCTCATCAGCGTGGCGCGTTGACCGCCGTCGCCGCCGACCTGCTGTCGCTGACCCTGCTGACGCCGCCCGGTGAACAGGGCGCCGACATCGCCGTCGGTTCAGCGCAGCGCTTCGGCGTGCCGCTGTTCTTCGGCGGACCGCACGCCGGTTACATGTCGGTACGCAACGGTCTCGAGCGGATGCTGCCCGGACGGCTCGTCGGCGTCTCGATCGACGCCGACGGAGCTCAGGCCTACCGGCTCACCCTGCAGACCCGCGAACAGCACATCCGAAGGGACAAGGCGACCAGCAACATCTGCACCGCGCAGGCGCTGCCGGCCAACGTGGCGGCGATGTACGCCGTCTACCACGGCCCAGAAGGGTTGCGCGACATCGCCGAACGCGTACACGCCCATGCCAGGGCCATCGCGACGAGTCTGCACGCCGCGGGTCACCACGTGGTGCACGAAGCATTCTTCGACACCGTCCTGGTCCGCGTGGCAGGCCAGGCGCGCGACGTCGTCGAACGCGCCGAACTCGCCGGCATCAATCTGCGCTTCGTCGATGTGAACCACGTCGCCATCGCCTGCGACGAGCGCACCACCGATCAGATCGTGGCCAAGGTCAACGCGGTCTTCGGTGGCCGCGACCCCCACGCCCTGCAGTGGCAGCTGCCGAGCGCTGCACTGCGTACCACGGCGTACCTGCAGCACAACGTCTTTCACGCTCACCGGTCCGAAACCTCGATGATGCGCTTCTTGCGGAAGCTGTCGGACAAGGACCTCGCGCTGGATCGGACGATGATCCCTCTGGGGTCGTGCACGATGAAACTCAACTCGGCCGTCGAGATGGAGCCCATCAGCTGGCCGGGCTTCGCAAGCATGCACCCGCATGCTCCTCGGGATCAGACGCTGGGCTACCAGAAGCTGATCACCGACCTACAGACCTGGCTGTGCGAGATCACCGGATACGACCAGGTGTCCTTGCAGCCCAACGCCGGATCACAAGGCGAACTCGCCGGGCTGCTGGCGATCAAGGCCTACCACCACAGTCGTGGCGAATTCGACAGGGACGTCTGCCTCATCCCGCAGTCGGCGCACGGCACCAACGCGGCGTCGGCGGTCCTGGCCGGAATGCGGGTCGCCGTGGTGGCGACCGCCGCGAACGGCAACATCGACTCAGATGACCTGAAGGCCAAACTGGCCGCCCAGGAGGGCCGCGTTGCGGCGATCATGCTGACCTATCCGTCGACGCACGGCGTCTACGAAGAGGACGTCCGCACCGTGTGCGACCTCGTCCACCGGGCCGGCGGGCAGGTCTATGTAGATGGAGCGAACCTCAACGCCCTGGTGGGTCTCGCGAAACCGGGTCAGTTCGGCGGCGACGTGTCACATCTGAACCTGCACAAGACGTTCTGCATTCCGCATGGCGGTGGTGGACCAGGTGTTGGCCCGGTTGCGGTGCGCGCGCACTTGGCCCCCTTCCTGCCCGGTGACCCCCTGGCTGACGACGTTGCGGGCTGTCCTGTCTCGGCGGCCCACCACGGGTCTGCGGGCATTCTGCCCATCACGTGGGCCTACATCGCCCTGATGGGAGCGGGCGGCCTGACCGACGCCACCAAGACGGCGGTGCTGACCGCGAACTACGTGGCCGCACGGCTGAACCCGCACTTCCCGGTGCTCTACACCGGGCCCACCGGTCTGGTGGCTCACGAGTGCATCCTGGATTTGCGCGCATTGACCAAGCAGACCGGCGTCACTGCCGAGGACGTTGCAAAGCGGTTGATCGACTACGGGTTCCATGCGCCGACACTCTCCTTCCCGGTGAACGGGACGCTGATGGTCGAACCCACCGAGTCCGAGGAACTCGGTGAACTCGATCGGTTCATCGAGGCCATGATCGCGATCCGTGGCGAGATCGACCGCGTTGGCGAGGGCGTGTGGCAGTTGGAACGCAGCCCCCTGCGCCAGGCGCCCCACACCGCCGAGCAGATCACCTCTGACGCGTGGGACCTGCCGTACTCGCGTCGGCTCGCCGCGTACCCCGTGGCGTCCCTGCGGGCAGCCAAGTACTGGTCGCCGGTGCGGCGCATCGACGGGGTCCACGGCGACCGCAACCTGGTCTGCTCCTGTCCGGCGCCGGAAGCGTTTGACATCCAAGCCGTTTCGCCGATCGGCGACTTCGAGGAAGCCTTCGCATGACCGCCACCACGCCACCGGTGTCCCCGTTGCTCGCCGAGCACCGGGTGCTGGGTGCCCACTTCACTGACTTCGCCGGTTGGCAGATGCCGCTGAAGTACGCCAGCGAACTCGCCGAGCACCACGCCGTCCGATCCACCGCGGGTTTGTTCGATCTGTCGCACATGGGCGAGATCTTCGTCCGGGGCGCGCAGGCCGACGCCCTGCTCGACTACGCTCTAGCTGGCGAGCTGTCCAAGGTGGCCGTCGGCAAGGCCAAGTACTCCCTGTTGTGTGACACCGCAGGCGGAGTCATTGACGATCTTGTCGTCTACCGGCTCGCCGATGACGAATTCCTCGTCGTTGCCAACGCATCGAACGTCGCCGCGGTGTCCGGTGAACTTGCCGACCGGGCGAAGGGGTTCGATGCCAAGGTCGACGATCAGTCGTCTCGGATCGCGCTGCTGGCGGTGCAGGGGCCAAAGTCGCAGGACATCGTCACCCAG
Organism: Mycobacterium sp.; assembly: GCA_025963385.1. Taxonomy (GTDB): domain Bacteria; phylum Actinomycetota; class Actinomycetes; order Mycobacteriales; family Mycobacteriaceae; genus Mycobacterium. Next base: position 12,852 of record JAOPUT010000202.1, read on the forward strand.
CTCGCGCCCCCCGAGCAGGCGGCACTCGTCGAAGAGCTGAAGTACTACGTGTCGACACCGGCGACGGTGGCCGGGATCGACGTCCTTCTGGCTCGCACCGGCTACACCGGTGAAGACGGCTTCGAGTTATACGTGCCGAACGACCAGGCGGTCCGGTTGTGGCAGGCGCTGTTGGTGGCCACCACCGAGCGCGGTGGCACCGCAGCAGGGCTCGCATGCCGTGACAGTCTGCGCCTGGAGGCCGGCATGGCGCTCTACGGCAATGAGCTGACCCGTGACACCAATCCCTTCGAGGCCGGACTGGGGCGAGTGGTGAAGCTGGACAAGCCATTCGTGGGCAGGGACGCATTACGGCAAGCCTCCGAGGCGCCGGTCGGTCAGAAACTCGTCGGGCTCACCGGCGCCGGCCGACGCGCCGCGCGCGCCGGGTACTCGGTATATGGCAGCGGCGAAGCGCCGGCCGGCACGGTTACCTCCGGCGCGCTGTCGCCGACGCTGGGTTACCCCATCGCCCTGGCCTACGTCGATGTCGCCCTCACCGAACCGGGCACCGAAGTCGGCGTCGACATCCGCGGCACGAAGCAACCCTTCACCGTCGTGCACCCCCCGTTCTATCGCCGGTCCTGACCAACGACGCCAACCACAGCCAAAGGAGCACCCGTGTCCAACACCGCCATCCCCGACGACCGAAGCTATACCGAAGAGCACGAATGGGTTTCGCTGCTGCCCGGCGCCAGCCTGCCTGACGAGCCCGTCCGCGTCGGGGTCACCTCGATCGCCACCGAGTCACTCGGCGAACTCGTCTACGTCGAACTGCCGGAGGTCGGCAGCGAGATCGTCGCTGGCCAGTCCTGTGGCGAAGTCGAATCCACTAAGACCGTGTCCGAGTTGTATCCCCCCGTCAGCGGCCGGGTCGTCGAGGTAAACGACGCGGTCCAGAGTGATCCCAGCATCATCACCGCCGACCCCTACGGCCAGGGATGGTTGTTCACCGTGCAGGCGACGGCCACCGGGACCCTTCTGACCGCCAACGAGTACGCAGAGAAGAACGAGGCAACGGCATGAGCGTCCTGAATCAGCCACTGGCCGAATATGATCCCGATGTTGCGACACTGATCGACAAGGAACTGCACCGCCAGCGCACCGGGTTGGAGATGATCGCCTCGGAGAACCACGCACCGCTGGCGGTTATGCAGGCCCAAGGCTCGGTGCTGACCAACAAGTACGCCGAAGGGTACCCGGGGAGGCGCTATTACGGTGGCTGCGAACACGTCGATGGTATCGAGCAACTCGCCATCGACCGGGTCAAGGCGCTCTTCGGTGCGGAGTACGCCAACGTCCAACCCCACTCGGGGGCCACCGCCAACGCCGCGGTGATGCACGCGCTGATCAAGCCCGGGGACACGATTCTGGGATTGTCCCTGGCCCACGGTGGACACCTCACTCACGGGATGAAGATCAACTTCTCCGGCAAGCTGTACGCGGTTGCCGCCTATGGCGTCTCGGAGAAGGACTACCTCATCGACATGGACGAGGTGGCGTCCGCCGCGAGTGAACACCGCCCGCAGCTCATCATCGCGGGATGGTCGGCCTATCCCCGGCACCTGGACTTCGCGCGGTTCCGCGAGATCGCCGACGAAGTCGGCGCCTACCTGATGGTCGACATGGCCCACTTCGCCGGACTGGTCGCCACGGGGTTGCACCCCTCCCCGGTACCGCACGCGCACGTGGTGACCTCCACGACGCACAAGACCCTCGGCGGGCCCCGCGGCGGGATCATCTTGACCAACGACGCCGACATCGCCAAGAAGATCAACTCGGCGGTGTTCCCAGGCCAGCAGGGCGGCCCGCTGGAGCACGTGATCGCCGGCAAGGCAACGGCATTCAAGATGGCCGCCGAACCAGCATTCCTCGAACGCCAGCAGCGCTGCATCGACGGCGCCAAGATCATCGCCGAACGCCTCAGCGGCCCCGATGCCAGGGAAGCAGGCGTCGCCGTGGTCACCGGCGGCACCGACGTCCACCTGGTGGTAGTCGACCTGCGAAACGCGGCCATCGATGGCCAACAGGCCGAAGACCGACTCGACGCCATCGGAATCACGGTCAACCGCAACGCGGTGCCCTTCGATCCGCGGCCTCCGATGGTGACGTCAGGGCTACGCATCGGTACCCCCGCGCT
>JAOPUT010000300.1 GCA_025963385.1 Mycobacterium sp.
TGAAGGACGGTCAGCGCAGTCAGCTGCGGGGCATGACGCTCGCCATCGTCACGATGGGCGGGGCGATGATGCTGCTGATGTTCCTGTACCGGATGGCGTTCGGCAGTTCGTTCATGCTGGCCTCGACCGAGGTGGCGCCGGACAAATTCCCGCTCGACGCGGCGCCATACGTCAACCTGTACACGGGTATTGCGGGCGGCAATCCGGTGCTTACGGTGGTGAACAGCCTCTGGGTGCTGTCGCTCTTGTTCTTCGTCGGTGCGAGCTCGATGATGGTCGCGACGCGCAGCATGCTCGCGTGGTCGTTGGACGGGTTGGCCCCGAAGTGGTTCTCGGCGGTCTCGGCCAAGTTCCATACCCCGACGTGGGCGCTGGCGCTGTCGGCGGCGATCGCCTTCGTCTGGGTGTGTCTCTACGCCTTCACCAGTTCGGTCCTGGTACTCGGCGGCTTTCTGGGCCAGTGCATTCCGTTCATGGGCGTCTGCCTGGCCGCGATCGTGTTCCCTTTTCGGCGCAAGCGGGAGTTCGAGTCCTCGCCGGTCGCGTACCGGGTGGGGAAGGTGCCGGTGATCTCGGTGATCGGCGTCGTGGCACTCGCGGCCGTGGTGTTCGTCTTCTGCCGGCTGCTCGTCGACGCCGCCTACGGGGCCAACAACCACCTCTCGGAGGTAATGACCGTCGGGGTGACGGTGTTCGCGCTGACCTGGTACGCGGCGTTCCGCATCTACCGCGCCAAGCAGGGGGCTGACCTCAAGGGCCAGTTCAGCGAGATCCCGGTCGAGTGATGGTCACCGACGCCGCGACGCTGTTGCGGGCCGAGCGGATCCCTGGCGAGGCCGCCCGCCTCGTCGGAGCCGCCGCCGAACAGTCGCTGCTGCTGCGGGTCACGGGCTCGGTGGCCGTGCATCTGCACTGCTCCCGGCACAACGGGTTGATGCGCGAGCTCGGACGGCGTCCGTTCTACGACATCGACTTCTGGGGGCGCGATCGCGATCACCAGCGGATCGACGCGTTCTTCCAAGCCGAGGGCTACCTCGCCGACCCGGCTGCGCGGGGGCTGCGGGAGTGGGGCATCAAGCGGCAGATCTTCGCCCATCCCGAAACGGGCATCAAGATCGACGTCTTCATGGACGCCCTGGTGATGGCCCATTCGATAAAGTTCGCCGACCGGCTCGAACTGGCCGACCCGTGCATCTCGCTGGCCGACCTGGTGCTGTCGAAGCTGCAGATCCACGAGATGACCGCCAACGACCTGATCGACCTCACGGTGCTGCTGGGCGAGCATCGCATCGGGGCGCAGGCGGCCGGGCAGATCGACCTCGACCGCATCCGCGACGTGCTGTGCGATGACTGGGGGTTCTGGTACTCGGCCGAGCTGAACCTGGCGCGGCTGCACGAGTCGGTGCAGCGGCCTGGCCTGGACCTGGAGCTGGCGGCGCGGGTGCGGATGCAGATCGAGACGTTGCGGGCCCATCTGGCGACGGCACCCAAATCACGGCGCTGGAAGTTGCGGGCCAAGATCGGCACCCGAAAGCGCTGGTACGAGCAGGTCGAGGAGGTCAGCTGATGGGGCTGCCGGTACGGCGCTTCGGTGCGACGGGCTGGGAGTTGACCACGGTCGGGCTGGGCACCTGGGCGCTCGGCGGCGGGGACTGGGCCTTCGGCTGGGGTCCGCAGGACGACGCCGATTCGATAGCCACCATCCATCACGCCGTCGAGGCAGGCATCAACTGGCTCGACACCGCCCCGGAGTACGGCCTCGGTCACTCCGAGGTGATCGTCGGACGGGCCCTAGCGGAGATGTCCGAAGCGGACCGTCCGCTGGTCTTCACCAAGTGCGCCATGGTGTGGGACCCAGACGATCGCCTCGCCGAGGCCGCCGCCGTCGGGACCGCGGCGTCGCTGCGGGTCGAGTGCGAGGCGTCGCTGCGGCGGCTGGGCGTGGATCGAATCGACCTGTACCAGGTGCACTGGCCGCCTACCGACGGCACGGCACTCGAGGACTACTGGGGCACGCTGGTCGAGCTGCGCGACAGCGGCAAGGTGCGGGCGATCGGCCTGTCCAACCACACCGTCGATCAGCTCACCAGGGCGGAGGCGGTTGGACACGTCGACTCGCTGCAGCCGCCGCTGTCGGCGATCAACCGTGCCGCGGCGGCGGACGTCATCCCGTGGTGCGAGGCCAACGACACCGGCGTCGTCGTCTACAGCCCCATTCACTCGGGCCTGCTATCGGGCACGTTCGACCCGTCGCGGCTGGCGCCCGGTGACTGGCGCCTCGGCGAAGCCGACTTCACCTCAGCGCTGCCCGCCAACCTGGGTGTCGCCGCGGCCGTTACGGAGGTGGCGGCCAGGCTCTCGACGAGCCCGTCGAGCGTGGCAATCGCATGGACCCTGCGCTGGCCCGGTGTCACCGCGGCGATCGTCGGGGCACGGCGCCCGGCGCAGCTCGACGACTGGCTCGACGCGGCCGGTCTTCGGCTGACCGACGACGACCTCGATGCGATCGCCGCCGCGATCGCAAGCAGCGGTGCAGGCAACGGGCCGCTACGCCCGGCTACCGCACGGGTCTCTTGAGCGGCATGCTCTGGCTGGGAGCGCTCAGTGCGGCACGTAGCCGACGGCCGGGTCGACGACGTTGTGCAATGGCTTGTCACGCAGCCAGCGATCGAGGTTGTCGGTGAAGACGGTCATCATGTCTGTCTCGAACCCGACGTAATCGCCGGACATGTGCGGCGACACCAGCACGTTCGGCATCGACCATAGGGGTGAATCCGCCGGCAGCGGCTCGATCTCGAACACGTCCAGCGCGGCGCCTGCGATCGTGCCGGTCGCCACCGCGTCGACCAGGTCGGATTCCACCACGGTCGGTCCACGCCCAACGTTGACGAGGAATCCGCGCGACCCGAGCGCAGTCAGCACGTCGGCGCCGACGAGCGCGGTGGTGGCCGGCGTGAGCGGCACGGCGAGTACCAGCAGGTCGACGTCCGCGGCGATCCCGACCAGATCGTCCGAGCTACGGATCGTTCCGAACTCCGGGTCGTTGCGTGGGGTGCGACCGACCAGGGTGACGTGGACGTCAAGGCGGGCGAGCCGGTCAGCGATGGCCCGGCCGATCGAGCCCGTACCCACCACCGCGGCGCGGGTGCCGGCCAGTCGACCCGTCGTGCGGTACTGCCAGGTGTGCTCGCGTTGCAGCGCCCAGCTGTCACCCAACCCCTTGACGTGCGCGAGCGCCGCGGCGAGCACCCACTCCGCGATCGTCGTGTCGAACACGCCGCGTGAGTTGGTGAGCGTGACCGCCTCCAATTCTGGGCAGATCAGCCGATTGACTCCGACTGACGCGGCGTGCACCCAGCGGAGCTCGTCCGTCCGGCGCAAGAGCGGGCCGAGGTCGGCGAAGCGGTGGTCCCAGATGTACAGCACCGGCGCCCCGGCCAGTTCCTCGTCGGTCGGAACCGAGCCGACTGCGACGACCTCGACGTCGCTGGGGATGAGGTGCAGCGGCGGCGGCGACAGTTCCGGGTTGTGCTCAGCGAGCACGAGCACACGGGGACGATTCGGCACGGGTACTCCGTTCGATCGGGGAGCAATTAAAAACGTTTTCGATACTATATCGAAAAAGTGGTGACTCGGCACATGAGAGGCATTTATGGCTTTTCCCGTGGAATTAGTCGGTGCGTGGCGCCGTGTCGTGGACTACTGCGACGTGCTGTGGCTGCCGTCGGCCGACTGGTTCGCCGACGTCCGTACCGACACCGATGGCTGACCCGGATCGGCGCTTCCTCGACCCGGCGGCCTACGACCGCGCTGGCGTACCGCGTGTTCGGCGCGATGGGTTGGGGCTCGCTCGGGGACGGGCACATCTCGGCCCGCGGCCCGGAACGACCGGACTGTTTCTGGCTTGGGCGCTACGGTCGAGGGCGGTGGTCACATCGACATGGCGGCCTACTACCTCCACGCCCCGCTGCACGAGGCTCGAGCCGAGCTCGTCTCCGCGGCCCATTGCCATACGCCCTACGGGACACCGTTCTCGGCGAGTGTCACCAAACTCGAGCCGATCTCACAGAGGCGTGCGCGTTCTTCGGCGACCACGAGATCTTCGACGACGAAGAGGTCAACCTCGGGAACGACTGACGGCGGCAAACGCATCGCGGCGGCGTGGCAGGTCTTCCAGTGGGCGCAACGCACCCACATGCCCGACGTGACCGTGGTGGGGCAGTAGGCGGTCGGTTGTTCCCGAGGTCGGCCACGACAGATTGAAATGCACGATTGCGGCTGCCACACAGGTGATTTCGGTGTGATCGCAAGCCGGTGCGACCCAGGTGACCTCAACGCCCACGACGTTCATGCCGGTGAACTGCCGAAGCATGCGCAGCAGCTCGCGAGGTCAGCCCGCCTGCCTCGGGCATGCCGGGGCGAAGGCGTACGTCTGTGATCCGACGTGGGCATCAAATCCGCTCTTGACGCTTGCCCCGTTCGGGCTAATGTCCTAAACAGGTGGCCGGGGCTACCGGCCATGGAACACCCAGACGAAGGCGGAAGGCGGTCTGGCGCCATGAAGCTGCAGCACTATCTGGGCGGGCTGGAAGGGTTTCCCGGGCCGCTGAGCCTCGAGAAGCGGGTTTTCGTCGAGGAGTGGGAGGAGCGGATCTTCGGCATCCACGTCGCGATGATGGGGCTTAGCAATCACCTCGGCTCTGCGCTGCCGCGCTACCCGATCTCCGACGTGCCAACCGCCTTCCGAGACAAATGGACCTGGGCTGACCTGCGTACCTGCGCGGAAGAGCTGAACCCGCTCGACTACTTCAAGTTCCGCTACTACGAAAAGTGGCTCGGCGGCATCACCGGGTTCTTGATCGACAATGGTTATGTCAGTGAAGACGAATTAGCAGCGCGGGCAGCGGAACTGACCGCCCAACCGACACGGACGGACGGTGACCTCGCGATCGACGACCAAGTGGGGGATTACCTGCGGAAGGGCGACAGCCCGCGTGGTGACGTTGCGCAACCCAAGTTCGCCGTCGGCGCGCGGGTGCGCATCGCGAACGTGCCTGCGGCGGCGCACACTCGGCTGCCCGGGTATCTGCGTGGCCGGGAGGGCACCGTCGAGCGGGTGTTCGAGGATGACTACGGGTACTTCCATCAGACCGGTGACGGCATCGGGGATCCAATGCCGGTCTACGTCGTCGCGTTCGGCCCGGACGAGTTGTGGGGCGAGCGCGCCGAAGACGGTCCGATGACCGTCTACGCCGAACTCTTCGAGGCATACCTTCGAGGGATCGAGAGCGCCGCGTGAACGGCCAGTTCGCTTATCCGCCCAATCGCGAGGACTCCAGCGCGGCGAAGGTCGCGGCGCTGGAATCACTGTTGATCGAGAAGGGCGTAATCACCGGGCAGACGGTGGACAAGGTCCTCGCTTACTTCGAGTCGGAGATGACGCCGCTGAACGGAAAGAAGATCGTCGTCACGGCCTGGACGGATCCGGGCTTCGCGCAGCGCGTGGTGACCGACACCCCAGCCGCGATCGCCGAGCTGGACCTGCCACTGGGAATGGCCGGCGCCGAGGGTGAGCACCTGCGGGCGGTGGCCAATGGCCCCGGTGTGCACAACCTTGTGATCTGCACGCTGTGTTCGTGTTTCCCGTGGCCGGTGCTCGGGCTGCCGCCCTATTGGTACAAGGACCCGGTCTTCCGGGCGCGGGCGGCCCGTGAGCCACGAAAGGTGCTCGCCGAGGTGGGCGTCGACCTGCCCGACGACACCCAGATCAGGGTTTGGGACGCCAGCGGCGTCTCACGGTGGTTCGTGATACCCGAACGGCCTTCTGGTACAGAGAATTTCACTAATGAGCTGCTGATGGACCTGGTTACCACCGAATCGATGATGGGGGTTGCGCTGGCGGGGCCAGCGACATGACCGGCGACGTCAGGATGCGGTTGCACGAGACCTGCACGACCGATCAGGCCGCACCGCAGTTCGACCACGACTGGCAGCGGCGAGCGTTCGGGCTGGCGCTGGCGCTGGCGGAGTTCGGCCACTACGACTGGGAAGACTTCCAGCAGAACCTAATTCAGAACATCGAGGAGTGGGAGGGCGCGCCGGATACCGCACGGGGTGACTGGCGGTACTACGACCACTGGGTGGCCGCGCTGGAAAAGGTCGTCGCCGACCACCACCTGCTCACCGCGCCGGTCGCCAAAGATGCTGGTGACCACGCCGTGCACGAATAGTGTGACGCCGGACTGCAGCTGTTCGGAACGCGGGGAGTCGCAGCCGTCGGAATCGTAGACGTCTGCGCCGAGGCAGGACTGACCAAGCGGTACTTCTACGAGAATTTCGCGTCAATCGACACACTCGCCGACGCCGTATTCGAACACGTGACGAGCAATCTCATCCCAGCGGTTGCTCCGGCGATCGAGGCCGGTGCCGGTCGCGACCCCCGGCCCGCCCTGACGGTCTACACGCGCGCGCTCTTGAGCGATCCGCGGGTGGTGCGGTTGCTCGCCGTCGAGTCCGAGGCCGGCCCGCTCAAGAAGTACCGCGATGAATTCCCGACGCGCGCAGTCGAGCTCTGGTTCGCCTTCGCCGCCGACGATGATGCCCTCCCTCCACCGAAGGAGCTGCGGCTCAAGGCGTACGGATTCATCGGCGCTGCGCAGCAG